>QZIZ01000156.1 GCA_003599195.1 Deltaproteobacteria bacterium | reverse complement strand
GGTTCTCTCCGGGCCGGAGATTCCCCAGAACGCCGGTTTGCACCTGGGACCAGAGGGTCTCCCGGGCCTCCGGAGTCAGCAGGGCATGGACTCCGGCTGTCCCCTCCCCGGCTATCCCGGCAGATGCGGAAAAATCCCCGTTACCGGAGACGCCGCTGTTGAGAAGGGCCAGGAAGTTATTCAAGTCAGAGGCCCCGGGAAGCTTGACTTCCTGGGCCTGGGTAAGGAAGGGGAGATTCTGGGTCCCATCGCCATCGGCCCAGCTTCCTCCCTGCCCGAAATCAAGCTGCTGCTCTCCGGACTGGAAAGAGGCCAGTACGGGTTGGACCGGGGCCCCCTCCTGGTTTTGAAACTGGAACTGGCTTAAGCTCAGCCCTTGCTGATTAAGGGCTTGAGCCAACTGCTGCACTCCGGCCGCGGCTCCTTCAGCCATGGTCGGCTGGGAGGGAACCGCGGTGACCTCCACCATCTCGCCTTTGACGTTCAGGGTCAGATGGAGTTTTCCCATTTCCGGGGGATTGAGGTCCACTTCTGTCTGGCTTTCCCCGGGCCGGAGATGGCTCAGGATGGCGTTTTTCACCTGGGACCATAGAGCATCCCGGGCTTCCGGAGTCAGAGAAACATTGGCGGCCGGGGCCGGCGCGTCGGCGATTTCCGCGGCTGGAGGAGACTCCGCCTGGGATGGGTCTTCAGCCAGGAGAGACGCCAAAAATTTATTCACCTCCGTCCCGCCGGGGATGACGGCCTCCCGGGCCTGGGAAGACGGGAGAGAGACCGGGGAAGCCTTGGCCGGATTTCCGGACTGGCCGTTTCCCTCCTCCGCCAGGTCGGACTGCAACCGAGGAATGGCGCGGAAGCGGATGCTCTGAGGCAGGTAAAGGGGTTTGGGAACCTCCAGCTGCCCGGACGGCTCGGCCGGGGGCGCCATCTGCACCAAACTGATTTGCAGTTCCTCCCGGTTGGTGGGGGTGGGGCCGGAAACCAGGGTCTGGGCCAGTTCCGGGTCCATGCCGGCCTGCACCAATAGCTGGCGCCATTTTTCCAAATCCTTGGCCCCGCTCAGAAGGGGGGGCGACGCCAGGGAGGGATCGATCTTGGCCGGATCAAGGCCTGCGGCGGCAGAGGATTTGGGGGCCTGTTGAATAAGCTGCCACACCTCGGTCAGGGGAATGCCCTGGGGATAATTCTGTTCGCTCAGTTTGGTCAGGGTCTCCGGCGGCACGCCCAATTGCTGCAATTCCAGGCGCAAATCCGCCAGGGCCCGGGGAGGCAGGGTCAGATTTTCCCAGAGGCGCTGGTATTCGGGTTGGCTGGTAAGGTTCTGGAGCCGGTTAAGGGGCGCCGGGGTTTGCAGGTTGGTCCCCTGGGTCTCGAGTCCGGAGGCCGCCTGGGTATCGACTAAAGTATTCTGCACCGCCTTTTGCCATGCGGACTGGATGTCCGCGGCCGACAGCCCCTGCTCCAGAAAACGGGGGGAAGTCAGGAGGTTTTCCACCTGCTGGACGGGCAGCCCGGCATTCAAGAGGAAGGCCTCCACTTCGGGAATGCGGTCCGGGGGCACTTTCAAGGTCTGGTTCGGTTGCTGGTTTAACAATTCCTGGAGCTTCTTCAGGGCCGGAGGCATCTCGATCTGGGAGTTTGGCTGAGCCACAGCCGCCGCGGTTTTGGAAGTTCCCTGGGACAGCCGTATAGCCTTGGAACGGGGGTCCGGCTGCCAACTTTTGGAAGAAGAATCCCCCGGCTTGGTAAGGGTGGATGGCGGCTCCGAGTTTAGGGATTTGTCCTTACGCTCCATAAACTTCCAGGGGATGCCCTCGGGTTTCCGGTAATTGGTTTTCTTGGGGATGGATACCGGAAAACGGTCGATAAGTTTTGTCCGGCCGGTGGCCAGAGGAGAAGCGGAAGACGCGGGATGGGCCTGGCGCAGTTGGGCTTTCAGGACGGACTGATCCAGGCTTTTGGAGGAGGATTTGCCTCCGGTCCATCCCCGGGATATCATCCGCTGCTGGAGCAATGACTGGAACTGGTCTTGAACCGGACATCCCTGGGCCCGGCCCGGGGCCAGGGATTTCAGGTCCAAGAGCGGGAGTCCGACACCGGATGCCTGCATTTCTCCTCCTTAAGAATCTGGGTCTGCCCGGAGGGAAAGCAAGGCCCGTGCCATTCGGAACTTATAGAAATATCGAAGAAAGTTAAACACCGGCGCAAAATCCGCCCGGTTTAAACCGGCAAAATGCGCCGCCTGCCTGGGAAAAAAATGCCTCTAAAGGACGGTTTTCGGTTTTCAGTTTTCGGTTTTCGGTTTTCGGTTAAAAGGTTATCGGAGGTCTGTTTATTACCCATAAGTTTCTACCCTATGGATATTCCAGTATTAATCCCCTCTCCCCTCGGGAGAGAGGGATAGGGTGAGGGGGGCGTCTTGGACAGCAAGGAGCCGATTTTTAAGAAAAAGACGCCACCCCCACCCCAACCCTCCCCCCTCGAAGGGGGAGGGGGTTCTTTGCTCCAAATTCATTGAAGTTAAAGAACCTTTTCTGTTTTCCGGAGTTTAAGGAAATAGGCGTTTTAGTTTTTAGTTTTTGGTTAAGAGATTAAAAGATTAAAGATTATGAATGGTTATCCAGAAAGCGGATATTATTTGCGATTGAAAGTGGTATAATCAGAAAAAATCTGCAGAAACGAGCGCCATGAAACGCAAACCTACCAGGACCATCCATATCGGCAACGTCCCCATTGGCGGCGGGGCCCCTGTCGTCGTGCAATCCATGACCAACACCGATACCCGGCAAGTTGCCCCCACCGTGGCCCAGATCCGGCGCCTGGCCGACGCGGGCTGCGAAGTGGTGCGCCTGGCCGTGCCGGACCAGAAAGCGGCCCGGGCCTTCGGGGAGATCAAGAAGGAAAGCCCCGTACCCTTGATCGCGGATATTCATTTCAATCATCGTCTGGCCCTGGCCGCCCTGGAGCAGGGGGCTGACGCCATCCGCATCAACCCCGGAAACCTGGGGGGAGCAGCAAAAACCCGCCAGGTGGTAAAGGCTTGCCAAGAAAGAGGAGTGTCCCTCCGCCTGGGGGTCAACGCCGGCTCCCTGGAGGAAGACCTGCGCACCGCCCACGGTGGACCCACCGCGGCGGCCCTGGTGGCCTCCGCGCTCAGGTGGGTGCGGCAGTTCGAGGACTGGGGCTTCGGCGATTTTAAGATTTCCCTGAAATCTTCCGACGTTTTGATCACCGTGGAGGCTTACCGGCAATTGGCTTCCCAGGTGGATTACCCTTTGCACCTGGGGGTCACCGAAGCCGGGGGCCTGATCGCCGGCACGGTGAAATCCGCCCTGGGCATCGGGTTGCTCCTTTACGAAGGCATCGGCGACACCATGCGGGTCTCCCTGACCCGGGACCCGGTGGAGGAAGTGCGCGTGGCTTACGAGATCCTCCGGGCCCTGCATCTGAGGGAACGTGGGGTGGAGCTGATTTCCTGCCCCACCTGCGGCCGCTGCGGCATCAACCTTTTTAATCTGGCCGAAGAGGCCGAACGGCGCCTGCTGAATATCGCCGCGCCTTTGAAGGTGGCCATCATGGGCTGCGTGGTGAACGGCCCCGGGGAGGCCCGGGAAGCGGATGTGGGCATAGCCGGCGGCAAAAAGGTGGGGGTGCTCTTTAAAAAAGGCCAACTGGTGCGCAAAGTCCCGGAGAAGGACCTGTTGGCCGCACTCCTTCAGGAGGTGGAAGCCCTCACCGGGGAAAAAGCAGGATTATCTTGAGATTTATTCCCAAGTTTTTTCCGGTCTCGGCCCATTTTTTCGCCGGGGGTCCTATTTTTTATTTCAGTAAATTGGAGACTTTGCCGAAACTAAATACGAGATAAGGAATATCTTGCCCAGTCAAATGAAAAATGTTCCTCACTTGACAAGCGGCAAATAAGCCATTATTCCAAAATTTAAAGCGTCTTGCCGGAGCTGAGAAATTAAAGCGCCGGCAAACGAGAGCTGATCGGGAACGTAGGACTGCGCCCGCCAGACCAATTAAGGGGAGATTAGCAATGAAAATTTTATGTTTGATGCTGGTTGCGGGATTGTTGGCGGCGGGATGCGCCACTTTTCATCACACTGAATCCATCGACACCGATCAACATGGAGTAATCTACGGCAAATACAATTCTGACAGCTCAGGGCGAACGGGAAGTATCTTCCTTTCCGGTGTCGGAGCCGGTTGGGAGACCGCTGCCGCCTCTCGTCTGGTGTCGGGAAATCCGGCGTCCGGCGCTCTGGGTGGTGCGGCAATTTACGCCGAAACCGGCCCCCCCAAGGTCTCTCCCGTTAATTTCGCTAGATCGATCGCCATGATTAATTACAGCAAGAAATTAAAATCCATTAAATACGATGAATTCGGGGGCATTGTCGAATATCAGTTCGACGGCCAGGCCCAGCCCACCAAGAAGGGCAGCTTTCACCAGACTTATGGCAAGTCAAATGTGCCCAGGTCTTTCGGCCATCAACCCATTGAATAAAAAAGGCCACCAGTCATGGATAGAAAAATAATTTGTTTGCTCATCTGTTTGGGCCTGTTGCTGGGCGGCTGCGTTACCCCGGGTGCGAATACCGCGGGGTCGGGCGATAGAGTCCGCCCGGGTTCGAGCGTACGCCAGGGACATGAGCTGGTTTCATCCTCGGACAATCCCAGTCTGGCCGCCAACGTGGGGGCCGAGGCCCCCCTGGTTTTCAATCCCCGTGACGTGGAATCGGCATTGCCGCAGATGCGCGACCTGCCGCTGCCTTCGTCAATGAAAAAGAACCAGCCATCGCGCTTATATACCGGCATCATAAAAAATAAAACCAAATACAACGTCTCGGTTCCTTCGGGGAACAGCGGCGCCACCCTGACCATCCCGGCCAAGGGGTGGATCGAATACTCCGCCTGGACCAAGCGCTTCGATCTGACAGCCTATCATAACGGCAAGCCTTTTTATTGCATGAAAATCGTCGCGGAGCCGCGGTCCCATCCCTTTATGTGTAAGAAATACGATTTCATGATGGAGATCGTGAAGCCGGAGCCGAAACCCACGAAGAAAATGAAAAGGGCAATCAAGAAGAAGAAAAAGGATGAGGTGGAAGCAAGCGGCTAGGCGGACCTGAATTTTAGTCCTGCAGCCCTTCATCTAATTTAACGGGGAAAACCGGAGGTTGCCGGTTTTCCCCGTTTCTTTTTTTTAACCGAAAACCGAGCCTTTATGCAAAATTCATTTCTCTGCGCTCTCTGCGTCTCTGCGAGAAACCTCTTTTTGTTTCTCGCGAAGGCGCAGAGGGCGCAGAGAAAGCGCAGAGGGAATTATGATCAATTAAGCATTTTGCAAAAGGCCCGAAAACCGAAAACCGTCTCAAACCGGCCGCGACACCGGGCGGGTAAGGTTTTCCAGGATATCCAGGTAAACTTCCGAGTAATCCAGGCGGTCCCGGGTGAAGGCGTAAAAGGCGTTGAGCATCATGGAGGCCACCATCAGATTGGTGAACAGGAGCTGGGGCGCGCCTTGGGCCATCAGTTCCTCGCAGGAGAGTTCCGCGGGATTCCGGTCCTGGGGTTGGGCGATTTCCGGGTGGTAGCGGGTCAGGGAAGGGGTGAGGTCCAGGCCCTCCCGGCGCAAGTAGACTTGGACATTGCCATCGGTAAAATCATTGCCCCCGGAAATTAAAGTGACGTTGGCCAGCGTGGCGGCATGGCCGCTCACCAGTTTCCGGCTGGCGTGGTTGTCCACCATCAGGAAGATGACGTCGCCCTCCTTGAGCAGCCTGGAGACGTTTTCCGGGGTGACAAACTCCGGTGCGGCGCGCAACGAGAGATTTTCGAACTCCTGGGCCAGTTCCCGGGCCTTTACCTCCGCCTTGTTGCCCAAGCGGGTGAAGGCTTGGCGCGGGGCATTGGCCCGCTCGAAGCTGTCTCCGTCGATCAGGGTGATCCTGGCCTTATCCCCGGAATATTGCAGATAACGGCATAAGAAAGGCAGCAGCGCACAGCCGATGCCGCCGATGCCGATGGCTTTGATTTCCAGCATGGTAAACCTCACGCAAAGACGCAAAGGAAGACGCTGACCACTGGCCACTGCTCACCGCTCACAGCTTACTGCTCACTAATCTACGTCCCAAACTCAATGGGCCGGGGGAGCGGTGTGACTTTCTCCTCCACCTCTTTAGCCCAATCCTCCTCCGGCGGCGCCTGGTCCCAGGGGATGGGGTAGGGCGCGAAGAGATGCTCCGGGGGGATTTGGGCCCGGAGGCCCTGGACCACCACGGAACAGGACAGTGTCAGGCCGCCGTCGATGTTCCCCAGGGTGAGGTGAAACCCGTCTTCGTAGCGCTCATCGTTTTCATCCCGCTCGGAGTGGAAGGCCTCCACCGCGGCATGGCTGTGGATGGTGCCCAGCCTTATTATGCCGGCGGGGAAGTCTTTGATTTCATAGTCGCAGTGGCCGCCCCCCACGGTCTGGTGGGGGATGACGAGTTCGTAGGTCCGGGTGGCCTCCCGCCAGGCCAGCAGGGCCACGGCTTCGCTTTTGTAGCGGGAGAAAACCGCGCGGAAAAAGGCCAGGGCCTGAAGAAGCAAATCTGCGGGCAGGGGCGGCGCGGTGAGGCGCACTTCCGCCTCCTGGGCCTCCAGCCAGGGAATGCCCTTAACCGGCACAGCGGCCGCAAAGAAGGGGGTGCTCTTCACCAGAAAGAGGCCGTCTTTGGTGAGAAGATAGTAAAGGGGATCGTCCGGCGGTGAAAATTCCTGGTCTTTCAGATAGATGGGCAGCATAGGTTATACTGGGGTCATTTGACACCGATGGCTTTGAAAAACGTGTAGCAAAAAGTCCCGCCCAGATCCGCAGTCCGGTAAAGATCGCGGATGCCCTGGTCGAATATCGTTGGATCAATCAGGTTTTCCTTTATGGCCTGTTCCCGCACGCCTTCGATCATGGCCGTAAAGGTCTTTCTGATAAACCCGTCGACCAGTTCCGGTTTGCCGGCATCCACATAGACCATGCGGGGTGACACCCGGATACCGGCAAATCCCGATTTCCGGAGCAGAGGGTACAACTCCCTGCCGATCAAGGCATTTCCGCCCAGCGCGGCTTGTAATTTGATCTGGCATTGAATTGCTTGATGCGCCTCTTCACTGTCCGGGTAAAAATATGCGGACCCGTGATCCCCCTCAATTACCGTTATCGAACCTCCGGGCTTGAGAACCTTTTCCAGTGAGATAATCGCGGCCAGCGGATCCCGCAGATGCTCCAATACGAAACAGAGGAAAACGTGGTCGAAGCTGGCCGCCGCGAAGGGGAGACGATAAATGTCGGCCTGTTGAAACTCCACATTATTTAAGCCTGCGGCCTGTAGCCTCCGCCTGGCCTGCTCCAGGGACAACTCCGAGATGTCCACCGAGGTAAAAGAGGCCGCGGGGTTTTGGCCGGATAGAGTCAAAGTTTGGGAACCGACGCCGCAGCCGGCCTCCAAGACCCGGCTCCCCGGGGGGAAAAGGGAATCCGCATGCAGAAGTTCGGTCAACGTTGAAGCCTGATCCTGCAAACGCTGATTCTCTTTTTCAGAATATCCATGGACGTAAGACATTTTCATGCGATTGATGTTCCTGCTTAATCTCCGGTTTATAAGGTGGGCGCGATGAACACCAGCAGCCGCAGGCGGGTCAGCGCCCTCAGGCCGTGGGGTTCGCTCACCGGCATGATTTGCAGCGCCCCGGGTTTCACCGGGATGTGCTCCCCACTGCCGGTTAAAACTCCTTCCCCTTCCAGGACGAGCAAGGCCACCTCGGAATCGACGTCATGGGAATGCACCGGCAGTTCCTGGCCGGGCTCAAAATTGAAGGTCAGGACCCGGAGGTTGGGGGAATCGAAAAGCAATTCCCGGGTGAGTTTATCGGGGGAGAACTTGGCCCTTGCCGGTAGATCGAATAATTTCATTGGCGCCTCCTTGAGGAGTTCCGAGTTCCAATTTTAAAGAATGCCTATCGGGAACTTTTCAGAATCTATGGATGGGACTGTGGCCCATTTATTACCCTTAAAATTTCCCAGTTGCCGGTTCCGGTTCCGAATAACAGTAATTACGGGAATCCCCTAATTAAGGTAGATCATAGATTTCCCAAGGAAGTTTGTCAATCGTAGGGGGGCGGGGCGCAAATCCTTTCTTGCCAAATCTTGGAAATCAGGGGAAAATACCGGTATCGGGAAAGAAAGGTCTGGTTTTGCCCCCTGTCATTGTCATTGCCGGAAAGAAAGATCGCTCCTGCCGGGATCTTATGGCCATCCTGGAGGTGCAGGGCTATGAAGTCCGGTGCTGTTCCCTGGAGGAGGCTCTGGCCGAGGATGCGGCCCAGCCGGACCTGTTGATGGTGATGGACGAAACCCCGGAGGGGCACGAGAGAGTGCGCCTCTTTAAATCCCGGGAGGCCACCAGGGAGATTCCCTTGATTGTCACTCTGGATCAATTCGACGCCGGGGCCGCGGCCCGGGCCCTGGAAAGCGGCGCGGACGAATTCCTGGTGCAGCCATTCCGGCCCCAGGAGGTGTTGGCCCGGGTGGCGGTGCTCCTGCGCCTTCAGGATGACCGGCGGCTCCTGATGTCCTCCCAGGAGGAATTTAACCGCATCTTTCACGAGACCCCGCAACCCCTGTTCCTCTGCGACTGCCATGGCGGCGGCTATACCCTCAACCCGACCCTGGCCCGGCTGCTGGGCTACTCCCCCAAGGACCGGAAGCTGCCCCTGTCCATGGCCGATCTCCTCTACGGCTCGGAGGATCAGGAGCGGCTGGCGCAGATCCTCGCCCGGCGGGGAGAAGTGAAGCATGTCAAGGTGAATCTGCGCAGCCGGGACGGCATCCCGGTGACGGTGCTGCTCAATGACGTGGCCCTGCCCCAGTCGGGCGCGGAAATCCTGGGCTTCAAAGTGGAGCCGGTGGGCCATCCCTCGCCTTTAAAAAAGGCCCTGAAGGGGCTGGTGGAGCATCTTTTGCCCAGCGCCCGGGATTACCTGGCTTTGCTGCAATTGACGCCCCTGATGGGCGGACGCTACGAGAAGATCAGGAAATTGGGGCAGGGGAGTTTCGGGGAGGTGTGGCTGGTACTGGATACCGAAGAACTGGGACCGCAGCGCCATTATGTGGCCAAAATCCCTTACGACCGGGCCGCCAGCCCCAAGTTCCGCAAGGAGGCGGCCATCTGCCAGCGGCTGGCCCCCCACCCCGGGGTGGTGGGGCTGGTCGCCACCCTGGAGGAAGACGGCAAGCTGGTCCTGATCCAGGAATACGTAGCCGGCCAAACCCTGGGGGACATGTTGGGGGAGATGCTGCCCCGGCCCCTGGTGGAGCGCATCGTCCTCCAGCTGATCGAAGTGGTGGCCCATGCCCACCGGAACCGCATCATCCACCGGGACATCAAGCCCAACAACATCATCATTCAGCCGGACGGGGTTTTAAAACTGCTGGATTTCGGCGCGGCCAAGATCTTGAAGGAAAAGGAGATCGGGGCCACGGTGGTGGGCTCCCGGCCCTTCATGGCCCCGGAGCAGATCATGGGGGAAAGCGAGCGCAGGAGCGACATCTGGGCCATCGGCGTGCTCATGTATCTGCTGTACACCGGGGAACTGCCGTTTTACAGCGAAGTGGAAAAGCTGCTCATCGACATGATCCTGGAGCAGGAACCCGTGCCGCCCCGGGAAGAGAACCCGGAAATTCCCCCCGCTTTGGAAGATATTATTATGAAGTGCTTGAAAAAAAAGGTGGACGAACGATACCCCCACGCCCTGGCCCTCCGGGATGATCTCCTGCGCCAGTTCCCCCACTACGGCACCCAAACGGGCAGGTGGCCGTGGATCCAATAACCCATGCAGCCTCCGGGCTGCTTTTGTCACAGCTGATCCCCGCGCCTTCCCGGGGCTGGGCCGCCGCGGCCGGGGTGATCCTGGCCGTGCTGCCGGACACCGATTATGTGATGGGGCTTAGCAGCCGGTGGGATTACCTCCGCTACCACCGGGCCTTTACCCATTCCCTGGCGGCGCTTCCCCTCTGGGCCCTGTTGGGAGCGGGGGTGGGCCGGGTCCTGGGCGGGCCCCGGTGGTTCCGGCCTTTGCTCTATCTGGGATTGGCCGCGGTGGCCGTGCATCTGCTCCTGGATTGGGCCACCTCTTACGGCACCCGGCTATTAAGCCCCTTTTCCCAGGAAAAATATACCCTGGACTGGCTCTTCATCATTGACCCCTATCTCACCCTTATCCTGCTGGGCGGAGGCCTGGCGGCCCTGGCCTTCCCGGAATGGGGGCGCCGCCTGGGGGCCGTCTGCCTGGCGGGGGCGGCCTTCTACTTCATGACCTGCGGCCACTTCCACCATCAAGCCAGAGCCCTGGCCCGCCAGGTGTTCGAGAAAGAAGTGCAGGCCGGGGGTACGGCGGCCGCATTGCCCCAGCCCTTCTCCTGCCGCCGCTGGCTGCTCATGGCCGCCGCACCCGGGGGAATTAAGCAGGCCCTGGTGCAGTTGCCTTTTTGGTGCTGGTCTCCACCTCCCGGAACCATAAAGGGAGTGCAACAGCCGGTGGCCGCGGCTTCCTGTCCCCGGGCGCCCGCGGGGGACTACCGGCCGCCGGAGAGCCTGATGGTCCAGGACTGGCGCGCGGCTGCGGCCATGCCGCCGGGGTATTCCCCGGAAGCGCAAAAATTGTTGGACCAATACCTGGATTTCGCCCGCTTCCCCCTGCTGACCCGGGCGGAGCCGAAGAAAGAAGGATTTCTCCTGGAATGGGCGGACCTGCGCTTCACCGTGCCCGGACGGGCTTTTCCCTTTGTTCTGCAAATGCGCCTGGATGCCCCGGGGAATCTGCTTTGGGGGGAAGTAGGACGGTGTGTTGAGGGAGAGGATGAACCCGGGAGGTAGGGCGCGTCTTACGCGCCTTTAACGTGTCGGCATTACGAGACATTATTGATGGTGCGTAAGACGCACCCTACGGGGGCTAATTGCGCCAACCGCAGCTAAACAACCTTTTCGCCGGAATTCCGGAGGATATCCCCCAGGAGATCAGCGACATTCTCCTGGAAACCCCCGGATTTTTCCTGGAGCGCATCGTCTCCGGGGGCCAGGCCACGCAGCCAGGCCAGTGGTACGACCAGGAGACTCACGAATGGGTGGTGCTGCTCGCCGGGGCCGCGGGGCTGTTGTTTGAGGGCGAGGACCAAGCCCGGGTGCTGCGGCCCGGGGATTACATCCTTATCCCCGCGCATTGCCGCCACCGGGTGGAATGGACCGACCCGGAGGCAAAGACCGTGTGGCTGGCCCTGCATTTCCGATATTAAATTCTTGCGCCTTTCTTTGCGCCTTAGCGTCTTTGCGTGAAACCTTGCTTTTTAAAACGGGGGATGGAAAAGAAATGGCCCCTCATGGCTGCAACCCTGGGATTATTCGGGTTCTGTTTGGTGTTGCCGCTGCTTTCCCCGGCAACTCCGGGATCTGTTGAAACCATGAACCGCGACGAAATCCGGGCCAATCTGACCGCGCATCTCAAGTACCTCAGCGTCACCCTGGGGGACCGCTCCATTTACCGCCCGGAAAACCTGAAGAAGGCGGAAGAATATGTCTTACGGACCTTTCAGGACCTGGGCTACACCCCCCAGCGCCAGACCTTTATCTGCCAGCGCCAGGAGGTGAGCAACGTCATCGCCGGGGAGCAGGATGCGCAGGGCTATTACATCCTGGGCGCGCATTTCGACACCGTGGCCGGCACCCCCGGCGCGGACGACAACGCCAGCGGGGTGGCCGTGCTCCTGGAGGTTGCGCGCCTGGCCCGGGAAAAAAAACCGCCCCGGCCCTGGACCTTTATCGGTTTTACCACCGAGGAGCCGCCGGCGTTTTTCACCCCCTACATGGGCAGCCGGGTTTATGCCAAAGAGGCCCGGAAGCGGCAGGATAACATCCTGGGCATGCTTTGCCTGGAGATGGTGGGCTACTACCGCAGTGAACCGAACAGCCAGGACCTGCCCCTGCCTTTGCGCCTCATGGGCTACCCCACCACCGGCAACTTCATCGGCCTGGTGAGCGACAGGCGCTCCAAGCCGCTTTTGGAAAGGCTGGATCGGGCCGTCAAGCAGAGCTGCAAACTGCCCAGCGTCACCCTGGCCGTGCCCCTGGGGGGCCATATCCTGCCGGAGGTGCGCTTGAGCGACCACGCCAATTTCTGGGACGAAGGCTACCCCGCCATCATGCTCACGGACACCGCGTTCATGCGTAATCCCCATTACCACGGCCCCGGCGATGTGATGGAGAACCTGGATCTGGAGGCGATGGTGGAGCTGACGTTGGGGTTGGTTAATTTTGTGAGCAGTGAGCGGTGAGCAGAAGCCAGTGGCCAGTGATCAGTGATCAGTAATGTAATCAGTGATCAGTGGCGTTGGTAGTCGGTGGTCACTGATTACTGATCACTGATTACTACTCCCCAGGCAGCCCGAAAGCCGGGGGAACGCGGCCAACAAAGAGAGGGGAAGATTAAAGTTGCGCCCCAAAAGCAGATGGCTCACCTCCAGGCCGTTGGCCACGGCTTGGCCCCTGGGGTGGTTGTTGAAAATGAGATAGACGTCCGTGGCTTTTTCCAGCAATTCCCGGGCCCGCGTCGCCAAATCCTCCAATTCCTCCGGCCCGTAATAATAATCGTAGCGGGCCTCCCGGTCCTTCTCAAACTCGAACCAGGCGTCTTTCCGCCGCCCGTGGCACCGCAGATAGCCCAGGGAGCCGGTGACCCAGCGGGTCGCGCCTAAGGGGTAGGAGACCTGGGGCTGGTCCAGGTTGCAAAATTCCCAGCCCGTCTCCCTTAAGAATTCCCGCACCTCCCGGCGCTGCCAGGAGCGGTGGCGCACCTCCAGGGTTAAGGGGAATTCCGGAAAAGCGGCTTTGATCTCGTTTAAATAAGCCCGGTTCTCTGCCGTATTATGGAAAGAATAGGGGAATTGGGCCAGGAGCGCGGCCAGGCGGCCCGCGGCCAGGAAGGGCAGGAGGCCGTCTTTGAACTGCTTTAGTTCCGGCGTGGCCAGCCGCCGGTCATGGGTGAAACGGTTCAGCAGTTTGGCGGTGAAGCGAAAATCCGGGGCCTTGGCCACCGCGTCCAGCCACCGGGGGGCCAATTGCGGCCCCAGGGGCTTATAAAAGGTGACGTTGATCTCCACCACGTCGAACCAGGCGGCGAGATAGGTGAGCCGGTCCGTGCCCTTCAACCCCGGGGGATAGACCACCCCCTGCCAGTCTTGGTAGTCCCATCCTGCAGTGCCGATTCGGAGCATTTTGTAGTAGCCAGTAGCTAGTGGTCAGTGGTTAGTTTTTTTACTGATTACTGATCACTGATTACTGATCACTATCCCTTCCCGGGCCAACACCGCCTTCAACGCCTCCAGGGCCACCTCCAGTTGGCTGTCGTCCGGTTCCTGGGTGGTGAGGCGTTGGGTGGCCAGACCCGGCCAGAGGAGGAAGCGGGCCAGGGGATGGTGGGCGTGCCGCCCGCCCCAACGGATGATTTCATAGGAAATGGCGGCGATGGGAAACATCAGAGCCACCTTGATGAACACCTGCACCAGATTGTTGAGAATACCGGTGCGGGTCAGGGGCGGAAACATGGGAAAGAAAATGGTGAAGATGGTCAGGCTCACCAGCAGGACCACCAGGAGGAAGGACGTGCCGCAGCGGGGGTGGCAGGTGCCGTGGCGCCGGGCGTTCTCCACGGTGAGAGGTTCCCCGGCTTCGTAGGCGCAGATGGACTTGTGCTCCGCGCCGTGGTATTCGAAGACCCGGTGGATTTCCTTGAAGCGGGAAATGCCCCAGATATAACCCAGGATAAAGATGAGCTTGATGACCCCGTCGATGACGTGGAAGAGGAAATCCGCAGGAGTCAAGGGCCGCCCTATCAGGTAGCCGGCCAGGCCGCTGAGGTAGTGGGGCAAAAAGCCGAACAGGAGAAAGGCCAGGACGAAGGCCCCGCCCATGGTCAGGGCGATGCTCCCCCAGCCCAGGGATTGTCCTTCTTCTTCTTCCACCGCCACCTGGGCCGAGAAGCTCAAGGCCCGGATGCCGGTGACCAGGGACTCCAGGAGCACCACCGGCCCCCTCAGGAGCGGGCGTTTCAGCAAGGGATGGCGGGCCGCCAGGGAGGTATAAGGCTCATCCTTGAGGAGCACGGTGCCGTCGGGCCGGCGCACGGCGATGGCCAGGGCCTGGGGGGAGCGCATCATCACTCCCTCCAACACGGCTTGGCCTCCCACCGGAAAGAAGGCTTCCTTCAAGTTCATTCGGCCGGTTTAGTATCCTGGGGCTTTTGCTCCAGATGAGCGTACTTGCGGCGGAAGCGCTCCACCCGCCCGGCGGTGTCGATGAGCTTCTGTTTGCCGGTGAAGAAGGGATGGCACTTGGAGCAGATTTCCACCCGGATGCTCTCCTTGGTGGAACCGGTGGAAAATTCGGTGCCACAGGCGCAGCGCACCTTGGCCGGAATGTAAGAGGGATGGATGTCTTTTTTCATCGCGGACGTATCTCCTGCTGAGCCCGGATCTGCTTTTCAGTGGATCGGGCTGCTTTTAAACCGTAGTCGGTTATCGAAATAATTAATTTAACCTAATTTCCTAAAAAAGCCATAGAAAACCTGCAAGGTGATGACGTTTCTTTTTAATTTACCCATTCTCAACCCATCAGACGCCTGCCGAAGCAGAGCTTCGGCAAAAAATATGGTAAAAAACTTGGCGGCCTCTGCGTCTTTGCAAGAAATTCTGGCTTGTCCCCAAGTTCAAGCTTGGGCTGAGGCGGCGAGGTGATGATTAAGTGCGGTGTGATCATCTATTGGAGCGAAGCGGATCAGGCCTTTATTGCCGAAGTCCCGGAGCTGCCCGGCTGTGCCGCGGACGGCCCCACCTATCGGAAAGCCCTGGCCAACGTTGAAGTCATTATTCAGGAATGGCTGGAAACCGCGCAGGAATTGGGCCGCCCCATCCCCCAGCTCCGGGGCCGGCTCTTATATGCCTGAAATCTCGCGCCCTCGCTTCGCCATCACGAAGCCAGGCGCACTTCCCGTTTGATCTTTTCCACCAGGCGGGTCTCCTCCGCCATTTCCAGGTCGTAGCGGGTCTGGAGGTTCAGCCAAAATAGGGGGGTAGTGCGGAAATACCGGGCCAGCCTGAGTGCAGTGTCCACGGTGATGGAGCGCTTCCCCTTAATGATGTCATTGATGCGCTGGGCCGGCACCCCCAAATCCCGCCCCAGCTTGTTCTGGCTGATATTCAGCGGCTTGAGATACTCTTCCAGCAAAATCTCACCCGGGTGCACCGGGGCCAGTTCTTTTCTTGCCATGGGACCCTTCCTTTAGTGGTAATCCACTATCTCCACGTCGTAGGCATCATTTCCCCGCCAGACAAAGCAGCTGCGGTATTGTTCATTGATCCGGACGCTGTGCTGCCCCGACCGGTCTCCTTTCAGCGCGTCCAGCCGGTTTCCAGGAGGACTCCGCAAGTCTTCAAGGGCTCCCGCAGCATCAAGGATCCATAATTTCCGGAGAGCGGGCCGCAACAGGCCCGGCGGCAGCCTCCTCACCTTCTGCCGCTGAAACAAATTCTCGGTTTCCAGGCATTTAAAGGACTTGATCATCGGCTTCAATTTATCATGTTTATAGTGATATTGCAAGCATGATATGAGCTGTGCCGCCGAAAACGAGATTCTTCGGTCGCTCCGCTTCCTCAGAATGACAGATGGTGATACCTTCGTAGAGGTCTTGAATTCATATAAGACATCGATCCTCTCCTTCCCTGGCCCCAGGCTTGGCCCCTCTCTTGCATTGAATTCTGTCGAGCCTCCATCATGAGTCTTTGGTGATGGCTTCTAAAGATCCGCTGAAAATGGTTCCCTGAGCCGCCAGGCAGCTTTGGCAAACCCGGTAACAACGCTTAACGCCCATAAAACCAGGAGCAGCATGATAGGAAGAACCATATTCAAAATCGTCCTGGTGATGATAATCTTTCTCCTTGGCCTCGGGACCGGGGCTGCGACCGCCCGGGCGCAGGCGGCAAAATCTTCCCTGTCCCTGCCGGGAACGGGCAGAATGCGCCAGCCGCTGCAAGACTCGCCCTCGAGTCGATCCCTAACTTTGCCAGCTAATCAGGCTCCGGGCCACCTGCGGAGGATATCCGCCAGCGCCGCGCTCCCCAAAAATCCAACCCCCAAAGTCATTACCCCGGGAGGCGGACGCGACCTGTTGGCCCCCAGAAGTCTCCGGGGCCGGCTCGCTTATGTGCCGCGCTCCAGTGCACCCTCCCCTAAGTTCTCGCCACCGGCCGCGCCGCCGGCTAACGGGGCCGGGTCCGATAAGGGCACGGACCGGATCGTGAGCCAGGCCCGCCGTTATCTGGGCACTCCCTATAGGCGGGGCGGTTCCCTGGAGAACGGCCGGGCCACTGATTGCTCGGGATTCGTGCAGTATGTCTATCAACAATCCAATATCGACCTGCCCCGCTCCAGCTCCGAGCAGGCCCAGACCGGAGCAGTGGTATCCCGCACCCTGGATTTCGCCAGATTGCGGCCCGGAGACCTCCTCTTTTTCGGCAAGGGGGGCCGCCATATCAACCATGTGGGGATTTACGCGGGGGACGGCCAGATGATTCACGCCTCCAGCCACAGCGGGAGGGTGGTCGTGAGCGATCTGAGCCAGCCGTATCTCGAAGGCTCCTTCGTGGTGGCCAAACGCCATTGGGAGATGCAATCTCCTAAACAGTCCGGAACCTGAAACTCCATTAAAGAGGCATCAGCGAAAGTCCCTAACTGTCATTCTATAGGGACGAAAAACTGCGCCCCACGCGGGCGGTATCCCCCCCCTTAATTTTTTTCCAAAGTTAATGTCTAACTAGTTGCAAAATGATATTTTTAAGAAAATTGACGCTTGATCATTTTCCATTAAATTTTTTCAAACCGCAGCGGCCGGGGGACGCATAATCCCGGTTGCCGCAGATTCCGGCGCCGCAGCCGTAATTCCCCTGCGGTTTGGAGGCTGGCGATGCAGAAAGCCGTCGGACTTCTGGCCATCCTGGTTTTGGGCTGGTGCCTGTCGAGTTGCAGCTCGGTCCAAACTTACACCATCAAGGTAAACGGTTACACCGACCCCGCCGCGGCGGCCCAGGTTCGACCCGGGGGCTTCTTCTGCGTCCTGGAGAACCCTGATGCCCCAAATCAGCTCCTGGATAAGGAAATTAAGGAAAAGCTTAATAAGCTCCTGATGACGCATGGGTATCCGGTCATCTCCTATGAGAAAGCCGATTATTATCTGTTTTACAAGTACGGCATGGGAGAGCCTCAAGCTGTCAGCGTCCCCGGCCCGCCTTATTACGGCGGCATCGGCTGGGGGGTGGGCTTTGGCGGCGGCGGCTGGGGCTGGGGCGGCTGGGGCGGCCCGGGCGTTTACGTCGGGGTGCCATTGGCAGGCTACCCCACCGAAGTCACCCCTCTTTATGACCGCTGGGTCCAACTCACCGTGGTGGACGGCCCCGCCTACCGGGCCGAAAAGATTCCGAAGCCGGTTTGGGTGGGCGAGGCCCACAGCCTGGGCGCGTCCGCGGACCTCCGGACGGTGCTCAACTTTCTGTTGGTGGCGAACTTCCGGGAGTTCGGCAAGAATACCGGCAAAGCCGTCACCAAGGAAATAACCGCCCAAGACCCGGAGGCCGTTTCCTTGACCCGTTAGCGGGGGTGAGGAAGAAGAACTTAAAACTTACCTCCGGGAGCGCACCGCCAGGGCCACCCTGCCGCCGGCGTAGTCCAGGTGGTGCCAGCCCTCCAGGCCGCTGTAAAACGCAAAACCCCAGGCCGACCACGGGTTGTGCAAATCCCCGGACCAGGCCCAGGCCCCTGGGGCCTGAAACAACGGGTCCAGATTGACGGCGGAAGCCCCTTTTTGATAGATGGCTTTCAGTTCTGGAAGGGTGGGCAGGCGCCAGCCGCCTCCGCCTACGGTGAGACTCCCGGCCCAGGCCTGGGCCTGGCGCCAGGTGGTGTCGGGCTGGTGATTGACATACCATTCGAGGCCGGTGACGGTGTCGGTGATGGCGCCGTTTGAGGCTTTGGTGAATCTACCAGACAGCGCCGTGGTCTGCACCCCGGGTTGCCCCTGGCCCTCCCCTGCCCTGCCCTGCAGCGAACCGTCCTGGGCGCAACCCCACGCCAGCAGAATCATCAAAGCAAGTATGCCCAAACAAACCTGTCGCCCCATGCTGAGCCTCCTGGAATTATCCGTTATTATCTCCAAGATAAGGAGGGCGGCGCTCCTAAGCCAGGCGGCACTGCTTTCAGATCGGATTTTTCGAATTAGGTATTTTTTCCGGACAAGGAGGCATCAGGTCCTATCTTCACCTTTTCCGAGCATTATATTTAATCAACCAGCTGGAGGTATTAAGGTCATGGCCACGAAAAATAGACTCTTTGCTACGATTGCTTTTGTTTCTTTATTGGCCTACCTTGTGCCGGCGTCCACCACGGCTGCGGATGCGGTGGATGAAAGAATGACCATTCTGCTGACCATCTTTCTGAAGCACGATCAGACGAAGAGTCTGGGGGAAATCAATAAACATCTGGAGAAGACCGGCTTCTGGAAGAAGTTTCCCCCGGCAGGAACGGAGGTCGTTTCCTGGTATGTAATGATGGGCATCGGTCAGGTGGTGACGCTGAAGGTGCCGCCGGAAAAGCTGCGGGACGTCAACCTGGCCATTGAGGAAAATGCCTGGGGGGCCTTTAAGACGGAGTTTTACGCAACCTACGATTTTAAGCCGATTTGGGAATCGACTTATAAGAAGTAAAAGATTAAAAAGATTTTACCGCAGAGGCACAGAGGACACAGAGTTTCACAGAGAAATTTAAATGATTGGGCCGCAAAAGCGGCCCAATCATTTTTAAATTATTCCTCTGTGAATCTCTGCGATCTCTGCGTCTCTGCGGTGAATTCTTTAAAAGCCCAAGTCTTCCAACAGCCGCCCCATTATCTGGGCGTCCCCCTCCAGAAATTCCACTCCGAAACCAGGAGGAAAGGTCTCCAACTGGCCGGCATTGATCCAGGCGATGCGGCCCCGGCAGTGAATGGCCGGTTCATCGCCTCCCAGGGAGAATTCCAGATCAACGGCGCTGTCCGGAGGCAAGAGATGGCTGGTGATGATGAACACCCCGCCCGGGCAGATGTCCCGGGTCAGGCTGTCAAAAGACAACTGGGCATTTTGGCAGCGGACCCGCAATTGGCGGGGATACCGGTGATAGTGGCGTCGTTCAGGCATGGCCGGGAATAGGTTCTCTAGGGTCTGTGAAAAAGATCGGTAAGGTGGGATAATAACATAAATATTCATCAAAATTGATCTTTTTTGCGTTTCGAAAAAGAAGGCCTCACGCAAAGGCGCAGAGGAAGGCGCAAGAATTCGCGTTTCTCCCCTGAAAAAAGGAGGCTTGGGCAAAATTTTGGTGGTCCCATGGTGTGCAAATGAGTAATATTTAGGAAATATAACTTTGGCGAAAAATTACCAGCATCGCCGCATATTTTCTTCAAGGAGCGCTTCGTGACCCACCCGCATTTGCCGTTATGCTTCTGGAGGTTTGCCCGCTTGCTGCCGGCCGCCCTCATCCTGGCCATGTCCCTGGCAGGCTGTGGCTA
>QZIZ01000142.1 GCA_003599195.1 Deltaproteobacteria bacterium | reverse complement strand
CTGTAAAAACGAAAATTCTTCTTTTCATAGTCCAGGAGCAGGACGGACGCGGCCTCCGCGGCCACCGCCTCCATGCAGAAGTAAAGAACCGCCTCTAAGACATCCTTCAGGTCCAGGGCCTGGGCGATCATGGAACTGACGTTCAGGTAGGTGTTGAGGCTGCTGATCCGTTTTTCGTAATCCAGGCGCTCCAGGACCCGGCGCAGGGGATGGGTCAACAGGACGGGGATGGCCTTGTACGCCAGGGCCCTGGCCGGCCCCTCTTCCGGCAGCGCCACCCCCAGCAGTCCTATGACTTTCTCGGAGCCGTTAAGGGGGAACAAAGAAATGTATGCGTCCACACCGGGAGCCAGGGGCGCCGCCACCGGCTCCAGGTTGGCCAGGCCCGGCTCCGGGTGGAAGCGGGCCGCACACCGGCTTCTGACCAGGGGCACGGCTGCGGGCAGGAGTCCGGTATGGAAAAAAGTATTGCCATTCGGCGGCAGGTCTTCCAGATAAAGAACCGCGGCGGGGGTGTCAAGCAACCTGGGCAGGCTCTTAAGGAAAGACTGCGCCAACTCCGGAAGATCGCTCGCCTGCATCATTTCCTCAACCAGTCCCAGCAAGTTGAAGGCAGTTGCCGCGGAAATTTCTGGATCGGGCATAATCAACCTCTACTATGGTCTTCAGAAGTAAAGATAAGCGGGTTAATAGATTTGCCCGGCCCGGCCCGCTCGGACTCTCCTGGGAAACAGCTCTGGAAAACCTCTTCCGTCAGCCGCAGCATGACTCCCCGGCAACGGGGACAGAGGGCCATATGGTCGTCAATGCCGCCGATTCTCCGGGCCAAAGCGCCGCAGTCAAGGCAGCGGTAGTCGTATACCGGCACGGGCGAATACCTCCTGGTCGGGTAAAAGCCGATTCTTATCGCGCTAAGCAGTCGAAATCGAGAGCTGTGTCTTCATGTTGCCTCCCGGTGACCTTAAAAAGAATGGTTGGGCATTATTTCCTTAACCTGGGCCAAGATGGAATTAATGAGAGTGACAGCTTTCTCCGAGCAGAATATGTTCTTAAGTATCTCCAGGAACTCTTCTTCGTTGTCCGCGGTGAGATGTCCCACCTCTCTGAAAGACTCTTTCTTTATTTCCTCATGGGTATGGATGATTACGGGATATAAGCCGATGCCGTGGAAGATGGTCAGCAGATTGTGGCGGTAATAGTCGAGGATCGGCGCTTCCAGGTGAAATTCGTACATGAAGAGGTCTTCATCGCTGCCGAATTTTTCCCTGACCGTAACCTTGGGCAGATATGACGGCTCAATCCTGCCGGTGAGCATCTTATTGGTCTTTGTTTCCAGATGCCGGGCCTGCTCCCGTAAAATCGCCGCCGGAGCCTGGCCGGTGCCATCGCCCAGATTGTCAGGCCATAAATCAATCAAGATGCAGCCTCCTGCATATCCGTATGGTCTTGAGGCTGAATACGCCCGAAGGGTTCCGGGAGTCGGGGCGTCACCGCCACACCGGGCTCCATATGGAACTTTTTTTACCAGAGAGGCGTTACAGAGATGTTACAGAAGAAATGAGGTGGAGTTATTGATAACGAATCGATATTGTTAGTGAAATATGACAGCATCAAAAGGGGGGGCCAATGAAATTTTTAAAAACGGGGAAACAGGATCGAAAAAGGCTGGGAGAGATAATCTGAGCGACTTAATTAACCGCGCTAAGCATTCTCTGCGGCCTCTGCGCCTCTGCGAGAAACCTTTTTTTCTCGCAGAGGCGCAGAGAACGCAGAGATGAACAATGAGCAATTATTTATGTCGCAATGTATAATGAAATTAATCCGAGTGCGTCGGCGGTTAATTTATTCTTTCCGCAAATTAAAGCCTTTAACACCGGTCAGTTTGATTCCTGAATCTTCCGGAAAATGGCGGTGGTTACTTCCTCGGGTTCAGTATCCAATCCCCGGAGCAGGGCTTGCCTGCAGGCCTGGTAGGTCCTCAAGGCCTCGGCCCGCATGCCCCGGCGGGCATAAAGGGTCATCAGCCGCCGGTAGGTGGGTTCCAACAGGGGATCGGTCTGAATGGCCTTCTTACAGTACTCAATAGCCCGGCCCAGGGTCCCCTGGTTTTCGTAGAGCCGGGAGAGCCGCTCCAGGAGGTCCAGGTAGGTCCCCCGCAGCTCTTCCCTTCTCTTTCCGGCCCAGGGCAGGTACGGCTCTTCCGGGAGAAAGTCGCCGCCGTAAAGGGTGATGGCCTCTTTATACCGGGCTGCAGCCTGTTGGAGGTTACCCTGTTCCTCCTCTGTTTGGCCTGCTTCATAAAGGGCCAAAAATTCCGTCAGGTCCACCTGGCACATTCCCGGGTTCAGGGAAAGCAGCCCGTCCTCGCTAATGATATAAGAAGAGCCGAAGTCCTTGTCCAACCCTGGCTCCAGGGCCTTGCGCAAGCGGTGCAGGCCCACCCGGAAGTTTTTTTCCGCGGCCTCCGGGTCGCCTTCGGGCCAGAGGGCCTCCAGGAGCATGTCCTTGGGAACTTCCGCGCCTCCGTGGGCAATGAGGGCCTTGAGCAACAGCTTGGGCAGCTTCCCCTCCCAAACCGCCTCCTTGATGGCTTCCTTGCCCCGGCGCAGCCGGAACTTGCCTAATGTCTTGATGTCCAGGCGGGGCAGATCCTGCCGGTGGAGGTCCCGGCGAATTTCCGAGGCCTTAGCGGCAATCTTGGGGTTGCCGTGCCTGGACAACCGCTCCAGGTCCGGCACCACTTGGCCGGAGAGTGGGGCCAGCAGCGGCGGCAGGCTGTCCCAGACCTCCTCCACTCCCAGCTCCAGGGCCAGGGTAAAGATGCGGCCCCGGTCCCGGGGGCTGAGAAGGATGGAGAAATAGGAGCCCCGCTGGGCGGCGATCTCCATCCCGGCTTTAATGTGAGCCGCGGCCTCTGCCAGTCGGCCTTGCCGCCAGCGCCACAGGGCCAGGGTCCAGTGGGCGTCCACCATAAACATGTAGCTGCGGATGTCGGTGAGCACCTCCAGGGTCTCTCCCAATTTTTGCTCCATATCGGGATCGAGTTTTTCAAAGTGGTAGGAGATTAAGGCCTCCGCTATCTCGAGACCGAGAAGATGATATTCACACGGGTGTTCCTTCCTGGATAAGATCTGCCTGGCTTTGGCCGCAAATTCTCTGGCTGCCGGCAAATCGCCTTGATGATAAGAGAAAAAAGCCAGTTGCATTGAGGCTACGCCGCCGAGAAAACCCTGCATCGGGGCCATGAGTTCCATCAGGTCCAGTCCAACCTTGGCCGCGTCTTCGAATCTTCCCAGGTATCCCAGGGACATGCAGCGATAGAGCAGGGCCACGGGGTACCAAAAGGTCAGGCCCTGCTCAGTTATCATCTCCAGGGCTCTTTGCACCAGAGCTGCGCCTTGTTCCACCTCGCCGCAGAATAATTGCAAATGGCAGGAAGCAATTAGCTGCATAGTTTGCGCTTCCGGAGAAATCCCTGAGGCCAGCAATCCGTCCACTTGCCGGCAAATTTCCGTCGCGGCTGCGAATTCTCCCAGAGACGCCAAATGGAGATGGGCATGAGTCAGTGCCTGAACTTCAAGATTACGGTTTCCCGAGGCCCGGGCCAGCAAAGAGGTATCGAGGCAGGCCCGGTAGCCCCGGCGGACATCAGCACGGAAAAAACCGCCAAACCCCACTTGGAAGGAGAGAACCCCACTTTCATAGGGGAAAGCCCGAGATTCCGCCCTTTGCAACAGGTCTTCCCCCTCCCTTACCAGTGAGGATAACTGCAAGGCAGGATGGGGAAATTGCGTGGCAATATTCAGGAGATAGGCCAGCGTCAGGAGCAACCCCCGGAGGTCCTGCCGCTGTTGAAAGAGAGCGTGTGCCCGTTGCAGGCTGGCGAAGTATTCCGGCGCGTTGGTTAAACGCCCGGTCATATAACGAAAAAACAACAGCCAGGGGCGCTCCTGCACCAGATCCTGGGGCAGGTGTTGCAGCCAGCGGGCCAGTTCCGCGGTTTTGGCCTGCTTCAGAAGTTCGAGGCCGACCTGCTCGATGGCGGCCGCCGCCCGGTCAGTAGCCCCGGCCTGCAAATAGTAATCCACCGCGCTTTCCAGGTCCCCTCTTTCCTCCAGGAGGGAACCGGCACGGTAATAGGCGTCCGCCTGTTGTGCCGGGGGCAGGGTGGCCGCGAATTTTGCTTGCAAAAAATCCTTAAACAACTGGTGATAGCGGTATAACCAGCCCCTTTGCTTGTCGAAGATAGGCTGTACGAACAAATTTCTGGCGCTCAAGCCCTCCAGGATGTCCCGGGCATTACCCACTCCCAGATATTCTTTGACGAAACCCGGGTCCACCACCTCCAGGATGGCGGACTTCAGGAGAAATTCCTGAGTCTCCGCAGATCGGGAAGAAAAGATGATCTCCTCGAAATAGCCGTAAACCTCTGTGGCAAAATTCTCCCCGGCCTCCGTGGATAAAAACCTTTCCCGGGCCTCCTCCGGCAGGCGCTCCAGGGTTTCGCAGAGGAGAACCAGGCCGCCGATCCAACCTTCGGTGAATTCGTTGATCTGCACCATCAGATCGTAAGGGAGCAGGAGTTTGCGAATGGCCTGGAGATAATTCCTGGTTTCCTTGGCGGTGAAGGCCAGGTCTTCGTTGCCGATGAGGTGGACTTCCTGCCGGACCTTCAACTCCTGGAGCTTCAAGGGCGGCATTTCCCGGGAGAGCATGAGCAGGTGGAGATGCGGGGGGGCCGCTTCCAGCAATACCTGGAGGAAACGGAAGGCCGGAGCCTGGGGAGCGAGGCGGTCCAGACCGTCAAAGACCGCCTGCACTGGCTGCTTGATCAGGCTTAGCAAGGTCAGCAGCCAATCCCGGTATAACGGCAACTCCTCCCGGGGACCCGCGGGCAGGGTGGGGTAGGAGAGCAGGGGGGAAAGATCGGTCTCCGGTAAGGCCTGCTGTAGGGATTGCACCAGGAGATAAAAGAGGTTTATCGCCTCGGAGTCTTCCCGCCCCAGATTCAACCAGGCGGAGGGCATCTGGGAGGCATTCACGCAGGAAAAGGCCAGGGTGGACTTTCCCTGCGCGGCCTGGCCCAGGATGAGAATTAATTTTTTATCGCTTTGCTGCTCCAGGCGTTCCAGGAGACGGGAGCGCTTGAGGATATGGGGGAAACGGGGAGGAATGATCTTGGAAACGCTTAACGGCGGATTCATTTTCCCCCCCACAAAAAAGGAGGCGCTTGCCACGCCCGAGTTTAATAGTTCTTAAAAGAAAATGATAAAAGGTTTCCCTTTTTGTAAAGATTGGTGTATAGGTGCAATTATATCTATACGCATTCACAATTCAACAAATTTCTGATGAAAATTTTCCTTCTTTTCCCAGCCTGGCAGACAAGATTTTGGCTCAGGTCGGCTTTGGCCGGAGGCCTGTGAATGACGCGGCTCCTTATCTGTTTGTTTGCTCTGGCTATCTCCATGGGGTTGTCTCTGACCTTTCCAAGTCTTTCCCAAGCAGGCGGCCCGGTGCACGGGGCCAAAGCCGCGGCCATGGGCACCGCGTTTGTGGCCATCGCCGATGACCCTTCCGCCATCACCCATAATCCCGCGGGACTGTCGACCCTAAAGGGGACCAACATCTACGGCGGGGTGGTGGCGGTGGTGCCCTCCAGCAGCTACACCAGTCCGGAAGGCGGTACGGAAAAAACCGCGTTCCAGGCCTTTTTTCCACCCCAGTTCTATATTTCCTCAGATTTTGGATTGGAGTCCGTGGTCCTGGGCCTGGGTATCTATTCGCCCTTCGGGATCGGCGGCCGCAAATGGAGCGACACCGGGCTGACCCGGTTTGCGTCCACCGATGGCGCCATTGCCACCATCGCCGCCAGCCCCGCCATAGCCTGGAGGATTTTGCCGCAGGTGGCGGTGGCCGCCGGGGTCGATGTCTTCTATGCCTCCAACTCTGCGGCCGCTATGGTGGACCAATCCGCGCTGGGGGCCGGGGACGGCAGGCTCAGCTTCAAGGGCTGGGGCCTGGGAGTGGGGTATAATCTGGGGATTCTTCTTTTTCCGGGAGGAAAGGTCAGTTTCGGCTTTACCTACCGGAGCGGCGTCAGGGTCAAACAGGAAGGGACCCTGGCCCTGGAAAGAATCGCCCCGGCCCTTCACCCGCTCTTCGGAGGCGACGTCTTTCGGACCGATGCCTCCACGGTGGTGAATTTCCCGGAGATCTTCAGTTGGGGGCTGGCCTTCCGGCCCAATTCCAAGCTCACCGTGGGGGTGGATGTGGATTGGGCCAGATGGTCGAGTTTTGATGAAAGTGTGTTGAGTGTGAAAAACCAGGTTCCCGCCGCCCGATTTGGGGACATTCCCATAAACTTTCAGTGGGAAGATGCCATGGCCATCAAAATCGGGGCGGAATACCGGCTGAGTGACTGCCTAGCCCTCAGAGGCGGATACGCCTTTGTGGAAACCCCGGTGCCGGGGGACACGCTCAATCCCGACAATCCTGACTCGGACCAGCATAATGTCTGTGCCGGCTTCGGATACAAGATACGGGGATATGACCTGGATGTCTTTTATATCGCCGGCATTTTTCATAACCGGACGAGCGCCAATGCCATTTTAAGCGGAGAATATAAGAACTTCGTCCATTACGCCGGGTTTTCCCTGGGCCGCAAATTTTAAGGACCCGTGGGGAATAGGGCTTGTAATCGTTGCTACAAGATCGATCAAGACTCATATGAACAAAGTTTAAGAATAAAAGTTAAATACTATATCAGGGTATTAATGGTTTGATAGTTTAAATCTATAGGAATTGATTTTATAAAAATCTTATGCTATCAAAAAGGCGGGGGTATTCGTCTGTCTGCTACACCGACTGTTAACAAAGTTCCGGAACTCTCCGCTCCCTGAGACAGATATCACTACACATGGACGATTGCTCAGGGAAATAGCAGTAACGGCCAGCTCTTTTCCCGCAAAAGAAACATCCCTCCTGAGCCTGAAATTCATTCATTTCGTCTTTAAGGAAACCTAAGGATGAAACAGAGTAAATCACCGCGCCATGGGAGCGACAAAGGCTCCGGCAAGAAGAAAGATGTTTCGGACATCAGGCAGAGCGAACCAGCCAAGGCGGCCGCGCGGGGAAGCGAGTCTCATTACCGTACCATTGTCGAAGCTTTTGACGGTTTGATCTACATCTGTTCCTCGGATTACCGGATCGAGTTCATGAACCCCCGGCTGATTGAGCGCACCGGTTATGATGGCACCGGAGAGTTTTGTTACCAAGTTCTACACGACCGCAACTCCATCTGTCCCTGGTGCGTTAATGATCGCGTATTTCAAGGGGAGACGGTACGGTGGGAGGTGCAAAGCCCCAAAGACAACCGCTGGTATTATGTGGTAAACACTCCCATTTATCACTGCGATGACCGCGTCTCCAAGCAGGCTGTGATCCAAGACATTACCGAGTTCAAACAGACCGAAGAGGCCCTGAGAAAGGCCCGCCAAGAATTGGAGCGCCGGGTGGAGGAGCGGACGGTTCACCTGCTGCAAACCAACGAACAATTGCTCCGGGAGGTTGAAGCGCGCCAGCAGATAGAAGACCGCCTCAAAGAAAGCGAGGAGCTTTTTCTGGCCTTTATGCAGCATCTGCCTGGAGGGGCGGTAATCCGCGATCTTCAGGGCAGTTACCTGTTTGCCAATAAGGCCTGGGAAAAAGCCTTTGCCAAGAAATGGCAGGGAAAAACCCTGGAGGAAATCTGGTCGGCGGATACGGCCCGGCAGATGAGAGAATTGGACCAAAAAGTCATCGCCACCGGGGAACCCGTGGAAACCGAGATAACGCTCCAACAAAAGGATGGCCCCCACACTTGGCTGATCAACTACTTTCCTATCCTGGGACAGGATGGCAAGGTCGTCCTGGTAGGATCTGGGGGCGTTGACGTCACTAATCGTAAAAAGGCCGAGGAGGCATTGATAGAAAGCGAAAATCGGTTCAGGCAGTTGGTGGAGAATGCTGCTGACGCCTTTTTTGTACATGATAAGGGAAAGATCATCGAGGTCAACCAGCAAGCTTGCAATAGTCTCGGCTATGCCCGCGAAGAACTTCTAAAAATGAACGTAACGGATCTCGAAGCGGCCATAAGTGCTGAAGATTTGCAGAAGTCGTGGGAGCAGCCCAAATCTCCGGTTACTATTCGAGGCGTCCACCGGCGTAAAGACGGCTCTACCTTTCCGGTGGAGGTCCATGCCGCCGATATAATATATGGCGGACGCCATCTCCGGCTGGCCCTGGTAAGAGACATTACCGAACGTTTAGACGCGGAAGAGGCGCTCAAGCAATCGGATATAAAATACCGCACCCTGGTGGAGGCTGCGCCCTCAGGCATTTCTATCATTGGGCGGGATGGCCGCTATAAATATCTCAACCCCAAATTTGAAGAGCTATTCGGATATGCCTTAGCTGATATCCCCACCGGGCGGGACTGGTTCTCCAAAGCGTTTCCGGACGCCTCCTACCGGGAAATCGTGGTGTCGGATTGGAAAGAAGAATTTAAGAAACCCCAGGTGGGAGAGGTCAAACCGAGAACCTTCCGGGTCTTGTGCAAAGACGGCAGCAGCAAGGAGGTAAATTTCCGGGCGGTGGCTCTGGCCGCCGGGGATTTTTTGCTTTTTTATGAAGACATCTCCAAACGGGTGCAGGCCGAGGAGGCGCTGAGGCAGAGTGAAGGGAATTACCGTCTGCTGGTGGCTCAAATACCGGCGGTGGTCTTCAAAGGATATGCGGATGGGACGGTGGACTTCTTTGACCGCAAAATCGAGTTCCTCACCGGCTATAAGAAAGAGGATTTTGACAGTGGCCGTTTGAAGTGGACAGACTTGATCCTCCCTGAGGACGCCCCGGGCGCCAGAGAGGCTTTGCTGAAGGCCCTTAAAGGGGACTGCTCGTATGCCCGGGAATACCGGATCCGGAAACGGGATGGAGGTATCCTGTGGATTCAAGGGCGAGGGCAGATATTCTGCAATGCCGCCGGCAGGATCGAATATATCAGCGGCGTTTTCTTCGACATTTCTGAGCGTAAGGAGGTGGAGGAGGCCCTGCGGCAAAGTGAGGAGAAATATCGGCTGTTGGTGGATCAGATTCCGGCCGTGGTTTTTCAGAGCTATACTGATTGGAGTCTGGATTGCCTTGGCCGGAAGATCGAGAGCTTGACCGGATATGCCAAAGAGGATTTCGATGCGCGGCGCCTTAAATGGTGCGACCTGATCCCGGCCGAAGAGATGGACTATGTTAAGCAAACTTTTGTCGACGCCCTCAAAACCAGCCACAAATCTTATGTGCGGGAGCACCGGATCAGGAAAAAAAGCGGCGAGTATGCCTGGGTGCAATGCCGGGGGCAAATATTCCTTGACGACCGGGATAAAGTCGCCTACGTCAGCGGGGTCACCTTTGACATCACCCAACGCAAACAGGCCGAGAAAGCTCTGGAGGAAAGTGAGAGACTATATCGCTTGCTGGCCGAAAATGTCTCCGATGTGATTTGGACTGCAGATCTGAACCTGCAACTTACCTATATCAGTCCTTCTGTCAAATTCCTGCGCGGTTTTTCCCCGGAGGAAGTGAAAGCGCAGTCGATGGATGAAATTCTAACCCCTGCCTCCCTGGAACTGGCCTGGAAGACCTTCGCCAGCGGCATGGCTTTGGAAAGGAGCGCACCGGATCCAGGCAGGTCGTGGACCCTGGAGTTGGAACAACTCCGCAATGACGGCTCCACCATTTGGACGGAAGTAAGGTCTTTCTTTTTGCGGGATGAACAAGGGCAACCCGTGGGGATCCTGGGGATAACGCGAGATATCAGCAAACGCAAGGAAGCCGAACTTAAACTCCGGCGTCGGGAGGCTATCCTGGAAGCGGTGAGCATTGCCGCCAAGAAATTCCTGCAAAGCGAATCCTGGGCAAAAGACATCCAGGACATTTTGAGGCGATTGGGGAAAGCCGCGCATGTGAGCCGCGCCTATATCTTCGAAAATCAGGTAAATGACGCGGGGGAAATGCTGACCAGCCAGCGGTATGAATGGGCCGCGCCGGGAATCGAACCGCAGCTAAACAACCCGCAGCTGCGGGACTTTTCCTGGCGGGCCGAAGGCTTTGGCCGCTGGGAAGAAGAATTGTCCCAGGGCCGCATGATCGTAGGCCACGTCCGGGATTTCCCCCGGTGCGAGCAGGAGTTTTTGGGCTCCCAGGAGATCAAGTCCATCGTGGTTATGCCGATATTCGTGGGACAATACTGGTGGGGGATGATCGGCTTCGATGCCATCAAGGAAGAACGGCAGTGGTCGGCGGCGGAACTTGAGGCCCTAAAAGCCGCAGCCAGCATCCTGGGGACTGCCATCCAGCGCGAACAGGGCGAGAAGGCCCTGAGGAGAACCGGAGAAAAATTACGGCTTCTTACCGCGGAACTCATTCACGCCCAGGAAAAGGAGCGCAAGCGCCTGGCCGCGGAATTGCACGATGAGCTGGGCCATTCACTCTTGGCCTTGAAGCTCTCCATCCGGTCCCTGGAGAAAGAGCTGACTCCGGGACAAATTTCCTTAAAAAAGAATGTGAATCGAATACTCCAGAGTATCGGAGAAACTATTGAAGGAGTGCGGCGTCTCTACCATGACCTGAGTCCGGGAGATCTTGAGGATTTGGGCCTGACCATCGCTTTGGGCAATATGGTGGAAGACTTCAAGGAACTGCACCCGAAAATAAAATGGCGCGTGGATTTGGACAATCTGGATGGACTATTCGACGTTCCGGCCTCAACGGTCATCTATCGGGTGATGCAAGAAGCCTTGACCAACATCGGCAAACATGCCCAGGCAACCAAGGTTTCCGTGGGGGCCAAAAGGAAAAGTGAGGAGATCTCCATAATAATCGAAGATAATGGGAGAGGCTTTGACAGCACCCAGGTTCTGAACGCGAAGCGGACCCTGGGTTTGCTGGCAATGGAAGAGCGGATCAAGATTTTGGGTGGCTCTTTCACTCTCTGGAGTCAAAAAAAACGGGGTACCAGGATCTCCTTTACCGTCCCATTTCCGGCGCTGGAGGCTTAATAGTGAAACCTTATTCCATTATTCTGGCTGACGATCACGTGATATTCCGCCGCGGTATCCGGAAAATTATCCAGGAAGTTGCCGATTTCAAAGTGGTGGGCGAAGCCGGCGACGGCCTCGAACTCCTGGAACTGTTAAAGGACATCCGCCCGGACTTAATCATTCTGGATATTTCCATGCCCCACCTGCGCGGCCTGGAGGCCACCGAAGAAATTAAGAAGCAATATCCCCGGGTAAAGGTCCTGCTCTTGACCATGCACAAGAAGAAAAGCTTCGTGCAATTGGGGTTGCAAGCCGGGGCCGACGGTTTCTTACTCAAGGAGGATGCGGATTCGGAACTGTTCCGGGCCATCGGCATCATCAGGCAGGGGAATATCTACCTTTCCCCCCTCCTGGCCAATATCATGCGGGATCTGGCGCTGTTGGAGCCGGAAACCGAAAAGCTCACCAGACGCGAAAGAGAAATATTGAAACTCTTGGCCGAAGGCAAAAAATCCCGGGAGATCGCGGCTCTTCTCTATATCAGCCTCCCCACGGTCCGTTCCCACAGATACAATATCATGAGGAAGCTGAACCTAAAGAGCCTGGTTGATATGGTCAAATATGCCGCCTCCCACGAATTCATTTTCACGGAGTGATTTTTTTTAAAGATCATCTAGTCATTTTGTTCAGGTAAAAATAATCATTTCAACGATAGACACATCCATTCAGCCCTGCCATATTTAACTTACCGGTTGCAAGGCCGCCCCTTTTTCCTCTGCCAAATACTGACTGCAAGTAGTATTAATTGAGTTAAACCATCTGAGTAAAAAGTTATACGTTTCATCGAGAGAATTACCATGAAGCCGGCAGAAATCCTCATGGTATACGAAGGCATGCCCGTTCTGTTGCTGATTGCAGAGGCTCTGGAATTCCAGGGCCATCGCGTGACCGTGACCAATAATGCCCGCATCTCTGCGGCTGGGTTGGACCGGAAAACCTACGATCTGATCATCTTTAAATGGTCAAAAGCACCGGAAGCAACGACGGTCCTTAACAGGATGAAGCCAGAGACAAAACTCATTATCCTGAGCGAAGAACATAAATTGCCTATGGAAGCCTACCGGGTCGAGGTGGAGGATTACATCTTCCTGCCCTGCCGCCCCCCGGAGATCTGGAAGCGCATCGCCGCATCCCTGAAAAGGTTGGAATTCAGGCCGCTTCCCAAAGAGACGGCAAATAACTTATATCCGGTCAACAGGCGGATTTATCACCAATTAGTTACTTTGTTCAATGAAATGAGGACATCAATACTGTCGATGTCCTCATTCACGCAACTTCTACAAAAAACAGTTAGATGCCGGAATGACCAAAAACTTAAGAATCTCTGCCAACAGGCTTACGAAAATAACCTGGAGCTGATAGCCATTTTGAGAGAATTCGAAGAACCTTTTGTAAAACTCCGTCAAAGAAATCCTTTGCGCTGATTCACCAATTCATAGTGAGAGGGGAAGATGAAACTATTAAAATACCAAAAGAGTGAAAGTTTAATAAAATATTTTAATATTAGTTTAGCAATTATTGAAGTATTGCCAAACGAAACCGATGAGGAGGCCTGGAAAAGGCATGTTAAAGAACACCCGGAACAGAGCAATGTCAAGGTCAGGATTTTTAATAGAAAAACAAAAAATAGAAAAGAAAATCGCTCTTCTTTGGCGGGCTTATGAGAGAAGGGAATCGTTTTAAACTAGGTCGGTCTTGGAGCCCCTCCCATGCAATCCCTGGAAAATGTGGCGACTGGTGCCGAACAGGTGTTCTGGATTTGTGCTCATGAAGTGAGGCCATTATCTGCTACCGTTAAAAAGATGATGCAAGATCTCGCTGATGCCCCTACACCCTGACTTCTCTAAGTCAGCAGAGACGGTTGAACCTGCAGAAACGTAATCGAAAGAGGACAAGACCAGGGAAAAAGCGGTCAATCAGCTATTCAGAGGGGGCCTTTCCCACCCTTGGGATTAAGCAATTGTGCGCTTGCCCCCTGGTGGCGGTCGTTCCACTGGGCCAGTCCTGACGTAGTCTTTGCAAAGGTTGAATTGTTCTTCGGAAGACAATCTCAAAATCCACCGGTCTTGGCCAAAAAGTTCATTATTGCGCCGGATGCTCCCTCCTTGTTTCAAAAAAAACCGTCCCCATCCAGCGGGCGGATCAAAAAAGATACGCCAACCCGACCACTACCTGATGCCGGTCAAAGTCGAGGACAGCTTTGCTTGATGGCAGTAACGGCGGCAGGGGGGGACTGGGATTCTAACTCGACGCTCCATTGTTTGCTGAATTTATACTCCAGAAAACCGCCAAAGTTTTTGGTGAACGTATACCGCATGACGGCCTCCATCTCTATAAAAAATTTCTTGGCGGAATCCGCTTCCCCCTAGAGCATCACCAGACCTGGACCCCGGTTCACGTATGGTTGCAGACGATCAAAAGGCACTTCCTGATCAGGAAGAAAGCCATAACGGAAGGATATCCAAAAAGAAGAAGCCCCCAAGACAGGGGACGGGATTTTTCCAAGGAGTTTAGCTTAAGCAGATATGATGAAAATGACTTTATCAAGCTGGGGTAAACTGGTAGCCGGCTCGGGATTCGCGTAGCGAGTGAAGTCAACAGGCCGAAGCTTTATGGAGTTGCCCGCTAAGTCAAGAATCTTGAGGCAGCTTCCCTCTTCTTTATGCCAGACTACGGTATCTCCATGCTTGATTTTTCCACGGCTATTTTTTTCTACAATTAAGATATCTCCATCCTTGTGGAAGGGGAGCATGGAATCCCCCCGGACCCGCAAAGCATAGCAATGCATGGCCGCTTGCTTGGTGACACTCGAGAGATGAGTAATATCTAATAATTCTAAATAATTATTTTTCCGGAATTGGAGCGGCTTCCCTGCCTTCACTCCTATTACCTCGGAATTAAATTTTGATCACCGGCGAACCATTTTACTGATACATCACGCCGCTCTGCGAAGTCAATAATTTTTCGCATTTCCCCTTTTTTCCTGTAATAATTTCTGAAAGAATCGAAATTATAAGTTCCTAATCTTCGAGCAATTCATTTCTTCACCAGGTTTTTTTGAAAAGAATTTTTAAATATTTTCTTGACATTTAATTCGCATAGTGCTAAATAGCTTTCCCATGCATTTGAAGGAGTGGATCAAACGAGAGGGAGCTGCTGGGCGTCGCCGCGTCTTTGATGCCATCAAGGCCAAATACCCTTCGTTCACTCAGGTTAGCCTGACCAATTATATCAAGGGACAGAGAATTCCTGACTTTGAGATTGCCAAAATCATTTCCGAGGTCACCAAGATCCCCATCTTCCTGCTTTCATGGAGATTCGTCAACAAAAGCATGGAATAAATGAGGTGGCCCAAACGATCAAAATAGGGCGGAACCGCCAGATGATGGAGACGCCGGACGACCTTTCGCAGACGAAGGCCCGGCTTGGTATGCCGTACACACCCGCAATCAGCATGAACCCATGGTCTAAAAGGACCTCGGGCCCGGGGATTTGGAGCAAAAATTTTTGCCTCACTCGATTGCTGATATATCTTGTCTGAATATGGCGTAACAAGTTAATATAACTAATTAATTAGCGAAGCTGAGTGATCGCTCAGGAGAGCGGAGCTTTGTCATGGAAGATGAAAACCTCGAAGAAACCGGAAGTCGACAAGCGAGCCTTTTTCCTTCCTGGTATGCGATCTATACCATGAGCCGCCATGAAGCCAAGGTTGAGAAGATTTTGCAGCAAAAGGGGCTGGAGGTTTTTCTGCCCCGGGTGATCACCGGCAGACGCCGGCGCGGCCGCAAGGCCATCCTCAAACTTCCCCTGTTTCCCGGTTATCTATTTGTGCTCACGGGCTTAGGTACATACGATTATCACCAGATTCTCAAGGCTCCGGGGGTGGTGCGGATTTTGGGTAACGGCAGACCCATCCCGGTGCCGGAGGAAACGGTGGGCTCCGTCAGGGCCATCATGGAGAGCGATCAGCCTTTCTACCCCTGGCGGTACCTGGAAAATGGCAAGCAGGTGCGGGTGCTGGACGGCCCTCTCGCCGGGACTGTCGGTATCATCCAAGGCCGCAAGGAGAAGAAACGCCGTCTCATCGTCTCGGTGGAACTCTTCCGCCGTTCGGTGGCGGTGGAGTTGGATGACGACGCGGTGGAGCACTGGTCATGAGCAAAGAATGGTGTCTGCCTATTTGCTTAATAGCACTATTTTCTACCAGCGGGTGGACCTGGGGTCAGATCGGGAATACGTTGAAAGAGGAGCCGCAAAAGCCATTTCTACAGCCATATTCGCCGGAAACCAATAATCAAGACCTTAATGTCTCAAGCAAAAAAATCGCCAATACTGGCAGACAAAAAATTGCCGGCAAAAGTTTTAATAAAGCAAGGGTTCCCGCCAAAACGTTATCCAAATCTCCTCCCGGACAGCATAATAGATCGGAAATTCAGAATGCCGGCCAGGAAATAAACCCCGCAAAAAGCAGCCTGAATTTTCAAAGATACAATCACCTTAACAGCCCTGGTTCCGGGTCATTTCTTGATGGATATTTATTAAATTCCTTGCAGGACAAAAGAATAGAAAGAAAAAAAATTGTAACTGATAAAACTTCTGAGCGTGATTCGGTAAAAAAGAAGAAAGAGTTTCTTAAATAGCTTCAACAAAATGATATGCATGACCATGATTCCGGATACCAGCGCCAGGGAAGCTTTCCGCCGCCTCGATTACCTGGTGGTGGAGGATATGCCCGCAATACGCCGCGTCCTGACCAAGATGCTCCGGGGCCTGGGGGTGAAAGGCCGGATTGATTCCGCCGGAGACGGCGTGGAAGCCTGGGAAATGATGCAGGGCTGCAATTACGATATCGTTATCTGCGATGTTTGCATGCCCCGGATGACAGGGCTGGAATTGAAGAAACTTATGAGGGACAGCCCCCGTTTCCGGGAGACGCCGTTTCTGATGGTTACCGGAGAGGTCTCCGCGGAACTGCCTCCCCTGGCAGTGGAAGGCAAATTCGACGGGTATCTGTTTAAACCGTTTCACAGCGCCATGTTGGAAAAATGGCTCATCAAACTGGTGGAGCTCCTGAAGGGGGCGGGGTTACTTGCGCCTAAGAATCGCTGAATTTTTCTTCATTCACAAGATGTGCTTGGAACTCTAGTAGGCGCAGAGCTTGGCTTTGCATATGGGGATATAATCACTCGCCGCCGGCGAGGACGTCTCCTATCCACAGCTTGGGTGGCAAGCGTATTGCCAACGCGAAGCTTGGAACAAGGATAAATCAATGACGATCATTTTGTTTCATCTATCCAGCAGAAAAGCCCGGGCAAGAACCCTGGTCCGCACCTCTAACCGGTTTGTGATGGTCCTGGGGTTCTTATGGCTCTTCCTGTTATGGGGCTGCGGAGGCCCTCCCCAGCAAGTGCCCGCTGCCCAGGCGCTGTCCCAGAGGCAAGCACCTGACCCCAAGCAGGCCCTGCAAAACCAGTTGATGGTCCAGGCCACTCAGGCCTCGTTGGTGAACTACAAAGACTATAAGGTGGGGCCGGAAGACCAGTTGATCATTGAAATCTATGGCCAGGACAAACTCAACCGGGAGCTTCGGGTCAGCGGCCAGGGAGAGATTACCATGCCCCTGGTGGGGGTGGTGAAAGTAGCCGGGATGACTCCCCTGGAGATCGAAAATCGCCTGAGCGCATTATACGACGCCAAGTACCTGGTCAACCCGCAGATTACGGTGGCGGTCAAGGAATTTCGCCACCAGCGGGTGGCCGTCACCGGCGCGGTGGCCAAACCCGGGTCTTATGAAATCATCGGTCCCCGCACTTTGCTTGAGGTCTTGTCCCTGGCCGGGGGTTTTATCAATCAAGGGTATCCTACCGGCGGGGGGGCCCAGGCCGGGGATGTGGTCAATGTCATCCGCCATCAGAACGCCCCGGACTTGGTCGAGACCTTGAAAGCGGGGAAGGCGGCCCAGCCCTTTGCCCCCAAAACCGAGACCATGGTCATCGATCTCCGCCGCCTGGTCAGCGGGCAGGAACCCCGGTTAAACATTCCGGTGCGCAACGGCGACGTGGTTCACGTCCCCTTCGCAGGCACCGCCTACGTTTTGGGGGGAGTGAAAAAGCCGGGGAATGTTGCAGTGAAAGAAAATATCACCATTTCCCAGGCCGTGGCCATGGCCGGGGGGGTCGATCCCATCCTAGGCACCAGCAGCATCACCATCATGCGCTTTGACGACCAGGGGAAACCCATCAGCATCAATACCAACCTGGACAGCATCATTGCCAGAAAGGACCCTGATCTGCCGTTGAAAGACAGTGACGTGGTGGTGGTCAATGAAAGCGCCATCAAAAAGAGCCTTTTTGTAATCAGGACCCTGCTGCCCATCCCCAGCGGCTCTTATAGCATGGCGGCTTTTTAAATCACACCCAGCAAGTAACCCGGAGTTCCAATCGATGTCAAATCATGATCAGGCCCCCATGGCGATGCCAATGCCCCGTCCCCCCGCCGCATCCCCGTCTCCGCCGCCGATGGATAGCGATTATTATGCGGAGATGTCACGGGGGCGGGACCTGCGGGAATATCTGCACCTCCTGTTGAAACGCAAATGGTGGATTATCGGATCTTTTCTCAGTATATTCCTACTGGTAGCGGTTTACACCTTCATTCGAACGCCTATTTTCCGCACCACTGCCACCCTGCAAATCACCCAGGACAATCTCGGCTCCCAGGTATCCATTGACGACAAGTTATCTAAGTTGACCGGCAGCGATTCTTTGGAGAAATTCCAGCAGACCCAGTACAAGATTCTGCAAAGCCAATCCCTGGCTCAACGCGTCATCAATGCCTTGAATCTGAAAGATCATGCTGATTTCAAGTCCATTCGAGGAAATAACCCGGATAAAAGCGAGACGGAAATCGATGATTTGATGATCGAAAGGTTTTTGAAGAAACTGGAGGTCAACCCGGTTCGTAATTCCTACTTGGCCGAAGTGTCCTTTCAATCTCCCGATAGGGCCATGGCTCAAAAGGTGGTTAATGCTATCGCCGATGAATACATGTATCTCTCCATCGACCGGCGCAACGAGTCTTTCGCCCTGGTGAGGAAATGGCTGGACAAGCAACTCCAGGAAATGGCCGCCAAGGTGCAGGAGGCCCAGAAGAAGCTCTATAAATTCGGGCAACAGACAGACATTTATACTTTGGAAGACAAAGACAACGTGGTGGTGCAGAAATTCATCGACCTGAGCAGCCTGCTCACCAAGGCCCAGGCCGAAAAAATGGCCAAAGAAGCGCAATTTAAACAGATTCAGGAAAAAGGGCCTAATGCTCCGCTCATCGTCAATCATCCCTTGGTGGCCCAACTGCGCCAGCAATTAGTGGTCCAACAGGCCAAGGTTTCGGCCTTGCAGAAGGTTTATCGGGGTGAGCACCCGGAACTCTTGGCCGAGCGAGCCAATCTGGGCGAATTGCAGACCCGCCTGAAGGGCGAAGTCCAGCGCCTCCAGGAAAGCGTCAAAGCGGATTATGAGGCCGCCAACCGGACGGAGAATCTTTTGGATGACAGCTTCTCGGCCCAAAAAGAGCAAATGGTCAAGTTGCAGGACAATCTCACCGATTTTCAGATTCTGAAGCGGGACGCCCAGACCACCGAGCAGCTCTACCAGGCACTGTTGGCCCGGGTTAAAGAGGCCAACATAGCCAGCACCATGGTTCCTTCCAACGTGGCGGTCATTGATCCGGCAAGGTTGCCGGAGAAGCCTCATAAGCCAAGAATACTGCGTGACCTGGCCGTAGCTGCGTTTTTGAGTCTAATCCTGGGGATGTGTCTGGCTCTTCTGATGGAACATCTGGATGACACCATCAAGTCCATCGGCGATCTGGAGCGGGTCTGCAACTTCCCTTCGCTGGGGATGGTCCCTTTATTGGGTGCCAACGGTAGGAACCCATTCAGTTATTGTGGAAAGCTTGAAGCAACGGGCGTCCTCCGCTATCTGCGCAGGCTCTGGCACCGTAGCCGGGCCTTCACAGATGCTGAAGAAAGAGATTTAATAGTATCCAAATGCCCTCAATCCCTGGCCACAGAAAGCATCCGCCACATTTACACTTCAATCATGCTGTCAGCATCGGGCAGGCCTCCGTGTGTCATCACGATTACCAGCCCTAATCCCAAAGAAGGAAAGACGTTTATCTCCTCGAATCTGGCCCAAACCTTTGCTCTTGATGGACGCCAGACAGTCTTGATTGATTGCGACTTGCGAAGGCCCAGGCAGCACCTGATCTTCAACCTCGATTCCCAGCCCGGTCTGAGTAATTATCTCACCGGCGGCGCCAACCTGGATGAGGTCCTGCGTTCCACCCTCATACCAAACTTGATGGTTATTACTGGCGGGACCCGCCCCCCCAGCCCCGCTAATCTCTTGAATTCAGATTTCTTCAAAGACTTACTCAAGCAACTACGGCAACAGTTTGACCACATCATCATCGATACCGCGCCCCTCCTGGGTTTTGCCGATGGTCGGCTCATCTCGGTTCTGACCGATGGAGTGTTGCTGGTCACCAAGCATCATTCCACCCACAAGAGCGCCGGCCGGCTGGCCCACCAGCTTTTGAGCCAGATAAATGCCCCCATAATGGGTGCCGTGCTGAACTGCATCGACTCCCATGGACAAACCTATGGAGGTTATTATTACCATTATCACTATAAATATTATTCCAAGTATTATACTGACTAAGCGAAGTTATTTCTTTAGCAGGCTGTTGAAAAACCATTGCATTAAGCTACGTCGTCCTCTTTGAAGACGATTCGGTACCCTTATGGCGGACAAATTCTCAAAAAATCTGGA
>QZIZ01000125.1 GCA_003599195.1 Deltaproteobacteria bacterium | reverse complement strand
CTTTCCCCACCTTCCCTTCGGCCCAGACGCGGCCGCCGTGGCGGTGGATGATGCGCTGGACCAGGGCCAGCCCCACCCCGGTGCCTTCATATTTATTCCGGCTGTGCAGGGTTTGGAAGACACCGAACAACTTGTGGGCATATTCCATATCGAACCCGACCCCGTTGTCTTTGACATAATAAACCGTTTCGTCTTCCGAATTGCTCCCGCCTACTTCAATAACACAGGTTTTCTCGACCCCACAAAACTTAACGGCGTTAGCCAGCAAATTAACCATGACCTGGTTGATCAAACCATGGTCCCCAAGGGCAGGCGGCATGTCTTCAACGACTAATTGCAAATCTTTTCTCGGTGAGTGCTGCTTAATTTCCTGGAAAATCTTCCTGACCATGGCGCCGGGGTCGATGGCAGACTTGTGCATCGGCTGGCGGCCCAGGCGGGAGAGGAGGAGCAGGTCGTCTACCAGCCGGTCCATCAGCTTGGTGTTGTCGACCACGACCTGGAAAAGCCTGAGGCCTTCCTCATCGAGCCCGGCGGTGTGCTCTTCAAGCAGCATCCGGGAAAAACCTTGAATGGCGCGGATCGGAGTCTTGAGATCATGGGAGACGGAGTAGGAGAAGGCCTCCAACTCCCGGTTAACGGCCTCCAATTCGGCAGTGCGTTCTTTAACCCGCTGCTCCAGCTCTTCGTTGATCACCTGGACTTCTTCTTCCGCCTCCTGCCGCCTTTCCACTTCCTTCCTTAAATCCTCAACGGTGCGTTTAAGCTCGACCGTGCGTTCCTCCACCCGTCTTTCCAGTTGCGCGTGGGCCTGCCTGAGCGCCTCTTCGGCGCGTTTGCGCATGAAGGCCTCGACAATGGCGAAAGAGAGGTTCTCCAGGGCTTCCCGGTCCGCAGGGGTATAGCTCCCTTCCGGCCTGCCCAGGGCGATCATGCCGATGGTCTTGCTGTCGTATTTTAACGGGACCCCCAGGAACGCAGTGAGCTGCGGGCTGCCGGGGGGATGGCCCTCCAGGTTATTGACAATCAGGGAGCGGCCCTCGTGGATGATTTTCTCGAAAAAGGGGTGCAGATGCATCAGGCTGTCGGGCACCCCTTTTTTCACCGGTCCCGGCATCCGCCAGAAGGCCCAGCCCGGGTCGCCCAGGGTGACATCCGGTTGGCGGGCCTGGTTTACCTTTCCTATTAAGGCAAATTTGCTGGCCGTTAAGCCCTTGGCAACCTCCAGGCAGGTGCGGGCGAGATCGGTTTCCGTCTCGCAGGTCAGGGCTGCGTGAAACACCCGGTTGATGCCGGTGACGATTTGCGCCTGGCGCTGGTAGCGCTCTTCGCTGCGGTGCAGGGCGTCAACCTGCCGGATGAGCTTGTTGATGAGCAACTGCTGGTGTTTCTGGTCGAAGGCCTCGGTGAGGGGGGGGAGCTGTTGGGGCTGGCTCTTGGCTTTGAGCACCGCGGCCACGTTCTCCAGGATTCTTTCCGGCTCCGTGGGCTTGGACAGGATCAGGTCAACGCCGCAGTCCCGGGCTAGGTCCCGGGCTTCCTGCTCATTGAAGGCCGCAGTATAAAAGACGACCGGAATGGCGGCCGTGGCCGGATCGAGGCGGAGCCAGCGCACCATTTCATAGGCGTCCATGTGGGGCAGCAGCACGTCGGAGACTATGAGGTCCGGTTGTTCGGCTCGCGCCAAAGACAGGGCCTGGACGCCATCCGCGGCTTCCAGAACCCGGTAGTGCGCATGCTGCAGCAGCATGGACATCAGTTCCCGGTCGGAGCCGCGGTCATCGACGATCAGGATGGCGCCCTTATGGGCCGGCTTAACAGCTTTTGTGGTTGAGCGCTTTCCCGAGCCGCTTTCCCGGGAAGTCCGCCGGGACCCTTTCTTTTGCAAATAAATGATGGCGCCCATATCAAATGCTTCTCCGGGCCGGATTATCTTGATCGATCATCCGGTCTCTCCATAAATGCTTCGATCTGTTTTACGAATTTCTCGGGGACAATGGGTTTGTCGATGTAGCCGTCAAATCCAGCAGATAGCACCTTTTCCCGGTCACCCACCATCGCCAGCGCGGTCACCGCCAATAAAGGAATCCGGTGAAGCATGGGGTCCCTTTTGAGCTGGCGGGCCACCTCATAGCCGTCCACCCCGGGCATCTGCACGTCGCAGATGATCAAGTCCAGCTTTTCCCGGCGCACCATTTCGATGCCCTCGGTTCCGCCGCCGGCAGCAAGGACGACGTAATGAAAGGCTTCCAGCAAAATAGTTAAAAGCTCCAGGTTTGCGGGGTTGTCTTCTATTATCAGGATCCGTTTAGCCATGAATCTTTTTTCACCGCAGAGACGCAGAGTGTTATTGTAAATTTATCTCCTTGGCCCGCAAGGCCGTGAGATCCTTTAACAGCCCTTCCTTTTCCTCCAGAGACTTCTTGATGCGGTCTTCGGCTTTTTTCATTTCCATAACCAGCCGGGCGTTCTCCAGGGAGATGGCCGCCTGGTAGGTGAGCAATTCGGTCATCTGGGTCTTTTCCCGGGTGAAAACCGCATCCGACAGACGGTTTTCCAGATACAGGATGCCGATCATCTTCGATTGTTTGATCACCGGCAGGCAGAGAACGCTTCGGAGCTGCATCTCCTGGACCTCCGGATTGTCCTTGAACGCGCCTTCCTGGGAGGCGTTGTCCAGGATCACCCGCTCTCCGGTCCGGTAGACGTAACGGACAATGGCTTTGCAAATCTCGGCGGCTTCCTCGAATTTTTGATTCAGGGTCTTTACCGTTTCTTTATCGGCCACATGACTCTCGGCGCGGATAAACAGGTGGCCGTCTTCAGCGATGAGCAGATAACCATGCTGGGCTCCGGAACACTCTCCCACCACGTTCATGATCTTCTTCATCAGGGAATTCTGCTCAATCTCCGCGGAAATGGCCAGGGAGGATTTCATAAGATAATCCAGGTCCAGGGGCGGCAGGGTATAGGCGGACGCGGGCTCCACTTCCATTCTCGGGAAGGTGATTTTTTCCTCCTCGAAATATTCGGCGTATTTTTCCATGAGGCTGATCTCTTTCCGCTCCGCCCGGCTTTTTTTGAAAAGCCGCGCGGCTTCCACCAGGTAAACCCTTTCCGGAAACTGGCCGGCCTGGAGGAGAAGTTCGCCCAGGCATTCGTTGAGGTAGCCTTCGAGGAAAATATACTTTTGCTGATGGGCCAGGTTGATGGCATCGAGGTAAAGGCCCCTGGCCTCCTTAAACTCGCCCAGGACCCGTTCCTGCTCGGCATAGAGAAAGGCCAGATAGGGTCTCAAGAGGGGTCCTAATCCGGCCCAGGTTTCGATCTTCTTGATAATGGGCCGGATTTCCGCCAGGAGCGCGTCTTTATTGACATATCCCAGCCCTTTCTCATACAGTTTCAGGGCGTTCAACACCCGGAAGATATGCCATTGCCTTTTCAGGACGTTGTCGGTGAGGCCCGACAGGTACTTTCTGACCCCCACCAGGTAGCGTTCGGCCTGTTCATATTCCCCAAAGTAATAATGGGTCAGCGCCTTGAGCACGTAATAACTGCCCGCGGAGGCGATGTGGTTGTCCCGCTCCCATTGGGCCAGCTTTTCGGTCAAGGACGCCGGAGCAAAGTCTTTTTTCATGGGACCGATCCAACCCGCCTGCATGGCTTCGGCCAGCCCCACGGAGAAGGCCAGGTGGTACCGGTTGGAAAATTGCAGGCATTCCTTGGCCACGTCTTCGATGATGGACAGGTCCGCGCCCTGGACCTGGAGGTTCCACATCAGAGGGCCGTAGGAAAGACCCGCATTGTACAGATCGCCGCAGTTCTTGCCGCTTTGGATGGACTTGAGGCAGTAATCCACGATGTCCTTGGGGTGGCTCCGGGAGTGCATGTTGCACCAGACGATGCCGTTCATGCCCCGGGTGGCCCCGAAGGTATTGGGATACTTGGCGGACAGGTCCCGGGCCAGGTCTTCGTAATTGAAGGCCTGCTGGAATTCTTCCTGCTCCCCCAGCTGCAGCCCCATGATGCTGAAGGAATAGATCACGGATTCGTCCATGCCCCCGGCCAGGCAGTGCTGGGTGGACTGGGCGGCCGAGAGATAAAGCTGGGGCACCAGCCCGGACATGTACAGGTCCGGAATGAGCTCGCTGTAGAAGGCCAGTTCGATTTTGCTCTTCCGGTCCGTGGTAAAAGGCATGTTCAGGATGGTCTCCCAGACATTGATGCCCTTGGAGGAAATCTCCTGCATCAATTCTTTTCTGCGGCGGTCGGCCTCTGCGGGATCGTCCGGGATGGCCTTGCCGAAATAGGAGAGGCCCCGGTTGGCCGTCTCGATGGCCTTGATAAAATTGCCGATGGAAGACAGCGAAGTAGTTTGCTCAGCCAGGCATTCCGCTTTGTCCAGATCGGTCTTGGCATGGTCGAGCAACTGGGTGAGCAGCCTTTCGGAATTGCCGTAATTGCCGCACATCAGCTCCGTCTTTGCGGCTTTCTGGTAAATCCGGAAGGTGCGCTCGTAATGCTCGTCCTCCCAGCAGTCATAGGGCAGAAGCTCCAGGCTCAGATTGAAATATTCGTTGGCCGCCTCCGTAGCCAGGGAGTCCATGGCTTTATTGCCGGCATGGTAGTTGAGGCCGGAGAGGGCATAAGCCGCAGCCGCGTCCAGTTCCTCTTCTCTCCCGAGATTGGCATGGGAAACAATGGTGAACAGGTTTTCCAGCTTCTCCAGGCCGGTGTTCGGAGGGATGGCGGAGAGCAGGTAGGTGCCGATGTGCTGGTGAATCCGGCGGCGCTTTTGCCCAGGAATCGCCGAGAGCACCGCCTCCTGGACCCGGTCGTGGATGAACTGCAGGTGGTTCTTGGTTTCCATCAGCAGGCCCTGGCCCAGGGCCGGCTTCAGGATTTCGAAGGTGTCGATCAGGCTCCGGCCCCGGATGGCCGCCATCTCGGTGGGGGAAAAGGTGTTGCCCATGCAGGCGCAATACTCCAGCAAACTGATCAGATCCGGGGGCAGCTTCTGGATCTTGGAGCTGAATAGGGCCACCACCGTGGTAGGCATGCGGGACTGCCGGATTTTGTCCATGTCCCAGCGCCATTGCCGTTCGCTGTCCATGAACAGGAGGTTTTCATTATGGAGGTAGGACAGACTCTCGCTCACAAACAGCGGGTTCCCCTCTGTGAGAGCGCTGATGAAATCCGCCAGGGCCCGGGTTTGGGGCCGGGGGGAATCCAGGATGTAAGAGACCATCTCGTGGCAATGCTGGGGCTTTAAGGGCTCCAGCCTGATTTCCTTCAAGGGCCAGCCGGCCTCATTGGCGTTGCGGATGAGCTTGGACAGGGGATGGCTGGGATCCACCTCGTTATGGCGGTACGCGCCCAACAAAAACAGGTAAGGGTGGTCCTGATAGTTGGCGAAAATGTTGGTGAGAAAGTCGAAGGACGCGACGTCGCACCACTGGAGGTCGTCAATGAAGAGGGTGAGCGGGTTCTCCTCGCTGGCCAGACAGGTGATGAACCGGTCGAACAGGTCATGGAAGCGGTTGAGGGCTTCCACCGGGGGCAGCGGCTTGACCGGGGGCTGGGGGCCGAGGAGCACTTCCAGTTCCGGGAGGACGTCCGTCAGCACCTTACCGTTCCGGCCCACGGCCTTCAGGATTTTATTCTTCCAGAGCGCCACCCGTTCGTCGCTCTCGGTGAGAAAGGTGCGCATCAGGTTTTTCAAGGCCTGGATCAGGGAGCTGTAGGGGATGTTCTTCTGATAGACGTCGAATTTGCCGGAGGTGAAATAGCCCCGGTGCTCCACGATGGGCTTTTGCAGTTCCTGGATGAGCCGGGTCTTGCCGATGCCGGAAAGCCCGGAAATGAACAGGGAGCGGAATTCCCCACGGGCCACTTGCTCGTATTCATCGAGAATGATCTCCGCTTCCTTGTCCCGGCCCACCATCTTGGAAATGAAGGTCACCCTCTGGGTCAGGATGCTGCTTTCCAGGGGAAATTCCCGGATGGTGCCGATGGCCGAAAATTCATCCCGGCAGCGGGTGAGGTCGGCCAGGAGCCCGCTGCTGCTCTGGTAGCGCTTCTCCGGCTGCTTGAGCATCAATTTGGCCACGATCTTGCTGAGGGCCACGGGGATATTGGGATTCAATTCATGGACCTTGGGCGCTTCCTGGGCCAGGTGGTCGTGGATCAATTCCAGGGGGTCATCGGAATAGTACGGCAGCCGCCCGGTGAGCATCTCATAGAAGACGATCCCCAGAGAATAGAGGTCCGAAGTGAACCCCACCCGGTGGTTGATGCGCCCCGTCTGCTCCGGGGAGGTATAAGCCAGGGTGTGCCTGATAAAGGAACGCTCGTAAATAAAATGGCTGACGTCCCTGACGTCGATGGCGCTGAAAAAGTCGATCAGGCGGATGTCCAGGGTGCTGGGGTCGATGAGGACGTTGTGAGGCTTGATGCCCCCGTGAATAATCCCCGCTTCATGGATGGATTCCAGGGCCCGGGCCAGCCGGCAGGCGATGGTGAAGAAGTCGTTTAGACTGATCTTCACATGGGCGGCCATCAACCCGTCCAGGGTCACCCCCTCAAAGAAATTCTGGGTGATAAAACAGACGTCGTCCTTCTCGCCGAAGGCAATGGGGGTGATCACCAGGGGATCGTTCAAAACCCGGAGGTGCTCGATCTTCTGGCGGAACTGGGCCTTCTTATATTCCGTCAGGCTCTCTGCTTTCAGAATCTTGAGAACCAGCACGCGGTCTTTATTCTTCTTGTGATAAGCTTTATAGATCGCGGCCTGCGGGGCTTCGGCAATTTTCTCCAGAATTTCGTAGTTCGAGATAATCATGGGGGACAAACTCCATTTTTTACCGCAGAGACGCAGAGGGCGCAGAGAATAATTATAATAAAATCTTTCCTCTGCGTACTCTGCGTCTCCGCGGTGAAACTCAAGATTCCTTTAAGCCCAAGACCACCCTTTTAATTCCGTTCTTTAACGCCGGGACGTTGAAGTTAATCAGCAAGCCGATGTTCCATCCGCCAAGCTTAAGATATGTTAGGAGTTGAGCCTTGTGAATCGGGAGCAACGCTTCAACTGCCTTGATCTCCACTACCAGGGCATTCGATACCAGCAAGTCGAGGCGATCAAGCCTTATCTCTTTGAATACCACCGGCAATGATTTCTGGCGCTCAAAATTTAGATTCCGTAACTGCAACTCATGACAAAGGCATTCCTCATATGCAGATTCCAAAAGGCCCGGTCCCAAGGTCCGGTGAACTTCGATCGCCGCGCCAATGACCTCTTTTGTAAGGTCATTAATTTTCATCTATCCTCTGCGCCCTCCGCGTCTCTGCGGTGAAAAATTATTTCCCTATTCCTCTCCCTATTCCTCTTCCAGCGCCACGGCAAATTCACTCCCTCTGCCGAATTCGCTCTGGAACGTGATCCGGCCGTTGATCAACTCGGTCAACTTCTTGCTCAGGTGCAGCCCGAGGCCGGTGCCCTCATGACGCCGGGAGGTGGACGTATCCACCTGGGTGAAGGCCTGGAAGAGCTTGTTCTGGTCCTCGGGTTTGATGCCCACGCCGGTATCGACCACCCTGAACTCGATCTTCGGATGGTGGTCACCGGAGACTCTCCGCAGTTCCACCCGCACTTCCCCTTTTTCCGTAAATTTGATGGCGTTATAGGTCAGGTTGAGCAGAACCTGGCTCAAAGAGCGGCGGTCCGTCCGCAGGCTCAGCTCCTGTTCCGGCATTTTGGCGGTCAACTTGAGGCCCTTGCCATCAGCCATGGGAGAGAGGGTGGAGATGACCTCCTGAACTATGCTCTGGCAGGAGATAGGCTCCGGCTTCAGTTCAATCTTCCCGGATTCGATCTTGGCCAGATCGAGCAGGTCATTAATGAGCAGGAGCAGGTGTTTGCCGTTATTGGAGATATTATGGACCTGTTTTTCCTGGCCGGAGGTGAGAGGGCCCTGTACCTTCATCAACAGCGTCCCGGCAAAACCGATAATCGAGTTGAGGGGGGTGCGCAGTTCGTGGCTCATGTTGGCCAGGAACCGGTCCTTGGCTTGGTTGGCGTTTTCCATTTCCACGGTTTTTTCTTGGAGAGTCTTCTCGAACCGCTTACGCTCGGTGACGTCACGGGCGCCGGCGAACACACCCTGAAGTTTGCCGTCCCGGTCGGCGAAAGTGGTGGCGTTGTAGCTTACCACCGTCTCCCGTCCGTCTTTGCTGCGGGCCGTGAGTTCATAGTTGGTGACGTTGCCTTCGCTCAACACCAGCCTGATGCCTTCCTCGGCCCGGACGGGGTCGGTGAAGTAGTTCTTAAAGGGAGAGCCGATCAGCTCCTCCCGGGTAAAGCCGGTGAGGGCTTCCATCTGCTGGTTGACGTCGGTGATGATCCCCAGGGGGTCGGTGGTCATCAAGGCGTCGATGTTCGATTCGATGAGGGAGCGGGCATAAAACTGCTGGTCCCGGAGCTGCTGTTCCAGCTCTTTCTGTTCCGTAATGTTACGGGCGCCGGCCAGGATGCCGAGCTGTTTGCCCGCGGCGTCGGAGAACACGCCGGCGTTGAAACTCACCGGGATTCTGCGGTTCTGGCGGGTGATGAGCACCAGTTCATACGCCAGCACCCGGCGTTGTTCCAGGGTTTGCTGCACACCGGCGCTGGCCCGCCGGGGTTCGGTGAAATAATCGGCGAACGCGGAGTTGATCAGGTGTTTTCGTGAATACCCGGTGAGGCGGGTGGCTTCCTCGTTAACGTCGGTGATTACTCCATCCGGGGCGATGGCGAACAGGGCGTCGGCGCTGGCCTCGATCAGCGACCGGTTGTAGGCCTGCTGATCCACGAGCTGGGATTGCAGCCTCGCCTGCTCGCTGATGTCACGGGCGCTGGCGAAAATACCCTGGACCTGGCCGTCGGCGGCCCGGAAGACCGAGGCGTTGAAAGAAACGGTGGCCTTTTTGCCGGACCGGGTCTTCAGCACCAGGTCGTAGTTGGTGACCACGCCTTCGGCAAAGGTGCTCTTGACGCCGGCGTCCGCCCGCTGGGGATCGGTGAAGTACTGTCTGAACGGCGAAGCGATGAGTTCATCCCGACTGTATCCGGTCATGCGGCACATCTGCTCGTTGACGTCGGTGATGAACCCTTCGGGATCAACGGTAATCAGACCGTCGACCGAGGACTCGATCAGGCCCCGGAGGTAGGTCTGCTGCTCCCGGAGCTGCTCTTCCAGGCGCACCCGGTCGGTGATGTCACGGGCGCTGGCGAAGATGCCCCGCACGTTGCCGGAGAAGGGGTCTTTAAACACCGAGGCGTTGAAGGACACCTGGAGCAGGCGGCGGGTGCGGCTGACCAGGGTCAGGGCGTATTCGGTGACGATCCCCTTTTCGAAGGTCTCTTTCACCCCGGCCAGGGCCAACGCCGCGTCCGTGAAGTAGTCTTTAAACGGCGTGCCGATGAGTTCCGCCCGGGTGTAACCGCTCATCTGGCACATCCGGTCGTTAACGTCGCTGATGATGCCTTCGGGGTCTACAGTGATGAGGCCGTCAACGGAGGCCTCGATCAAGCCCCGGTTATAAGCCTGTGAATCCCGGAGCCGTAGCTCCAGCTTTTTCTGTTCGGTGATGTCACGGGCCGCGGCGAATACGCCCTGGAGTTTTCCGTCCCGGTCGGCGAAGGTGGCGGCGTTATAACTTACCACCGTCTCCTGGCCGTTTTTAGCCCGGGCCGTGAGTTCGTAGTTGGTGACGTTGCCTTCCCTGAGCACCGACCTGATGCCTTCCTCGGCGCGGTCCGGATCGGTGAAGTAGTTCTTAAAAGGAGTGCCGATCAGCTCCTCCCGGCTATGGCCGGTAAGGGCTTCCATCTGCTGGTTGACGTCGGTGATGATGCCCAGGGAGTCGGTGGTCATCAGGGCGTCGATGTTCGATTCGATCAGCGAACGGGTATAGAACTGGGACGCCTGCAGCTGGGATTCCAGTTTTTTCTGGTCCGCGATATTCCGGGCGCTGGCGAAAATGCCGCGCACCTTGTTGGCCGCGTCTTTGAATACCGCGGCGTTGAAAGAGACGGGGACCCTTTGGTCGTCTGCGGCCTGGAGGGTCAAGACGTAGTTGGTGACCGATCCCTCCTTCAAGGTGAGGCGCACGCCTTCGGCGGCCCTTTCTTGCTCCACGAAGTAGCTGGGGAAGGAAGAGCCGATGAGCTGGTTGCGGGTGCGGCCGGCCATGCGGCACATGGTTTCGTTGACGTCGGTGATGCGCATGGCTTCGTCTACGGTGACCAGGCCGTCCACGGATGCTTCGATGAGACCCCGGTTATAAGCCCGTTCCTCCGCCAACTGTTCCTGGAGCCGGGCCTGCTCGGTGATGTCACGGGCGCTGGCGAAAATCCCGCGCACTGCATCGGTTTCATCTTTAAAGATAGCGGCGTTGAAGGAGACCAACTGCTCCCGGCCGTCTTTGCTGTGCAAGGTCAACTGGTAGTTGGTGACCGCCCCTTTGTCCAGGGTCAACCGGACGCCGGCCGCGGCCCGTTTGGCATCCGTGAAATATTGGGGAAAGTGCGAACCGATGAGGTCTTCCCGGGAGTAGCCGGCCATGCGGCACATGGTTTCGTTGACGTCGGTGATGATCAGCTTCGGATCTACGGTGATCAGGCCGTCCAAAGACGCCTCGATCAGGCCTCGGTTATAAGCCCGCTCTTCCGAGAGCTGGGTTTGCAGGCGGGCCTGCTCCGTGATGTCGCGGGCGCTGGCGAAGATACCGTGTACATTTCCCGAGGGATCTTTAAATACCGAGGCGTTGAAGGAGGTGATCAGTTGCTGTCCCTCCCGGGTGGCCATGGTGAGGGCGTAGTCGGTGACCACCCCCTTTTCGAAGGTCTGCTTTACGCCCGAGTCGGCGTTTTCGCTATCCACGAAATAGTCGATGAACGGCGTGCCGATGAGTTCCTCCCGGGTGTAGCCCGACATCTGGCACATGCGGGCGTTGACGTCGGAAATGGCGCCGGTGGGGTCCACGGTGATCAGGCCGTCAACGGAGGCCTCGATCAAGCCCCGGTTATAGGCCTCGGACTCCCGGAGCCGCTGCTCCAGTTCCTTGTGCTCGGTGATGTCACGGGCCGCGGCGAACACGCCCTGGAGTTTGCCTTCCGCGTCCCTAAAGGTGGAGGCGTTATAGGAGACCACCGTCATCTTGCCGGTTTTGGAAAGCGCGGTCAGCTCATAGTTGGTGACCTTGCCTTCCCGGAGCACCAGCTTGATGCCTTCCTCAGCCCGCTCGGGGTCGGTGAAGTAGTTCTTGAAAGGGGAGCCGATCAATTCGTCCCGGGTGTAGCCGGTGAGGGTGACCATCTGTTTGTTCACGTCCGAGATGATCCCCAAGGGGTCGGTGGCCATCAAGGCGTCGATGTTGGACTCGATCAAGGACCGGGTGTAGAACTGGGTGGATTTGAGCTGCTCCGTCAGGCGGATTTCATCGGTGATGTCCTTGGAGATGAGCAGGTAACCGATGGCCCGGCCCATGGAATCCCGGCGGGGGGTGATAACCACCCGGGCGGTGAAGAGGTCGCCGTTCTTGCGCCGCCGGACAATGGTGCCTTCCCACTTGCCGTTGTGCAGGGCGGCCTCCAGAATTTCCCGGGGTTTGCCCACAGCCACGTCTTCTTCGGTGTGCAAAATGGCGGAGTTGGCCTTGCCTACCACCTCTTCCGGCTCATAGCCATACAGGCGGCGGGCGCCTTCGTTCCAGAGCAGGATCTTGCCGTCCAAATCCTTACCGATGACCGAATACTCGGTGGAGGACTCCAGGATGTTGGTGATGAAATCCACCGCCTGCTGGGCGTTGCTGACGATGGCGCTGTCGAAGAGTTTAGCCTTGCGGACCTCTTCGGAAAACCGCATCTCGTTGGTATAGTCCTTGGAGATGAGCAGGAAGCCCACGGGGTGGCCGGAGATGTCCCGGCGGGGGGTGATGACCACCCGGGCGGTGAAGATTTCGCCGTTTTTGCGCCGGCGGTTGATGGTGCCTTCCCACTTGCCTTCCCGCAAGGCTGAGGCCATCATCTCTTCCGGTTTTCCGGACTTGACGTCTTCCACGGTGTGGAGGATGGCGGAATTGGCCTTGCCGATCACTTCCTCCGGCTCATAACCGTACAAACGGCGGGCGCCTTCGTTCCAGAGGATGATGGTCCCGTCCAGCTCCTTGCCGATGATGGAATACTCGGTGGAGGACTCCAGGATATTGCCCAGGAAGTCGATCACTTCCTCGCTGTTGCCCACGATCTTGCTGTCAAGCAGCCTTCTGGGCTCCGTCAGGCGCATCTCGCTGGAGATGTTTTTGGACATGAGGAGAAAGCCGATGGGCTTGCCGGCGTTGTCCAGCCGGGGAGTGAGCACGACCCGGGCGGTGAAGATCTCGCCGTTTTTGCGGCGGCGGTTGATGGTGCCTTCCCACTTCCCGTCTTTTAAGGCCGCTTTCATCATCAGGCGCGGCTTGCCGGCCTTGATGTCTTCTTCGGTGTGCAGGATGGAGGAATTGGCCTTGCCGATCACCTCATCCGGCCGGTAACCGTACAGCCGCCGGGCGCCGTCGTTCCAGAGAATGATTTTGCCGTCCAGGTCCTTGCCGATGATGGAATACTCGGTGGAGGATTCCAGGATGTTGCCCAGGAAATCCACTACCTCCTCGGCATTGCCGACGATCTTGTTGTCCAGCAATTTTTTATGTTTCTGTAACTGCTTTTCTTTGGCGATGCTTTTGGAAATGCTCAAAAAGCCCACGGCATCGCCGTTATGGCGCTGGGGCAGGATGACGGTATGGGCCTCGAATTTCACCCCGTTCCGGCGCACCCGGGTCAGGGGCCCTTCCCACTTGCCCTCATCCAACGCGGCTTTCATGATCTTCTGGGGCAACCCGGCCGCCACGTCCTTGAGGGGGTGCAGGACCTCGGAGGATTTCCCGTTGATTTCCCCGGGATCGTAGCCGTACAGCCGGCGGGCGCCTTCGTTCCAGGAAATGATCTTTCCTTTCAGATCGCTGCCGATAATGGAGTATTCGGAGGACGCCTCCAGGATGTCCCCCAGGAAGTCATCCACCAGTACGGTGTTGCCTACGATTCTGTTTTTATGCCCTTTTTTAGACACCTTTCCACCTCCGGAATCCAAATACATAAGACTAATATTCCTCTGGCCATTATTAAAAAAATGTCCCCTTGCAAAAATAGGTATTTTTGCCTATTTTGCAATCTAGGAAAAATGATTAAATTGAAATATTTTCATCAGAACACGCCGCTAACACCTAAAGCATCTCTCAAGCCCTTATCCTGAAAACCGGCGCCTTACCTTCCGGCTGCCGGATGGGGAAAACAATCAGCGCTCTGATTTTAGCCAATAAGCAGATTTTCTCCTCAGGAGGGCGTTTTTTAGGGGCGGGCGAGACGTTAATTTTGTTAGGCTTTTCAGCACGTTGCCAGAAACCCGCCAATAGTGGGGATTAATGAGAAATTTTAAAAAATAGTAAATCATCTAGATGCCGAAGTCAAGAACCATCTATGTGCCTTTAGCGTATAAACAAAATAAAGGGTATGCGGCTTCAGCCAGGAATTACCCTTCCTTAAATTTTAGGGTTTTCTCCGCATGCAGAAACCGGTATATATCAAGAAAACCCCGGACACTGTAAACAAGGAAGAACCGAGGGCCTTAGCGGGGGAATTTCGGTAGCGATATTAAAAATCTCTTAAAGGGTAAAGGATCGCCTCAATAATGAAATCATTAATATCGGTTTTGGTTTTGGCGCTGTTTCTGGCTGCCCCCCTCCTGGCCGCGCACGCCTCCAAGCAGCAGACCACCTGCCCGGTTTTGGGCGGCAACGTGAACAAGGATGTTTTTGTGGACTATAAGGGCCAGCGGATCTACTTCTGTTGCCCGGGCTGCGATGCGGAATTCAAGAAGGATCCGGAGAAGTATCTCCAGAAAATGAAGGAACAGGGCGTCCAGCCCGAGAAGGCCCCGACTGCAAAATAGCCGGATTTGCCCGGAAGGGGCCGGTAGAGTCCCGGCCCCTTGGTTTTGTCCTGACGGGAAACGCCACATCTTCCCGGTTCCCAAACCTGCCTCATTCCCCGATGATCTTCACCAGCACCCGTTTCCGCCGACCGCCGTCGAACTCTCCGTAGAAGATCTGCTCCCAGGGGCCGAAGTCCAGTTTCCCGTCGGTGACGGCCACCACCACCTCCCGGCCCATGACCTGCCGCTTCATGTGGGCGTCGGCGTTGTCTTCCCCCACGTTATGGCGGTATTGGGAGACCGGCGCATGGGGCGCCAGCCGCTCCAGCCAGACCTCGTAATCGTGGTGCAAGCCGGGTTCATCATCATTGATGAAGACGGAAGCGGTAATGTGCATCGCGTTGCAAAGCACAAACCCTTCTTGGATACCGCTTTCGTTGAGGCACCGCTCCACTTGAGGGGTGATGTTGATAAAGGCCCGGCGTCCCGGGACCTGGAACCAGAGTTCCTGTCGGTAGCTTTTCATTGAATAATCTCCACGAGTTGATAACTCCAGGCATGATCTTTGCTGTTGACAAATTAATTGCCAATTCCTGACAAGTTAGGCTAAATTATTCCGACGTCGGCCACAAGCATCTTTCCCCCTGGAAGGCAGCGATGGATTCCGATAAAAGCAGTTCCTTTTCCAAAGGCAAATCCGGGCCCGGCGAAACCGGCCGCGTCCTCGATTTCCCCTTCAGTCTCAGCGAAATCGCGGCCACCGCGGATGAAGACCAGGCCCAAGGATATGCGCCCCTGCCCTTTGGACACCTGCCCGAGGACGGCCCCGCGCCTTTTGACATCTATCTAAAGATCAAACTCAAGAGCTCCCCTGAGCCTCGCTTCGTCCTCTGTTGCCCGCAGGGGCAGGTCTTCCCCCAGGAGTGGCGCCAAAAATTGCAGCAGGTGAAAATCTCCAACCTCTATTTTCCCGTCGCCGAGGTAAACGCGGTGCTCGGCCACCTGGAACGCCGCCTGAAGGAAGACATGGAATCCCCCCGGCGCAGCGTCCTGGAGAAGGCGATTGTCAGTTATGAGGTGCTGGAGGTATGGACCAGGAATTTCTTCGCCTCTCCCCAAGACCGGGCCGATGTGGAATTGAATCTATCCCTGAAATGCATCGACGGCTTGCTGCATCTCATCGGCCAGGAGAAGGTCCACCTGGGATTTATCTTCGAGATCCGCCGCCACGACCGGGACCGGTACACCCACAGCCTCAATGTCTGCCTGCTGGGCCTGGCCTTTGTCTCCCACCTGCATTGGGATGCGGATAAAGCCAGGGCCTTCGGGCTGGGGGCCTTGCTCCACGACATCGGTCTCACCCAGGTCCCGGCGGAGGTGCTGAAAAAGAAAGGGGCCTTGACCGCAGACGAAAGGGAATCGGTGGAAAAGCATCCGGCCCGGGGCTACCGCATCTTGAAAAATTTCGGCAGCATCAGTAACGATGCCCTGACGCTGGTGCTGCAGCACCATGAAAACGGCGACGGCTCCGGTTACCCCCAGAAAATGCAACTGGCCGATATCCATCCCTGGGCCCGCATCCTGCGCATCGTGGATTCCTTTGAGGCCATGACCGAAGATCGCCCCTGGCGGCTGGCCCGCCCGCCCCGGGAGACTTTACAGGCCATGTGCGATGACTGGCACCAGAGCCAGATCTATGATCCGGTTTATTTGAAGGCCTTTATCAAGTTCCTGGGGACTCTGTAATACAGTTTTTAGTTTTTAGTTTTTCGATTATTGCATTAGCTCCGGAAAACACAAAAAGTCCTTTTATTTCAGTGATTCTGGAGCAAAGAACCCCCTCACCCTTCGAGGGGGGAGGGTTGGGGTGGGGGTGGCGTCTTTTTCTTAAAAATCAACCCCTTGCTGCCAAAGACGCCCCCCTCACCCTAACCCTCTCCCCCGAGGGGAGAGGGGATTAATACTGGAATATCCATAGGATAAAAACTTACGGGTAATGGTGGCACAGGCTTTCCAGCCTGTGCAAAACAACACTCTGTTTTTTGGGCGTTCTGATATTCTTTCGAATATCAATAAGTTGTTCTATATTTCGCAAACTTCATTAATAGGGTGGGCTAAATGTGAACTTGATTTTTAGGACAGCGCCGACCGGAAAGAGTACTGCCGAAAGGAGGAAAAAATCTCTCCGGGACCATCAGCCCGTAATGGGTTGACGATCCCGGCGGCTGTAAAGCTTCAGGATTACTTCTTATCCCCTTTGCCCGTTTCCTTTTCCACAAGGGGGCGGATGCACGCGGATTCCGCGCTGGAACACCACTCCGGCAGCGGTTCGCCGGTCCCCTCCACGGGGCGCTCATATTGGTCGACCACTTTCCAACCCTTGGCCGTAAACGCGGACAGGGGCGGGGGTTCGATGCCGCCGAACTTGAACTGCACGGGTCCCCGGGTGTCCAGCATCTTCACATCCACTTCATGGCCGTCTTTTTCAACCCGGTAGCCCCATTCGTAATTGTTGGCGGTGTTGGGAGTAGTTTTTTTGCCCACGTAAAAGACCTTGTCACCTTCATGTTTGACCGTGGAAAAGGTGAAACAACAATCGCCCGTTCCCGCGCCCCCGGGCCCGGTAAGGCCGCCGCAGCCGCAATTGGCCCGGACAAGTTCCAAGCCGTCCACCCGGTAGCCATGTTTAACTTTTTCTATGCAAGACATACTTTTCTCCTTATTCCCATGATTTCAGAAATAGCTCAATGGTCTTGGCATAAAAGTAGGCACGGGATTCCAAAAATCAATACAACCCGGGTTTTTTTCAGGGGGCGAGTCCCGATTAAGGTTCAGAGCTCGCGCCAAGCCGCCAAGGCACAATAATCCTCAATAATAATAATTCCTTGTGTCTTGGCGTCTTTGCGGCTTTGCGTGAGATAAATTGAAAGGGGGCTACTTTCCCGCTTCGATTAATAAACCCCGTTATTGGTTTGGTGCCCATGCGCCGGGCCACCTCCTCCTGGGTCAAACCGGCATGGTGGTGCGCTTCCACCAGGGCGTCGAAAATGGAAAACTCTTCTTCCATGGCGTCATATTCCGCCTTGAATGCCGGGTCCTGCATCCAATCGGCCATCATTTCTTCATACGTTTTCATCCCCAATCTCCTGCCAGCGGTGGCGATCCTCCTTGAAAACCTACCGAATTTGGTCTATTTTTTACATCAGAATGAAAAGCGACTTCCGCAGAGGTCTCAAAGATTAAGACTTGAAAATGCCCGGAAGTCTTTATAAATCTGTTATGGCTAGTTTGAACCAGGGCGGGCACGGAGGCCCGCCCCACCAATATCCATCCCAAAAGCCGAGGATGCGCATGGCGCCTGAAATGGAAGGAAAAGCCCGGGGCAAAGACAGGTTCACCAAGGAACTGACGGCCTTGCAGACCAGACTCATGGAGTTGGCCCATCTGGCGGCCGACGCGCTGGAGAAAAGCGTCCGGGCCCTCTTGTGGCGCGACGCGGACCTGGCCCGCCAGGTGATCGCCGGAGACGCGGCGGTGAACAGCCTGGAGGAGGCCATCGACCGGGAATGCGTGCATCTCATCGCCTTATTCCAGCCGGTGGCCGGAGACCTGCGCAAACTCATGGCCGTGGCCCGGATCATCACCGAGTTGGAACGCATCGGCGACTCGGCTACCAACATCGCCGAAGAGGTGCTTACCATCGTGCAATTGCCGCCCCGGGCCATCCATCCCCAACTGGAGTTTATGGCCCAAAGCGTCCAGGAGATGGTGCGCCACAGCCTGGAAGCCTATTCCCGGAGCAACGCCCACCTGGCCCGGCAGGTCTGCCTGGCGGATGACGACATCGACGCCCTGGACCGGGCCATTATCCAGGACCTGCTCACCGAGATGGCCGGCGCGCCCAGGGCCATTGTCCCCAGCCAGAGCCAGATCAATATCGTGCGCAACCTGGAGCGGGTGGGCGACCACGCCACCAATATCGCCGAACAGGTGGTCTATATGGTGGAAGGAGAAAGCATCCGCCACCGCTGCCAGGGGTAGGCAGGGCATAACGCACCGGCCTTCGCATTATTCCATCTCTGGACTGCAAACGTTATCATACGCTCCCCAAGCCAAACGCCGGGCGGAAAGTCATTTCCCCCAGGAATTCGGGCGGAAAACTGCTGTACGGCCCTTGACAAACATCTTCTATCATTTTAGCATTATACATAATTACAGAATTACGATAATCATAGGTTTGGAAACCAGGAGGCCAACACAAAATGCCTTGGGCCAGGGTACTGCGCAGCGGCCAGGTAACGCTGCCCAAAGAGGTGCGGCAGCGTCTTAACCTCAAAGAGGGCGATATTGTGGACTTTGAGATCAAAGAAGGCGGGGTGATTTTGCGAGCCAAAGAATTGGTGAGTAAGCAGCCGGCACCGGAAGGACTGGAAGCCTTCGGCCGGGCAATGGATCAACTCCAGGCCGCCGCTGCCGGAAAGTTTGACGACATGACCGAGGAAGAAGTCCTGGCTTTTGTTAATGCCGCGGTGAAGGAGGCCAGGCGGAAAGGGGCGGGAAAGACCAAGCCCGCCAGGGTTAAGGCAGCGGCCAAGGCATGATCCGGGTGGTAATTGATACCAATGTGTTTATCAGCGCGCATGAAGACAATAAATTCTTGGTCTGCGCCATTGAAGGGCAGGCCGATTATATTGTCAGCGGCGATAAAGACCTTACCGATTTAAAGAGCTATCGAGGTATCCAGATAATTTCCCCTGCCATTTTTCTAGATATCATTGCTAAACCCCAGGCCAATTAAATTTTATATGGTCTAGCGGTGAAAGCTGGAATATGCCCAATCAGCGACCCTCGTGAGCTGTGGCCCGCTCTTTTTTCCTGGGCACTAAACGCAATTCCAACCGGCACCCCAAGGCCTTGGCGTATTTTTGCAAAGTGCTCAGGGTCGGCGACGGTTTCTTCTGCCCCCCGGAGGATTCCAGACGGGCAATGGCCGGTGGTTTAGTCCCCATCCTCCTGGCCACCTCCTCCTGGGTTAAACCGGCCTGGTGGCGCGCCTCCACCAAGGCGTCGAAAATGGAGAACTCTTCTTCCAAGGCGTCATATTCCGCCTTGAACTCCGGGTCCTTCATCCAGTCGGCCATCATTTCTTCATGCGTTTTCATCCCCAATCTCCTTCAAGCGGCGCCGGGCGGTGTCCAACTCTCTCTTGAGTGTCCTTTCAGTTTTTTTCACGAACCCGTGGAGAATAACGATTTGTTCGGACCTGGCGGCGAAAAAGACACGGGCGATGCCTTCTTTGCCGATGGCCCGAATCTCGTTAAGGCCCTGTCCCAAAGGCCGCACATAGGGCATCCTCAGATACGGCCCGTGTTTTAACATCCGCTCGGTGATCCTGGCATAATAGGCCCGCAGATCCGGCGGCAGACCATCTACCCACTGCCGGACGACTTCGCTGTAATAGACGATCTTCCAGGACATAAAGATTTATTAACATATCTGTTAATATACGTCAAGGCCGTGGCGTGCAGATGCAAGGCGGATAAATCGCTCCATGCGGCGGGTTTCGTGTTTATTCCAACGAACCGTGAATGAGACAACCCGGTTGTTGTCAATCCAGACATTGCTTGGTTTGAGGAACATGAAGTCGCCCAAAGCCACTTTTGGCAGGCCAACCTGACCGCTGGCATCCACCCCGGTGAATTGAACCAGTAGGGGAGTCCCATTCTGAAGCCAACTGTTATTTTCAATGGCGTCACAGAAAATAGAGCAGGTCGACCAAGTCAACCCACTATAACGAACCATAAATGCCAATCTGGACTCTTCAAAGTTATCAGTGACGTCTGAACCAACTGCAGCCAGATCTTCAGGTTTTACTTTAAGTGCCAGGAGTTCTTGCTCAAGCGTACTATAGGCTATGCTCGATCGAATTTGATCCGGAATAGGCTTAACCTGTAACCAGTGGAACAGGCAATAAGACCGAGTCAAACGCTCTGCAATCGAACTCATGGTGAACTCCTGAAAAACATGCTGCAACGTTATTGGTACTGGGCTCGGAGTTTTTCAGATTCATACCGAGGCTCTAACCAATTTCCCTTGACTTCACAAACAATCAACAATCGAAAACCACACTGCGACAATCAGTCGTTGACGATATCCGCATTCTCGCCTTCGCCGCCCTCCTGGCCGTCGGCCCCGAGACAGATGAGATCGAAGCTCCCGATGTTCATCTGGCCTTCCGACAGATACAGGTACTCGTTGCCCCAGGGGTCCAGGAGCTGGCTTTTCTTGAGGTACGGGCCGTTCCACTTGTCTTCCAGGTCCGGCGGCGCGACCAG
>QZIZ01000088.1 GCA_003599195.1 Deltaproteobacteria bacterium | reverse complement strand
TTCCAAACGTAAACCAGGCGGGGGTTGATCTTGGAGAGCTGGCGGTAGCCGATGCCCCAGGCGTCGAACTGCCCGGGGGCATAGTTCTCGATGAGCACGTCGGCGTGAACCACCAACTTTTTCAGAATTTCCCGGCCTTCCTCTTTGGTCAGGTCCAGGGTGATGGACTGCTTATTGCGGCATTCATGCAGGAAGGTGCCGCCGCAGAGGTCGCCGTTGACGTTGTCTTTGAACATGTAGCGCTTGCGGCCGAAGGCGGCCAGCTTGCGGATGGGGGAGCCGCCGGGCGGTTCCACCATGATGACGTTGGCGCCCAGTTCTCCCAGGTAGCCGCCGGCCTGCATGCTGTTGCACTGGAGGCCGCCGTGGCCGCATTCCAGGACCCGGATTTGGCCCAGGGCTTCGGGTTTGGCCATCTCGTGTTTGGGATGGAGCCAGCCCTCGAAGACGGTGGAGATTTCCCGGGACGCCTCGGTGCAGATTTTGGGATCGTAAACTTCTTCAAAAGTGGGGATCGGGGTTAGAGGCCACAGTAACGGTGCTTCTTGAACCTCTTTTTTCAGATCGGACATTCAGATTCCTCCTTCAACGATTGATTCATAATGGCTTGTGGAAACTCTGTCCGCCAATAATGCACGAATACTCTGCGTCTTCACCCCCTTTCGGCAAGGCTCTAGCTTGGATAAGGAGCCTGGAATCATGTTCCCGGCCCAGGATGAGCCGGGCATTTCTGCATACTTCTGGTTTCATGTCCTCAGTTCCTTAAAGCTATTTTTGTGCCAATTGGCGCGAAATCCCGGACAAAAAAAGACGAGGACAACATGTTGGATTAATTAAATGATTTGTTTCCCAGATGACCATAGCCCCTAATTTCCCGGCCCAGGGCATGTTCTCCCCCCGAAATGTTGGGGGAATCGGTATCACCGGCAGGGGTGATTCACCCCAGGGAACAGGGGGCAGGGGTCAGGGGCCAGGGGCCAGATGTCCAGGCATTTTGGAGGAGGAGGTTATTTATGAGAAAAAAGGCACAAGAGAAATTCCTGGGGGAAAGGGGAAGGATAATACTTATAACTGGTTAATTTATCAATATTCCCACCTTATCAACCCCAAAGATAATATGGAAGAAAACGGGAGGGAAAAGGAGCAGTGTTTTACCTTTTGCCTTTTACCTTTTGCCTTTAAAACCCGGTTCCCACCAGGTGCGGATCAGGGCTGCCACTTCCGCCACCGTGATGGCCTGGAGACACTTATTGTCCGGGCACTTTTGGTTCAGGCAGTGCTCCTGGGGACAGAAATCTTCCTTGCGGTAAAGGAAAGCACCCCATTCCACCGCATAGGGGCCGATGCGCCGGGGGTGATCCGCTCCCAGGAGGGCGATACCGGGAACTCCCAAGGCCAGGGCGAGATGCAGGGGACCGCTGTCGTTGCCCACGAACAAGCGGCAATGTTTCAGAAAGGCCGCCACTTCCAGGAGAGGCCGCCCGCCGGTCACCAGGACTGGGCCGGCCAGGCGGGCCGCCAGGGCCTCCGCTTCCTTGCGGTCCCCGGGACCGCTGATGATCAAGATCGCGGCCCCATAGGTCTCGTGGAGATGGTTACCCAGGGCGGCATATGACTCCAGAGGCCACCATTTGTAGCGGCCGGAACCGAAAGGGTGGAGGGCCACCAGCAACGAAGGGTTGTCGCCGAAATGCCTTATAGTAAGAACCTCAGCCCTGATCAGCTCGCGAGAGGGCAGGAAGAGCTGCATTCTTTTATCCGGAGTATCCGCTCCCAGGAGTCGCACAAAATCCAGACGCCGCTCAATGGCGTGCTGGAAGGGATCCTTTCTTTCCACCCCGGCGGAATATGCGAAGCTCAGAGGGCTGCCTCCGGAGCCGATGAGATAACGGTTGCCCGCGGCCCAGGCCACGAGGGTGGCTTCCGGGTCATTGCCGTGGAGGATGATCGCCAGGTCGTAGGGATCGCGTTTCAGCTTGGCCATCAGGCTCAGCAGCCCCCAACTGCGTCCGGGAAAGGGAATGAGGCGCTCCAGGTGGGGATTATGCTGGGCCAGGGCCGCGTAACGGGGATTGACCAGGAGGTCCAGGCGCCAATGGGGATAGGTCTCTTTCAGGGCCCGGATGGCCGGGGTGGAGAAGAGCAGGTCTCCCAGCGCCGTGCTGTTGATCAGCAGCACCCTCTGTGCCTTATTAGGATCGAGCCCGGCCAGGGGCAAAGGCGGCCGCTTTCGCACCTGGCGGCGCAAATAACGGCGAACTGCCCACATCAATAACTTACGTCCCAAAGTTTAACTCCACAATCTCATCATACACCTCTTCCTGCCGTTGGGCGATCCTCTCCCAGGAGAAGTTATCCTGCACCCAAGCCCGGCCTTGCCGGCCCAGGCGGCGGCGCAGGGATTGATCCTCCAGAAGCAGGCGGATTTTTGCGGCCAGGTCCCGGGAGTCATCGTATTGTTGCAGCAGCAGGCCGTTAAAGCCGTCCTTAACGATTTCGGGGATGCCTCCCCGGCGGGTGGCGATGATGGGGAGGCCCGCAGCGGATGCCTCCAAAAAGACCATGCCCAGGCCTTCTTCAATTTGCGAGGGGCCGACGAAGATGTCTCCGAGGAGGTAGGCCTCCGGAATGCGGGCCGGCGGAATGAAGCCGGTGATAACGACCCTGCCCCGGGCTTTCTCTATCTGGCGGCGCAACTCCCGGAGAAAAGGAGTCTCCCGGTCAGTGCGCCCCCGGCCGAATTCCGTTCCTCCCACCAGGACCAGGACCGCTGGGGGAAATCTGGACCAGACCTGTTCCATGGCCGCCAGCAGGATATGGACGCCTTTGCTTTCCCGGAGTTTGCCTACAAAGAGGACCGTGGGTTCGCCGTCGTCCAGATGGTAATGGCGGCGCATTTGCTGCCTGGGTTCCGGCCGGTCCCAAGGGGGAAAAAAATCTCCGAGGTCCACACCGTTATAAACCACAAAATGGGCGGCCGCGTCCCGGCCCAACCGGGTTTTCTCATGCTCCACCACAAACCGGCTGCAACCGATGAATCCGGCCAGCGGCATAGAGGCGGCGAGATCCGGTTTCTCCCGGCGGCCCAGAGAATGATAGAGGTTGTGCATATGGAGAACCATAGGAAGGTTTCCCATGCCGTGATCTTCTTTCAAAGACCGGGCCAGGAGGGGACGGTTATGCACATGCACCAGATCCGGCTGCACCCGGCGCAGAATCTTCGCCACTTGCAAGTCATAGAAAGGAAAATACCGGCGGTGCCGCCGATAAAGCCAGCCCCGCCAGCCATCAAGGGGGATGCGAAAATATTCCACGCCGCCCTGCACTTCATGACTCGGCAGTTCCGGGTCCGACGGGCCGATGACCACCGGCCGCCAGCGGGTGAGTCGGGACGCGGTCTGCTCGATGAACAGCTCCACCGCGCCGCCCCGGAGGGGGGGGATGGGGTAGAGTTCGGGGCCGATGAGGGCGACGGTGGGCATGAGACAGTTTTTAGTTTTTAGTTTTTAGTTTTTAGGAAAAAGCCCTTTGAAGCAGTATATCAAATCTGAAATTGATCTTAGGTGGAAAACAGCTTAAGGCCAATATACAAAGGCAAAAACGAAAGCCATTAGCCGAAAACAGCAAAGTGAAAAACGGCAAACCCATAAATTTCTTGACACTTGCCCAGGACCTTGTAATATGCTTCACATGGTTTAGTCCGGTAAAGGCCGAGAACCCTTTAGATAACTAAATGCCAGAAGGAGGACGCAGTACATGGGTAAAATTCCTGCTGATTATTTGCCCCCCAAGGAACTCTGGGCCGAATATACGGCGCCTGAGGAGTTCAAGAAGTATGCTTCAGGACAGTGGAATATTGCGGAAGAATTTTTGGACAACCATGTGAAAGCAGGCCGGGGTGACCAGCTTGCCATTCTGTTCGGCGATCAGAAGATCACCTACAAAGAGTTGCTGGCCCAGGCCAACAAGTTCGCCAACGTCCTCAAAAAGATCGGCGTCGAGCCCCAGGACCGGGTGGGGCTGCGCATGACCAACATGCCGGAAGCCGTTGCCGCCAACTTCGGCGTCCAGAAGATCGGCGCCATCCCGGTGCCCGTCTCCCCCCTGTGGGCCAAGGAAGAAGTGGCCTTCGTGGTGAACAACGCCGAATTCAAGGCCTTTGTGGTAAGCTTCCCCCTCATGGGACCGGTGGAAGCGGCCAAGCACGAATTCGAGCAGGACACCAAACTCATCGTGGTGGGCGGCAAACCGGAAGAAGTGGAAGCCAAAGGCTTCGTCTCCTTTGCCAAAGAGATGGCCACCGCGTCCGACCAGTTTGCGAATGTCAAGCTGGACGCCAACGACATCGGCGTCATCCTCTTCACCTCCGGCACCACCGGCCAGCCCAAGGGCTGCGTGCATTTCGTCCGGGAAGTGTTGATCGAGTCCAACCTGGTGAACAAGTACGTTTACAAAATGGGCCCCGGCGACGTCCTGGGCGGTTCCGCCCCGGTGACCTTCGCGGCGGGCTACGGCACCTTCTGCAATATCCCCTTTGCCGGGGGCGCGGCCATTTCGCTCTTGCCCAAGTTCACCCCGGACGACATGATGTCCACCATCGTCAAGCACAAGATCACGGTGATCACCGGTCTGCCCACCGCCTACCGGAAGCTCCTGGAAATGCCCAACTTCAACGACTACGACACTTCCAGCGTGCGCATGTACACCACCGGCGGCGACGCCTTGACCGGCAAGACCCTGGCCATGTGGCAGGCCAAGACCGGCAAGCCCATCTGGGAAGGCCTGGGCGGCACCGAGATGATGCACCTGGTGACCTCCAACACCATGAGCGAAATCCCCATGCCCGACTCCATCGGCAAGGCGCTGCCCGGCTTCGAGATCAAGGTGGTGCGGGAAGACGGCGCCACCGCGGGCCCCGGCGAAGTGGGCAGCATGATGATCAAGGGCCCCACCGCCACCCTGTACTGGAAGCCCTACATCCAGGAGCAGAAACTCCTGAAATCCATGAAAAAGGGCATCAAAGACGGCTACAACATGATGGGCGACGCGGTCATGATGGACAAGGACGGCTTCATCTTCTTCCAGGCCCGGGAAGACGACATGATCAAGTCTTCCGGCTTCCGCCTGGCGCCCACGGAGATCGAAGACGCCATCATCCGCCATGCCGCGGTGCGGGATGACGCGGTGGTGGGCATCCCCGATGAAATCATGGGCCAGAAAGTAGTGGCCATGGTGGAACTGGAGGGCGGCCACACCGCCTCCCAGGAGCTGGCCAACGAGATCATCAAGTCCACCATGGACTTGCTGGCCACCTACAAGCTGCCCCGGGAAGTGGTCTTCCTGCCGGCCATTCCGCGCACTCCCACCGGCAAGATCATCAAGAAGGACCTCCGGAAGCACTATCCGGAATACACCACCAAGTTCGTGCCGAAGGTGAAGTAAATTAGCGCCGGCGTCCCGCCGGCGGTCCAATAACTCTCCGGGGGCGGGTTGCCGCCCCCGGCTTTTTGTTGTACATTATTGGCAGGATCAGGCCAGTAACCGCCGTTGTAACAGAGTCTGCATATCCCGGCGCCCGTCGGCAATCAACAGCACAAAGACGTTATTATCCACGACCCGGTAAATGATGCGGTACGGTTTAAAGAAGATCTCGCGGTACTCCCTGATCCCTATGGACAATAATTCCTTGGGGTAAGCTCCCCGGTGAGGGTTTTCGGATAGGCCAGTAAAGGCCTGTTCAAGTCGCTCAAGCACGTGATCCGCCTTACCCGGAACATCATGGACGTTGATATAATCGTATAAATCCTCCAGGTCGCGCCCGGCGTCGGCGGTCAATAGCACCTTCCAGGACATCAACGCGCTTCCTGCCGCTCCCGCAGCCGCCTGACGGCTTCGGCGGCGGGTTGCACCCTGCCTTCTTCGATTTGACGCATTCCCAGGGCCAATATTTTTAGCAGCGCCATGGTCTCCTGGGTCTGCTCATAACTGTCGATGTCCTGCATGACCGCCTTGGCCTCGCCATTCTGGGTGATGATCATAGGGCCTTCCTGTTTCCCCAGGTTGCGGACGATCTCGGCGGCATGCGCCTTGAGATAGCTGATGGGCTTGATGCGGAGGGACAATTTCATCATCCACCTCCATGGGAATGTAACTAATGACCAATTTTAGTCCTTAAACGGGTCTGGTGTCAAGGTTGTGTATATTGGGGACTGACCCTCGCCTGTTGGTTAAACCGCGGCTCAACCTGCGGAACTGCGGCCTTCCTGGTCCATGGCTTCCTGGGCGGCCCGGGTGAGGAAAGAAGAGCGGCTCAAGCCCCGGCGCTTCGCGGCTGCGTCCACCCGGCGCAGGGTCTCTTCGGGCATGGTGATGTTGATTCTTTTCGCCTTCCCCTGGGCGTCGGGTGCTGAAACCACCAGAAAGGCCACGGCCTCGGCGTTCTCGGGATCGGCAACTAGATCTTCCAGATTCGTGGGCGCCGGTAACGGTACCCTGTCTTCCCGCAAACCTTCCAAATGCAGCAGCAGAGCCTCATGGGCCAAGTCCTTGGCCTCGTCGATGGTCTTCCCGGCGGTGATACAGCCGGGAAAGTCGGGGAACGACACCCCATAGTCGCTGCCGGGTTCTTTGTGGACCACGGCGATATAATTGGGCATAAATTTTCCTCCTAATTAAAACTGACTCCCAACTGTCGTTCGATGCCTCACAGCGTCTTGGCGGGGATATCCTTTTCCGGATGGGGCACTGTAACTCGACCAGGCTTAGTCGGATGCTTGAACTGCACATGAGAGCCACTCTGCCCCACCCGATACCAGCCATCCACCTTCAGGCGGCGAATGATCTCCCTGCTGTTCATGTGTAACTATACACACTATTCCTTTCTTGGTCAAGGACCATTCACCATTTGAGTCTTATTCACCACATAGAGGGGGGGCAGGACACAGGTTGCGGAGAATCTCAAAATACGAGATTCTTCACTCCGCTTCGCTGCGTTCAGAATGACAATTCGATTTGCCTCATCGACGGATAACCGAAAACGGTATTAGTGTCCACCCCTGCTCCCGGGCATTTTTCTTTGCTTTTTCCCCCGCATATGATCTAATATATCGGTTTTGTGAAAAGGAGGACAAGGAATTGCCTAACGTCGTGGTGGTGGGCACCCAATGGGGTGATGAAGGCAAGGGAAAGATCGTCGACCTGCTCACCGAGCAGGCCCAGATAGTGGTGCGGTACCAGGGGGGCAACAACGCCGGGCATACCCTGGTGGTGGGCGGGGACAAGTTTATCTTCCATTTGATTCCCTCCGGGATTCTGCGGCCCGGGACTTTATGCCTCATCGGCAACGGAGTGGTCCTAGACCCGGAGGTCTTCCTGATGGAGGTGGACCGGCTGAAAGAGCGGGGCCTTACCCTGGGACCGGAGAATCTTCGCATCAGCGAGCGCACCCAGGTGATCATGCCCTATCACCAGCGGATCGATATAGCCCGGGAAGAGGCCAAGGGCGCGGCCAAGATCGGCACCACCGGCCGGGGCATCGGGCCTTGCTATGAAGACAAGGTGGCCCGCCGGGGCATCCGGGTGGCGGATCTGCTGGATCCGGAAGCTTTGAAGGCCAAGCTGGCGGACGTCCTGCCGGAAAAGAACTTTTATCTGGAAAAATTTTTGGGCAGCAAGCCCTTCACCCTGGAGGAGATTCTTACGCCTTACCTGGCCATGGGGGAGCGCCTGCGGCCCTTGGTGGGCAATGTCTCGGTGATTCTGGAGCAGGCCCGCCGGGACGGGAAAAATATCCTGTTTGAAGGAGCCCAGGGGACGCACCTGGACATCGACCACGGCACGTATCCCTTCGTCACCTCCTCCAACCCGGTGGCCGGGGGCGCGGCTACGGGCTCAGGCGTGGGACCCGGGCAGTTGCACCACGTTCTTGGAATCGTCAAGGCCTACACCACCCGGGTGGGGGGCGGCCCCTTCCCCACGGAGTGCCTGGACAATATCGGCGACCACCTGGTGGAGTGCGGGGTGGAATTCGGCTCCACCACCGGGCGCAGAAGGCGCTGCGGCTGGCTGGACGCGGTGGTGCTCAAGGACGCGGCCCGGCTCAACGGCTTGACGGGCCTGGCCATCACCAAGCTGGACGTATTAAGCACCTTGAACCCGGTAAAAATCTGCGTAGCCTATGACCAGGACGGAGTGAAGCGGGACACCATGCCCGGCACCTTGAAGGAACTGGAGCGCTGCCGGCCGGTGTTCGAGGAATTGCCGGGGTGGAGCGAAGACCTCCGGGGCGTGCGGCGCTACGAGGATTTTCCCGCCAATACCAAGGCCTACCTGGCCCGGCTGGAGGAACTGGTGGGCGTGCCCATTCAAGTCGTGTCGGTGGGGCCGGACCGGGAAGAGACCATCGTGGTGCGGAATCCCTTTTCCTAAATCCAATCTAATGATATGTAAGAAAATTTCCTACGCAGGAATCGGAAACCGTCTGACTTTTTTAATTGAAAAGCTGGTGATATATAGGAATTGTTGTGATCGGCGGGGTTGAGGCTCTTTGATCCAAAAAGAGACGCAACCCGTCCTTCAGGATGTCCGGCGTCTTTACAGGCGGAAAAAAATACTTACAGTATCCTCAATGCAGCGGATGAGGAAAGGCCCCTTACATTTCAATAATTTCCTAATCATTACTCAAAGTTAAATGATGCCCCCAGGCGGCGGGCAACTGGCACGGCTGATGCTTAACAACTTGGAATGATTGGACTCCGGTAAGCTTCATGGTTGAAAAATCAATTCCCATAAATCAAGGGCAAAACTTATGATCGAAATCCGCTTTCACGGCCGCGGCGGTCAGGGTGCGGTGACGTCGGTGGAGTTGCTGGCCCTGGCGGCCATCGCTGAAGGAAAATTCGCCCAGGGCTTCCCCTCCTTCGGACCGGAACGCCGGGGCGCGCCGGTGCTGGCTTTCTGCCGGGTGGATGACCGGCATATCCGCCTGCGGTGCAAGATCGCCAGCCCCGACGTGGTGGTGATCTTGGACCCCAGCCTCATCCGCATCCAGAACCCGCCCGCGGACCTCAAGCCCGAGGGCATCATTGTTTTGAATACCCCCAAGACCCCGGAAGAAGTGCGCCGGGATTACGGCTTCAAGCACACCCTGGCCCTGGTGGACGCCAACAAGGTGGCCCGGGAGGTCCTGGGTGTGCCCATCGTCAACACCACCATGATGGGGGCCCTGATTAAGGCCACCGGGGTGATGAAGCTGGAGTCCCTGGAGGGGCCTTTGAAGGAACGCTTCGGCCCCCTGGCGGTGAAAAATTTTAACGCCTTGAAGACGGCTTATGAGCAAACCGTTATTGAGGAGCGGCGGTCATGAGCAGCAAACCCATGGATCAGGTTACCTGGCAAGAGATCGAGGTGGGCGCCGTTCTCACGGAACCCGGCAGCGCCCGGGCATACAACACCGGCGACTGGCGCTCCCAGCACCCCGTGTGGACCAAGAGCCGCTGCATCCGTTGCGGGGTCTGTTGGACCGTGTGCCCCGAGGCCGGCATTTCGGAAGAGCCGGGCGGCTACTTCGACATGAATATGTACTGCAAAGGGTGCGGGATCTGCGCCAAGGAATGTGTCACCGGCTGCATCAGCATGGTGCCGGAGGAAGAATAATGGCCCATCGAGTAGGCATGGAAGTATCCATTGCGGTCTCCCACGCGGTGCAGATGTCCCGGGCCGAAGCCATCGCCGCGTATCCCATCACCCCCCAGACCCACATCGTGGAGCATCTTTCCAGCATGGTGGCCAACGGCGAGTTGGACGCGGAGTTCGTCAACGTCGAGTCCGAGCACTCGGCCATAAGCACCTGCATCGGTATGTCAGCGACGGGCGCCCGGACCTACACCGCCACCAGCTCCCAGGGGCTGGCGTTGATGAACGAGATTCTGTTCATCGCCAGCGCGCTGCGGCTCCCCATCGTCATGACCGTGGCCAACCGGGCCTTGTCCGGACCGCTTTCCATCTGGAACGACCACGGCGACATCATGGCGGCCCGGGATATCGGCTGGATTCAGATCTTCGTGGAAAACGGCCAGGAATCCTTCGACCATTCGGTCATGGCCTTCAAGATTGCCGAAAACCACAAGGTCCTGCTACCCACCATCATCAACCTGGACGGCTTCATCCTCTCCCACGTGGTGGAGGCCATGGAGTTTCCGGAACAGGAGTTGGTGGACAAGTTTCTCCCGCCCTACCACCCCCGGTTCAGCCTGGACCCCAAGAACCCGGTGACCATGGGGGCCTTCGCCATGCCCGAGGTCTACACGGAGGTGAAGATGGGCCACCAGATGGCCCTCACGGGCTCATATGACCACATCCTGAGCGTCTGGAAGGAATGGGGCGACCTCACCGGCCGCCACTATAAGCCGGTGGAGAAATACAAGACCGACGGCGCCAAGATTCTGCTGCTGACCATGGGCTGCCTCAGCGAAGTGGCGGAAGTGGCGGTGGACGAGATGCGGGACGCGGGACTGGAAGTGGGCCTGCTCAAGCTGCGGATGTGGCGGCCCTTCCCCTTTGCGGACCTTAGGAAGGCGGTGGAGGGCGCCGAGTTGCTCATCGTCTGCGACCGGGCCCTGTCGTTAGGGGGCGCGGCCCCGCCGGTGCTGGCGGAAGTGCGCAGCGCGTTTTATGAAATGCCTAACCGGCCCCGGACTGCCAGTTTCGTCATCGGTCTGGGAGGCCGGGACATACCCCCCGGAGTCTTTAAAGATATCGTGGCTCAGGCCCAGGCCGAGGCCCAGACGGGACCCACCGAGGAATATCATATATTTGGGGTAAGAGGCTGATGGAAAAATTCGGTTACGCCCAAAGCCAGAAATTCGACACTTATGCCTCCCGGCTGATGCCCCGGGAGGAGTATTTCACCTCCGGACACCGCTCCTGCCAGGGCTGCGGCGAGGCTTTGGCGGTGCGCTGGGTCTGCAAGGCCATCGGCAAGGACGCGATCATCGCCCACGCCACCGGCTGCATGGAGATCGTCTCCTCCGGCTGGCCGCAGACCGCCTGGATGCACCCCTGGTTGCACGTGGCCTTCGAAAACACCTCCGCGGTGGCCTCCGGCATCGAATCGGCCCTGAAGATCCTGGAGCGGAAAGGCAAATTGACCGGCCCCAAGCCCAAGGTGGTGGCCATGGGGGGTGACGGCGGCACCACGGATATCGGCCTTCAGTCTCTCTCCGGAGCAATGGAGCGGGGTCACAATTTCACTTACGTCTGCTGGGACAACGAAGCCTACATGAACACCGGCATCCAGCGCTCCAGCTCCACGCCTTACGGGGCCATGACCACCACGTCGCCGCCGGGGAAGATGAGCATCGGCCAGCACACCCAGAAGAAGAACATGGTGGCCATCGCCGTGGCCCACGGCATCCCTTATGTGGCCACGGCTTCCCCCAGTTACATGTTCGACCTGTACTTCAAGGTGCGCAAGGCCCTGGAGACCCCCGGCCCGGCTTACATCCACGTGCTTTCGGTCTGTCCCACGGGCTGGCGTTCCGCCACGGAGTTGAGCGTCCGCCTGGGGCGCTATGCGGTGGAAACCGGGGTTTTCCCGCTGTTTGAGGTGGAGAACGGCAAGTACCGCATGACGGTGGAGCCGCCCAAGCTGCGGCCGGTGCAGGACTATCTCAAGCCCCAGGGCCGGTTCCGGCACCTCCGGGACAAAGAGCGGGCCCATATCCAGAAATACACCCTGGCGCAATACCAGCTGCTCCTGGATAAATGCGGAGCCGCGTATCCGGAATTTCCGGTGTTAACCGAAGAAACTGAGGAAGAGACGGAATAATGGACCTGCCACGCCTCGAAACCATTCTCTCGCGCTATGAGGGGGAATCCTGGGACCTGATTCCGGTGCTCCAGGATATCCAGGATTCTTACAGCTATCTGCCTAAAGACGAACTGCAGGTGGTCTCGGAACGCCTGAACGTGCCCCTGACCCAGATTTACAGTGTGGCCACCTTCTTCAAGATGTTTTCCCTGATACCCAAGGGCAAGCATCAGATCAAGGTCTGCCTGGGCACCACCTGCCACCTAAAGGGCGGCGGCCGGGTGGTGGAATCCCTGAGCCACCGGTTAGGGGTGGAAGTGGGCTATACCACCAAGGACATGCAGTTCACCCTGGAAACCGTCGGTTGCCTGGGGTCCTGCGCCCAGGCGCCGGTGATGATGGTGGACGATAAATACTACGGGCGCTCCACGGTGGATAAGGTGCCCAAGATCCTAAAACTTTATAAATAATCCAACTCGAGAAGAGCCATGCCCAAATTCGAATCCATCGACCACTTGCGGGAATACCGCCGCCAACTCATTGCCAAAAGGGATCCCAACCAGTCCCAGGTTCTGGTGTGCGCCGGGCCGGGCTGCCTGCCCATGGGCAGCGAGGAGGTGGCGGCTGCGTTCCGGGAAGAGTTCGAGAAAAACGGCCTGGGGGCCAAGGTCCTTTTAAAGGAGTGCGGCTGCCACGGCCTGTGCGCGGGCGCGGTCCGGGTACTCATCCGCCCCCAGGAAATCACCTACCAGCAAGTTACCCCCGGGGACGTGCCGGAGATCGTGGAGAAGACCCTGAAAGAGGGGCAGGTGGTGGAGCGCCTGGTCTACGAAGACCTCCACACCCACGAAAAGGCCGCGTATAAAGGGGAAATTCCCTTCTTCAAGGGGCAGATGCCCATTGTGCTCCGCAAGCTGGACGTCATCGACCCCACCAGCCTGGACGACTATTTGGCCATGGGCGGCTACCGGGGCCTGCGCAAGGCCCTGCTGGAGATGAAGCCCGATGACATCATCGACGCCATTGATAAATCCGGCCTCCGGGGCCGAGGCGGCGGCGGCTTCCCCACGGGCCGCAAATGGCGCATCTGCCAGGATGTGGAAGATGAACCCAAGTTCATCATCTGCAACGGCGATGAAGGCGACCCCGGTGCGTTTATGGACCGGGCGGTGATGGAGGGCGACCCCCACGCGGTCCTGGAGGGCATGATCATCGGCGCTTACGCCATCGGCGCCTCCAAGGGCTACATCTATGTGCGCCATGAGTACCCCCTGGCCGTGAGCCGCCTGCAGCTGGCCATCGAGCAGGCCCGGGAGTCCGGGTTCCTGGGGAAAAATATCCTCAGGTCCGGATTCGACTTCGACATCAAGATCTCCCGGGGCGCGGGCGCGTTTGTCTGCGGTGAGGAGACCGCCCTGATCCACTCCATGGAGGGCAATATCGGCGAACCCAGCCCCCGGCCGCCCTACCCCGCCCAGTCCGGCCTCTTCGGCAAACCCACGGTGATCAACAACGTGGAGACCTGGGCCAACGTGCCGGAGATCATCAACCTGGGGGCCGATTGGTACGCCGCCATCGGCACGGAAAAGAGCAAAGGCACCAAGGTCTTCTCCCTGGTGGGCGCGGTGAATCAGACTGGTCTGGTGGAAGTGCCCATGGGCACCACGTTGCGCCAGATCGTCTATGACCTGGGAGGAGGTATTAAAGGGGACCGGGATTTCAAGGCAGTGCAGACCGGCGGCCCTTCGGGGGGCTGTATTCCGGCCCAGTTCCTGGATCTGCCGGTGGACTACGACAGCCTCCAGTCCGTGGGCTCCATCATGGGCTCCGGCGGCATGATCGTCATGGACACCACCAGTTGCATGGTGGACGTGGCCCGCTATTTCATCAATTTCCTCTACGAGGAATCCTGCGGCAAGTGCACTCCCTGCCGGGAAGGATTGAAAAATCTCCTGTTCATCCTGGACGAAATCATCCACGGCCGGGGCTCGGAAGAGCACCTGGCCCTGATGGAGGAGCTCTGCGGCACCATGGCGACCGCTTCCATCTGCGGCCTGGGTAAGAGCGCGGTCAACCCCATCCGCTCCACCATGAAGTATTTTAAGGACGAATATCTGGCCCATATCCGGGATAAGAAATGCCACGCCCTGGTTTGCCGGCCGCTGCTGAAATACACCATCGATCCGGAGACCTGCACCGGCTGCCTGGCTTGCGTGCGGGAATGCCCGGTGGGCGCGATTTCCGGCAAGAAGAAGATGGCCCAGGAACTGGACCAGGAACTCTGCGTCAAGTGCGGGCTGTGCTACGAGGCCTGCCAGTTCGAGGCGGTAAAAGTGGAGTAAGCGGTAAGCTGTGAGCTGTGAGCTGTGAGCAGTAAAGGGCCAGTGAGCCGGTCCATTAACGGAGAATCCACGCGGTTGACGGCGAACTGTTCGGGAGAATAACATGGTTTGGAAGATCAGTGACGAAACTGCATTTGATACCCTGGGCGAGGAAGTGCGCCTGACCATTAACGGCATCCCCATCCGGGCGCCCCAGAACCAAAGCCTGCTGGTGACCGCGAGGGCGAATGGCTTCGAGATTCCCACCCTCTGCTATCACCGGGACCTCCCCTCGGAGGGCCAGTGCCGTTTGTGCGTGGTGGAAATCGGCGAGCATCCCCACACCCAGATCGTCAATTCCTGCACCTATCCCACCTCCCCGGGATTGGTGGTGCAGACCCATTCGGAGAAAGTGATGCAGGCCCGGCGCATCGTTCTGGAACTGCTTTTGGCCCGGACGCCCAAGGCCAAGCTGATCCAGGAACTGGCCGCAGCCCACGGCGTTTACGAGTCCCGATTCAAGACCGACGACCCGGAGGAGCTCTGCATCCTCTGCGGGCTGTGCGTCCGCACCTGCCGGGAGGTGGTGGGAGTGAGCGCCATCAGCATGAAGGGCCGCACCCCGGATAAGCAGGTGGCCACCCCCTTTCTGGAAAAATCCCCGGCCTGCATCGGCTGCGGCTCCTGCGCGTTCATCTGCCCCACCAACGTCATCCCTTACACGGAAAAGAACGGCGTCCGCACCATTTGGGGCCGGGACTTCGAACTCCAGGCCTGCACCGTCTGCGGCAATTATATCGAGCCCAAATATCAACTGGAGCATTGGGCCAAAATCACCGGCGACCCGGTGGAGACCTTTTTCGTGTGCAAGGATTGCCGGTAATTTAAGGCGGGGAAGGGGGAAGAAAAGGATCAGGAGGTTCCCCTGACGATCCCACCCGCTTCTATACCTATTTAATGCAGGGGCACAGAAATCTGTGCCCCTGTTTTCCGTAGAGGCGAACCTTGTGTTCGCCCTGAACGCAACCGGGGCGAACACAAGGTTCGCCCCGGTTTGAAACAAAAATGGTAAAAAATCGGCCCTCAGGTTTCCGGGGGGGATTGCCGATAGAGGAACTAAGCATTATCTTAAATCCAAAGACAAGTTTAAAGCAGGGGCATTTCTCTTAGCTTTTTGGCAATTCTTTCCAGCCACATCACCTCTCCCCCTTGAGTTCCTGCCGCAAGCCTTAAGGAGTCTGCAATGCGCAAAGCTGTTGCCGCGTTTATAGTGGTACTGGTCTGCCTTTTTTTGGGCAGCATCACTTACGGGACCAAAATTTTTTCCGCCTGGGAAAAGAGGGCGGCTGCCGAGAGAACTCTGCAAGATAAGAAATCGCCGGAAATGGCGAAAAAGGCGGAGAAGGAATCCCAGGGCAGGAAAATCAGGCTGGCCATGAATTCCTTTGACCTGGCCAACGGCTTGACTCTCCAGGAACTGGAAGACTTATCCCTGGAGCCTAAGTACCGGTTTTCAGCCTTCCTTTTCCTGGTCGCGTCCCTATGGCTGGTGGCGCTGTTAAGGAAGCCCAGAAGCCATCAGCTTTAGAATCGGGGCAAGATTTGTGGGGGCCTGGGAACCTGAGGCTCCCGCCCCAGACAGGGCCAGCGCCTATTTCTCTTCATCAAATAATAGCGGGGGCAATATGGGGACTAATCTCCGGGGCAGGTTCCACTTAGGGATTCCGGAGCTATAGCAAAGGCCCCAATGGGGGCCAATCCCGCCCGGTTCCTGGGATTTCGCCTTCCAGGGCTCATCGAACATTTCAAAATAGAAGGCGGACCAATTTTTTTCCCGTATCCAACTGGAGGAAAAGCGAAAATAACACTCTTGATTACTGAAGCTGGGATGGGAGATGCCATAATCTCCCCCGTCGGTGGGCCAGCCATGCTCGCCTATGACAATAGGTTTGCCCGTGGAGCCGTAGATTCCGTTAAATTCATTATAGTTCCAATTTAGGTTCTCATAAATAGCATTTTTATCGCATGCAGTAATACCCCCGGGCTTATAAAAGGGGTAAATATTGATCATCCAAACATCGATATTTTGATGATCAGCCAATAATTGTTGAAGGATATTACCGTTAGAATCCGAAGTATTACCGTGCGCGGCCGCCCAGGATAAATCCGTGGTCAACACCACCCGGTTCCTGATAGCAGGAAGGAGGCCTTGACTCACATAAGCCAAGTCAGCCAAGAGCTGTTTTACCGTTATCCAATTATCGCCGGCCCTGGCGTCGCCCTTTAAGCATTCATCCCCCAGTATGATACCCGCCACATTTTCATAAGTGTTTGCCAGCGAGATGGCGCGGTCCAACTGCCACCTGGTGGCGTGGGTATCGTTGGGATCGTCGTGGTTAACGCTGCTTTCATTAACTCCCAGCCAAATCTTCAGCCTCGGACAAACGGTTTTGGCGATGTCAGGGACTTGATCCAGGCCATTGTCCAAGCCGAACATCCGCACATGGATAAAATTCGTACTGCAAATTATTCTCAGGTCTTCCCGGATCTGGGAGGAAGGTATCGGGGTGTACTTGTTGGGGTCTTGCTCGTCTTGGTGAAAAGGCCCGTAGCCAATGCCATGAAATTGCTCGGTGATTGTTCCAGCCACAGTTTTTATCGGCAGACTGAGAATCACTATCAGCAATAAAGCGACCCATCTTTTCATAGCTCTTTTCCACCTTTTGAACCGTATTTAGAAAAGGAGAACGTCGCCGAAATAGGTTTCCACTCTGTCCGGATCATTGACAGGGTAGAATGAAAATTACCTCACTCAATTAATAAATCCAAGAAAATATTAAACTTTCAAAGGGATTAATTAGTGTCTAGCCTTTGTCTGCTCTCCTCCCCGCCATTTCCGCGGCCATGCGCACCGCGGCCTTCAGGCTGCCGGCGTGGGCCTGGCCCGTGCCCGCCAGGTCGTAAGCGGTGCCGTGGTCCACGCTGGTGCGGATGATGGGCAGGCCCAGGGTGACGTTCACCGCGTCCATGAAGTGCAGGAGCTTCAGGGGAATCAGCCCCTGGTCGTGGTACATGCAGACGATAGCCGCGAACTCCCCCTGGGAATGGCGCCAAAAGAGGGTGTCCGCGGGGAAGGGCCCTTCCACCCGCAGGCCCTCGGCCTGGGCTTGGCGCACTGCGGGGATGATGATCTCCTCTTCTTCATTGCCGAACATGCCGGCCTCCCCGGCGTGGGGGTTGAGCGCGGCCACGCCCAGGCGGGGGGAGGCCAGGCCGAAGTCCCGCTGCAAGGCCCGGGAGGAAAGGCGGCAGAGGCGGAAGATGCCGTCCGTGCTCAAACGTCCCGGCACCGTGGCCAGGGCGCAATGGATGGTGGCCAGGATCACCCGGAACTCGGCGCCGGCCAGCATCATGGCATGCTCGGGGGTGCCGGTCTTTTCCGCCAACAACTCGGTGTGGCCGGGATAATCATAGCCGGAAAGCTTCATGGAGATCTTGCTGATGGGGCCGGTGACCATGCCCGCGACTTCTTCCCGCATACACAGGTCGATGGCGGTGAGAATATAGGAGACCATGGCCGAGCCGCTGGCGGCGGTGGGGCGGCCGTACTCCAGGTCTTCCGGCGATAAATGGGACAGGGCCAAGACATCCATGGCCCCCGGTTCATACCGGCCCGCGGCGGGGCGGTCCACTGCCCGGATTTTCAACTCCGGCGCCAATTGCCGCCGGGCCCGCTCCAACGCGGGCAGGTCCCCGATGATTAAAGGGCGGCAGACCTGGTAAATCTGGGGGGCCGCCAGGGCCAGTACCATGATCTCCGGCCCCACGCCCACGGGGTCGCCCATGGTCAAGGCCAGCAATGGCCGGTTCTGTAATTCCGCCATAACTTATTTTCCTTCCGCCTTAGAAAAGATAGGCCTCACTCAAAGAAGCAAAGGCGCAAAGCAAGACGCAATATCTGATTTTGTGACTTCATGGTACCGAAGGATGGCGGGCGATGAAGCGCGCCCTATGGTTTTTCATCACCCGTAATGAGGCCACAAATCATTACGGCCCTTCTCTTAACCGCTGGACCTGGGTTTCCACCCGATCCCCATCCACCGTGACTTTCAGGTAATGATAGAAGAAGTGTTGGGGGTCGGCGCCATAGAGCTTGGCCCCGGCTCCGGCGGTGATGGTGTAAGGGACGCCGTCCCAGCGGCCCTCAAAGAAACTGTGAATATGGGCCGCAAATACCCTGCTGACCTGATATTTCTTAAACAGGGCTGCCAGCTTCTGGCTGCTCTCCGGCGGCAGGCAGTGACCGTGTTCACCGCCCCGGGGGTCTTGCAGGGGCGTGTGCAGAAAGACCAGTCGGATCTTATAACCCCGGCCCTTTTGCAATTCCGCTTCCAGCCAGCGGTATTGCTCTTCTCCCGGGCCGGACTTGGCCGCGTCGTCGAACATGATGAAGTAGGCGCTCCCCAGGTGAAAGGCATAATTCCTGGGGCCGAAGATTTCGGTATAGAGTTTTCCCTCCGGGTCCGCCGCCAGTTCGTGGTTGCCGATCACCGTTAATAGCGGGATTTGCAGATATTGCTTCAAGGACTTGAAAAAGGGCCGGTATTTCTCCAACTCTCCTTTATCCACCATGTCTCCCAGGTGGACGGCAAATTTGAGACTCGGGTCCCGGGCCATTTGCCGGAGCAGGCTTTCAAAGACGGGAAAATTGCCCCGGTTGTCTCCCAACACCGCAAAAGTGAGGGGGTCCGGCTGTAAGGCCCGGATGCGCTCCAGGTTCCGGAGATTCCAGTCCCGGTAGGCAAAACCGGCAGATTCGCCGGTGGCCGCGGCCGCCGCCCAAGATAGGATCAGGAGAGTAAGCAGGAACCGCCATAGTTGGCGGCGGCGAAATAATCCCTTCATAGAAAACCTCGAATTATCAAGTTTTAATTAAGGATTTTTTCTCTGCCTTAATTCTTCTAAATATGCAAAAATATGGGGCACCTATTTATACGATTTGAGGCGGGGCGGGTCAATGACGGATAAAGGCAAAGCGCGGCTAAAGGAAGTTAAATTGGGTTTCATCGGCGCGGGGGCCATGGGCGGGGCGATCATCAGGGGTCTGCGGACCCGGGCGCGGCTGCCCCGGGAAAACCTGGTTTATTACGACCCGGACCCGGCCTGCCAAAAGAAAATGCAGAAGCTGGGGGTGGAAAAGGTCCAAGGCAACCAGGAAATCATGCGCGCCCAGGTGGTGGTCCTGGCGGTCAAGCCCCAATTAATGGATCGGGTGCTGGCAGAGATCAAGAGTTTTGCGGAGCCCCGGCATCTTATCATTTCCATTGCCGCGGGCGTGCCTTTGGCCAAACTGGAGGCGGCCTGCCCCGAGTCCCGGGTCATCCGGACCATGCCCAATGCCCCGGCGCTGGTGGGCGCGGGCATGGCCTGCCTGTCCCCGGGCAGCCGGGCCACTCAGGAGGACACCGCGTTGGCCCTGGAACTTTTCCAGGCCGTGGGCCAGGCCGCGGTGGTGGAGGAAAGGCTGATGGATGCGGTCACGGCCTTAAGCGGCAGCGGCCCGGGGTTTGTGGCCCTGTTCGTGGAGGCCCTGGCCGACGGCGGGGTGAAGGCGGGACTGCCCCGGGCGCTGGCCCAGCATATGGCGGTCCAGACCGTCTGGGGCGCGGCCAAACTCATCCATGAAGAAGAGCTGCACCCCGCCAAGTTGAAAGACATGGTGGCCTCTCCTGCCGGCACCACCATCGAGGGCTTATTTGCCCTGGAGAGCGGGGGGTTTAGGGGCCTGGTGATGAGCGCGGTGGCCGCAGCCGCGGCCCGATCGGTAGAACTAGGAAAAAAAGAAATAATTATTCACAAAAAACTAGGCATGCTATCAAAAAACACTTTTGACAAAATTATCCTAGTTGGCACTAACAATAAAACCAAATCGCTTGCCAAAGCAATTAACGAGCCTGAAAAAATAGAGTTCATCAAAGATGAAAGGACTGAGTATATTAGAAAAATTAAAGAACTATCCGAAAAAAGTGACTGGATATTTTTAGAAAACGACGTAACTCAAAACTACTAAATCTTCTTGACCCCACCAACTTTTTCAAATCCAGATAAGACATTGCTTTCAAAGACATTTGTAATATTTTTTCTAGAATTATATCTTTCAAAACCCAATTCAATTAACCGATCAACAAGTTTTGAAAAACTCACCTTTTTTTTCTTCCAAAGATAAAAAGCAAGTGAACCAGGAATGGTATTTATCTCATTAAAGTATATCCTTTGCTTATCCTTTGATAACAAAAAATCAATACGCGCAATGCCCTGACCTCCAATTTCTCTAAAAAAAGACTCAGCATACTCAGATATCTTTCGTTCAGTCTCACGATCTATGGGCGCTGGCACCAATCTTTTAGCACTAGCCATACCCTTACTAACTCCCTCTTCCGAAATATACT
>QZIZ01000079.1 GCA_003599195.1 Deltaproteobacteria bacterium | reverse complement strand
CGAAGAATCCCAGGGCCGTGGCAAAAACAAGATTCTTCACTCCGCTGCGCTCCGTTCAGAATGACAATAAAAATTACCTCTTTGACGGCAACATGGTATAACTTGTCATTCTGAGGGAGCGGAGCGACCGAAGAATCTCGTAAGAAATGAAAAATAAGAGATCCGCAACGAAGCTGCGCTCCGTTCAGAATGACAGAAGAGGGGCTTTCTGGATAGTCAATAATTTTATCCCTCACTCCCCGGCATTTTCTCTTGGAAAAATCTGGAAATATGTTAAATATTATAGGTTTTACCGAGATGGATCGGGGTGCGGAATTATCATCTTTTCATAAATTCGATTCCCTTGATATGCAACTAATTGATATCTATCGTCATTTTAACGAAAAACGAAAAACCCAAAACGAAAAACGGTATTAAAACATCCATGCACGAACTACTCACAGGCCGGCCGGGAGAACGCCGGTTATTCTTGGGAAATGAGGCCATCGTCCGGGGCGCGTTGGAGGCCGGCGTGGCCCTGGTGGCCGCCTACCCCGGCACCCCGTCTTCGGAGATCGGCGACCGCTGTTATGAAATCTCCCGGCAGACCGACCTCTACTTCGAATACTCCGTCAATGAAAAGGTGGCCCTGGAAGTGGCCGCAGGAGCCGCGGCCTCCGGCTGGCGGTCCCTGTGCCCCATGAAGCACGTGGGCCTGAACGTGGCCGCGGACACCCTGATGACCCTGGCTTACGTGGGGGTCAAGGCCGGCATGGTCATCGTCAGCGCCGACGACCCTTCCCTGTTCTCCAGCCAGAACGAACAGGATAACCGCTACTACGCCAAGATGGCGGGCATCCCCATGCTGGAGCCGGCCACTCCCCAGGAGGCCAAGGAGATGGCCCGGGCCGCGTTTGCGCTCTCCGAGGAGCTTAAGCTGCCCGTGCTGCTCCGCACCACCACCCGGGTCAACCATACCCGGGGCGCGGTGACCCTGGGAGAGCTGGCCGCCCGGCCAGGTCCCGGTTTTTTCTCCAAAGAGCCTTTCCAGAAGGTGATGGTCCCCGCGGTGGCCCGCCAGGCCCATGTCCGGCTCCTGGAAGCCCAGGCCAAGGCCGCGGCCCTGGCCGAAGTCTCCGCGTTTAATAGCATCTCCGGCAAAGGGGCCTGGGGTATCGTCACCAGCGGCGTCAGCGGCAATTACGTGGCAGACGCGGTGGCCGAACTGGGGCTTAAGGACCGGGTCCAGGTCCTCAAGTTGGGCTTCACCCACCCCCTGCCGGCGAATCTCATCTTGAAATTTCTGGCGCCCCTGGAAAGGGTGCTGGTGGTGGAGGAACTGGAGCCTTACCTGGAGGAAGCCCTCCGCTCCCTGGCTCAGACCCGGGGCCTGACCCTGCCCATCCAGGGGAAAAAAGAGGCCATGTTTTCCCGCCTCTATGAATATCATCCGGCCCTGGTGCGCCGGGTCACGGCCCGTTATTTCGGCGTCGCCGACATCGCCGCGGAACCCATGGAACCGGCCCCAATCCTGGGGCAACCGCTGCCGGACCGGCCCCCCAACCTCTGTCCGGGCTGCCCCCACCGGGCCATGTATTATTCCGTGAAAATGGCCCTCAAGGATTTGAATCTTGAAGGGGTCTTTCCCACGGACATCGGCTGCTACACTCTAGGGCTGCTGCCGCCGCTATCCATGGCCGATTTTCTCATCTGCATGGGCTCTTCCATCAACACCGCCGCGGGCATCTCCAAGGCCACTAATCAAAAGGTGGTGGCCTTTATCGGCGATTCCACCTTTTTCCATTCCGGCCTTCCCGGCCTGGCCAACGCGGTGCATCAGAACCACGACTTTCTCCTGGTGATCCTGGACAACGGCACCACGGCCATGACCGGCCACCAGCCCCACCCGGGAGTCTCCCTCACCCCTCCCGGATACCCCTGCGAACACGTGCCCTTAAAAAGGGTGGTCCAGGCTTTGGGCGTGGAACAACTCTGGGTGGTCAATCCCTTTAAATACAAAGAGGCCCTGGCGGCCACCAAAGAAGCGGTGGAGTCCACCGGGGTGCGGGTGCTCATTTCCGAGGCCCCCTGCCATCTCCACGTGCATCGCATCCAAGGCCGGAAAAGCAAGGCCCGCTTCCGGGTCACTGACCAGTGCCGGGACTGCCGCCACTGCCTGGACTACTTCGGCTGCCCGGCCATGCAGCTGAGCGGCAAAGAAGAGGGCGGCCGCATGCTCATCGACACCGATCTCTGCTCCGGCTGCGCCTTCTGCGTCCAGTGGTGCGAGGCGGTCAGGCCCCTGAAGAAGTGATCAGTGATCAGTGACCAGTGAACAGGATGAGATAGGGCTGTGGGGGGAATTCAGAATGTGAGGTAGGAACAGGTGGCACAGGCGTCTCGCCTGTGCTCAATTGGAAGCAGAGAGATAACCATGAAAGGAAAGACAGAATTAACAGACGATGTGGAGAGGGGTTTAAAAAAAGCATCTCTTTTTATTAATGGTGCTACCCCATGGGAAGATGCTCCTAACAGAACAGCATTGATAGTAATCTTGCAGGCTGCAAGTATTGCTGGCAAGCCCAACATTGATAATATTTATCCATTGTTGATTAGTAAATTGACTCGTCGGAGTTGTAAGCCAATTCCAAACTTTGTTGGACAATTGCGAAGAAGTGGGTTAGTCCATGAAGGGCCAAATAAGCTCCAATGGGAAAGTGATTTAACTCTACCTAAAAACAGGCTATTGGAATTGTGGGAAAATCTACAAAATAAATAATCCTGGTCATTAAAATGACGTTATCTTTTACCGAAAACCGAAAATCGAAAACCGAAAACCCTGCTATCAAACTCCGCATCTTCCTCACCGGCGTGGGCGGCCAGGGTACGTTGCTCGCGTCCCGGGTCTTGGGTGAGGCGGCCCTGGAGGCCGGATTCTCGCCTTTGGTGAGCGAAACCCACGGCATGGCCCAACGGGGCGGCATCGTCGTGTCCACCGTGGTCCTGGGGGAGGTCAAAAGCCCCATCATTTCCCCGGGGGAGGCGGACGTGCTCCTGGGCTTCGAGGCCCTGGAGACCTTTAGGGCCTTGAATTACTGCCACACCAGGAGCCTGGTGATCGCCAACACCGCGGCCATTGCCCCGTACCCCGTGGCCACCGGCCAGGCCCAATATCCCGGGATCGACCGGATGCTGGCGCTCCTGGGCGAGCAGGTGGGCGGCCTGTTGGCCTTTGACGCGGGGACCCGGGCCAGGGAAGCCGGCAGCCCCCTGGCGGTTAACATGGTCCTTCTGGGGGCGTTGGCCGCCACTGCGTACCTCCCCTTTAGCCAGGACGATCTGCGGCACATCCTGCGCACCCGCACCAATCCGAAATTCCTGGAGGCCAACCTGAAGGCCTTCCAGGCCGGCGCGGACGCGGCGGAAGATGACCGGAAATGGGTCCGCCGCCCCCCATCCCGGCATTGACGCGCCCCGGAAGCATTATTATGTTTGGTTGAGATCGTTTATAGTTTCATGACAGTCATTTAGGCAAATTAAACATCAAGTGGATTTTTTGTAGGGGGCGAACCTTGTGTTCGCCCTGGGCGCCGGGCGAACATAAGGTCCGCCCCTACGGCAAAACTTTGAACCTTGAACCTTGAACTTTAACCGTGAAGGCCGGGCTATGACTGCCGTTCCCGGAGGACCGCGGCCAATAAAATACCGCCAGCTTTCCCATACCGCGGACCTGGGCCTGCGCATCTGGGGAGTCACCCCGGAAGAGCTCTTTGAAAACGCCGGAGAAGCGCTGACCGCGGTCCTCACTGATCGGCGGCGGTTGCGGCTTAAGGAAACCGAGGAAATTGCGGTGGAGGCCCCCGACCTGGAAGCCCTCCTGGTTGCGTGGCTCAACCGCCTGCTTTATCTTTATGACGTGGACGCCTTCCTGGGCCGGGAGTTTCAAATATTGGAGTTACAACCCCAGTTCCTGAAGGCCCGGGCCCGGGGGGAGACCTACGACCCGGAGCGGCACCTGGCCGGCACTGCGATTAAAGCCGCCACTTACCACCATTTGGAGATAAAAAACCGCAATGGCCGCTGGGAGGCCACGGTTATTTTGGATTTGTGAGTGATCAGTGATCAGTTATCACTGATCAGTAAAAGAAAAAGATCTGTCAACTGTTCGCTATCCACTGATTACTGATCACTGATTACTGATTACTGTCTTTAACATGGCCAACAACGTCAAGCTCCGCCAACTGGACGACTACCGCTGGGAAATCCCCCGGGAGGGAAAGATGCGCACCCGGGGCCTGGTCTTCGCCTCCCAGCGGATGCTCGCCAAGATCCAGGAGGACCAGAGCCTGCAGCAGGTGGCCAACGTGGCCACCCTGCCGGGGATCGAAGGCCCGTCCATGGCCATGCCCGACATCCATTGGGGCTACGGCTTCCCCATCGGCGGGGTCGCGGCCTTCAACCTGGAGGAGGGCGTGGTCTCCCCCGGGGGCGTGGGCTACGACATCAACTGCGGCGTGCGCCTGCTCCGGACCCATCTCCAAAAGCCGGAGGTGGATGGCCGCATTGAGGAACTGGTCAACACCCTGTTCCGGAATATCCCTTCGGGGCTGGGCTCCCGGCGCAAGGATTTGAAGCTCACCATCCCCACCCTGCGCGAAGTGATGCGCTACGGCGCGGGCTGGGCGGTGAAAAACGGCTACGGCCACCAGGGGGACCTGGAGCACATCGAGGCCAACGGCCGGATTCCCGGGGCCGACCCGGAGCTGGTCTCCGATTTCGCCATGGACCGGGGCAAGGACCAGTTGGGCACCCTGGGGTCCGGCAACCACTTCGTGGAAGTGGGGTATGTCGAAGAAGTATTTGATGATGACATCGCCTACCAATTGGGGCTACACCGGGGCCAGGTCACGGTCATTGTCCATACCGGCTCCCGGGGCCTGGGGCACCAGGTGTGCGACGACTACATCAAGGTGATGCTCAAGGCCGCGGCCAAGTACGGCATCGAGCTCCCGGACCGCCAGCTTTGCTGCGCCCCTTTAAGTTCGCCGGAGGGCAAGCGTTACCTCGCGGCCATGGCCGCCGCGGCCAATTTCGCGTTTGCCAACCGGCAGATGATCACCCACTGGGTCCGGGAGAGCTTCGAGCAGGTCTTGCAGATGGGGCCGAAGGACCTGGGACTGGAATTGATCTACGACGTGGCCCACAACATCGCCAAGATCGAAGAGCACCTGGTGAACGGCAAGAAGAAAAAGCTCTGCGTCCACCGCAAGGGCGCAACCCGGGCCTTCCCCCCGGGCCACCCGGAGACGCCCGCGGCCTACCAGAAGACGGGCCAGCCGGTGCTCATCCCCGGGGATATGGGGCGGTACTCCTTCGTACTGGTGGGCACGGAACAGGCCTTAACCGAAACCTTTGGCAGCACCTGCCACGGCGCGGGCCGGGAGATGTCGCGGCACGCGGCCCTTAAGGTCGCCCGGGGCCGCTCCATCGTCCAGGAGTTAAAGGCCAAGGGCATTATCGTCAGGGGCGCGGGCCGGGCCACGGTGGACGAAGAAATCCCGGAAGCCTACAAAGACGTGGAAGCCGTGGTGGAAGTGGCCCACGGCGCGGGCATCAGCAAGAAAGTGGCGAAGTTGAAGCCGTTGGGAGTGATTAAAGGGTAGGGTGCGTTCCACGCACCTAAAATAAGGAGTCCAAGCAGAGCTTGGACAGACAGTCCCCCGTTCCCAAGCAGAGCTTGGGAACGAGATGTAGGGTGCGTCTCACGCACCTCATTGCTGACCGCTGAAAGCTGACAGCTAAAAATATTGGCGTCTTTGCGTCTTTGCGTGAGATAAAAAATGTTCGACCGCCTCTCCGACAAACTGGCCGCGGTTTTCAAAAAACTCAAAGGCCACGGCAAGCTCACCGAGGCCCAGGTGGAAGCGGGCTTGCGTGAGGTGCGCCTCGCGCTCCTGGAAGCCGACGTCAACTACAAGGTGACCAAGGGTTTCATCGAGTCCATCAAGGCCCGGGCCGTGGGCGAAGAGGTGATGCGCTCGCTGACCCCGGGCCAGCAGGTGGTGAAAATCGTCCACGAGGAGCTGACCCAGCTCCTGGGCGGCGAATCCCCCAAGCTCAACCTGGGGGGCAAGCCCCCGGTGGCCCTGATGCTGGTGGGCCTCCAGGGTTCGGGTAAGACCACCACCGCGGGGAAATTGGCCCGGCGCCTGAAAAGCCAGGGCCGCCAGCCGTATCTGGTGCCCGCGGACGTGCAGCGGCCCGCGGCCATCGAGCAACTGAAGCGCCTGGGCGCGGACCTGGGCGTGGACGTCTATCCCTCGACGCCGGACCAGAGCCCGGTGGCCATCGCCGACCTCGCCATGGAAGCGGCCTACGCCTCGGGCTACGACACCGTCATCCTGGACACCGCGGGCCGCCTCCATATCGACGCGCCCCTGATGGAGGAACTCAAGGCGATCCGGGAAAAGACCGAGCCCCAGGAGATCCTCCTGGTGGCCGACGCCATGACCGGCCAGGACGCGGTGCAGGTGGCCCAGAAGTTTCACGATCTGCTCAAGCTCACCGGGGTCATCCTCACCAAGATGGAGGGCGACGCCCGGGGCGGCGCGGCCTTGTCCATGCGCGCGGTCATCGGCAAACCCATCAAGTTCCTGGGGGTCGGCGAAAAACTCGACGCGCTGGAGCCATTCCACCCGGACCGGCTCAGCTCCCGCATCCTGGGCATGGGGGACGTCCTCACCCTCATCGAGAAGGCCCAGGAGACCTTCGATACCGACCAGGCCAAGGCCCTGGAAAAAAAGCTGCGGAAAGAAGGCTTTACCCTGGAAGATTTCCGGGACCAATTGCGGCAAATCAAAAAGATGGGTACAATGGAACAATTGCTGAACCTGATCCCGGGCATCGGCAAGAGTAAGGCGCTAAAGGACTTGAAGCCCGATGACCGGGAACTGAAACGGGTGGAGGCCATCATCAATTCCATGACCCCCAAAGAAAGGGCCGACCACCTGCTCATCGACGGCAGCCGGCGCCGGCGCATCGCTTTAGGGAGCGGCACCAGCGTCCAGGACGTCAACCGTTTACTGAAAAATTTTAGCACCACCCAAAAAATGATAAAACAAATGACCCAGGGCGGCAAAAAGGGCAAAATGCCCTTCTTCCCGGGGAAATTTTTTTGAAGATTTCTTGGGGGAAATGGTCCGGAACCATGGCCCCAATCATTTTGAAGACTTAATGTAAAGGAGGAGCAAACAGCCTCATGGCATTACGAATCCGTCTGGCCCGTTACGGCGCCAAAAAACGCCCTTACTATCGTCTGGTGGTGACCAACAATGAGTCCCCCCGGGACGGCAAATTCCTGGAGATCGTGGGCACGTACGATCCCAATCAAGACCCCGCGGCGGTTACCGTGAAAGAAGAGCTGCTGGCCTTGTGGATGGGCCGGGGCGCTACGCCCACGGACACCGTGGCCAGTCTTCTGAAGCGGCGGGGCGCGCCTGCCCCGGCCCCAGCCGCGGACTGAAACACGCCGGCCCGGAGGAACTTAAAGAGGTGAGCCCACCCCATCCTCAACAAGGTGGCGACTATGAAAGACTTGGTAAAGTTCATCGCACAGGCTCTCGTGGACCAACCTGATCTGGTGCAGGTCAAGGAAATCGAAGGGGAGCAGACCTCCGTCATCGAGCTCAAAGTGGCCAAGGAAGATCTGGGGAAGGTGATCGGCAAGCAAGGACGCACGGCCCGGGCTATCCGCACCATTTTAAGTGCGGCCTCCACCAAGATTCGCAAGCGCTCGGTTCTGGAAATCCTTGAGTAAAGGGGAAGGAACCGCACCCTTATTGGTAAGGCTGGGAAGGGTTGCCGGAGTCCACGGACTCCGCGGCGCGCTGAAATTAAGGGCGGATGCCGCCACCGCCACCACCGACCCCGAGGTCATCACCGCGTTGGGGGAAGTGGAAATCGAGGGCACACGCCACCGGGTGCTGGAAGCCGGCCGCCTGAAGGGGCAGATTCTGCTCCGCCTGGAGGGTATTTCCACCCGGGAACAGGCGGAAGCCCTCATCGGCCGGGAGGTCAGGGGGGAGGCCGGCCGTTTTCCGCCTTTGCCGCCGGGAGAATTTTACTGGTTCCAGGTCTTGGGATTGCCGGTGCTTAATGCGGCGGACGGGGCCTTGCTGGGGCATCTTCAAGAGATCATCCCCACCCCGGGCCATGACGTCTACGTGGTGCGCTCCGGCGAAAAGGAATTGCTCCTCCCCGCGGTGGAGGAGGTGATCACCGAAATTAATCTGGCTGAAGGGTGGATCAAGGCGGCGCCGCCTCCCGGGCTGTTGGAGGCTTATGCTCATTGAGCTGCTGACCCTGTTTCCGGAATTTTTCGCCTCCCCCCTCAACCAGAGTATGCTATCCCGGGCCCAGGCCCAGGGGGCGGTGGAATTCAGGGTCCTGAACCTCCGGGATTTCACCCATGACCGCCATAAGGTGGTGGACGACCGCCCTTTCGGCGGCGGCCCGGGCATGGTGCTGAAAATCGAGCCCTTAGTGGAGGCCATCCGCACGGTCAAGAAGCAGGACCAGGAAGTGCGGGTCATTCTGCTCAGCCCCCAGGGTGTTTTGTTTTCCCAGGACAAGGCCCGGGAACTGGCAGCGCGGAAACATTTGCTGTTAATTTGCGGCCATTATGAAGGAGTGGACGACCGGGTCCACTTTTATATTGATGAAGAGCTCTCCATCGGCGATTATATCTTAACCGGGGGGGAGATTCCCGCCATGGCGGTGGTGGACGCGGTGACCCGGCTGCTGCCCGGAGTTTTGGGGGGCGAAGGCGCCGTGGAAGAAGAGTCCTTTCAAACGGGGTTGCTGGAGTACCCTCACTATACCCGGCCCCGGGACTTCGAAGGCCGCGAGGTCCCGGAGATTTTGCTGAGCGGCGACCATGCCCGCATCCGGCGCTGGCGCCGGGAGGAGTCATTGAGGCGCACCTTTAAGCAGCGCCCCGATCTGTTGGAAAAAACGGTCCTGGATGCTGCGGACCGGGAATTTTTAGCAAATTTAGCTAATTCTGATAAGAAAGAGTAGGTGGAATTTTTTATGGAACGCGTTGATCAGATATCCCGGGAACAGATGCGGGCGGATTTGCCCCCGTTTAGGCCCGGAGACACCGTGGAAGTGCACGTACGTATCGTGGAAGGGGACAAGGAGCGGATTCAGGTCTTCAAAGGCGTGGTCATCCGCAAGCGGGGCGCGCTGAGCGGGTCCACCTTCACCGTGCGCAAGGTCTCTTACGGCGTGGGCGTGGAGCGTATCTTCCCCATGCATTCCCCGAACATCGATCAGGTGGTGGTCCTGACCCGGGGCGCGGTCAGACGCAGCCGCCTCTACTACCTGCGCCAGCGGGTGGGCAAAGCGGCCCGCATCAAAGAAAAGCGGACCCCCCAGGCATGAGAGAGCTCCGGGGCGGCAAGCTTCTCTTTGCTGACCCGGAGGCTTATTGGCGCTTACAGGGGATTTCCTGCATCGCCGGCGTGGATGAAGTGGGCCGGGGTCCTCTGGCCGGGCCGGTCGTGGCCGCGGCCGTTGTCCTGCCGCCTGCGGCCGAATTTTCCGGACTCCGGGACTCCAAGCTCCTTACCCCTGAAGCCAGGACCGCTCTGGACTTAGAAATCCGGAGCCGGGCCCTGGCTTTTGCTGTTCGGGAACTGGGTCCACGCCACATCGAGCGCTTAGGGATTCTGGCCGCCAGCCTCAAGGCGATGGCCCAGGCGGTCCAGGCCCTTTCGCTCCTCCCGGAGATGGTGCTGGTGGACGGCCCCCACCCCCTCCCCCTGGCTTATCCCCAACAGCCGGTGGTCAAAGGGGACGATTTATGCCCCTCCATTTCCGCGGCCGCGGTCCTGGCCAAGGTCCACCGGGACCGGCTGATGACCGCGTATCACCGGCAATATCCCCAATACAATTTTCCCCGGCACAAGGGCTACGCCACCGCCGAACACCTGGAGGCCCTGCGCTGCTGGGGGCCGTGCCCCATCCACCGCCGCACCTTCAGCGGCGTCAAGGAATGGGTGGTTGACAGGGAATAATCTCTATTTAGTATTCAAACATGTATTAATCTAGATGGAAGGAGGTAAGCCATGAGCAAGATATACGTGCGCCTCGACAAAAACAATGCCGCGGTCCTCCTGGTGGATCATCAAGCCGGGCTGCTGTCGCTGGTACGCGACATTGAACCGGACAAGTTCAAGAACAATGTGCTCGCGCTGGCTGACCTGGCCAATTACTTCAAACTGCCGACCATCCTCACCACGAGCTTCGAAGACGGCCCCAACGGCCCCCTGGTGCCCGAACTCAAGGAGACCTTTCCGGATGCGCCTTATATTGCCCGCCCCGGCCAGATCAACGCCTGGGACAACGATGACTTCGTGAAAGCGGTGAAGGCCACCGGCAGGAAGCAGCTCATCATTGCCGGCGTGGTAACCGAGGTCTGCGTTGCCTTCCCGGCCCTGTCCGCCCTGGAGGAAGGCTTCGACGTCTTCGTGGTAACAGACGCCTCGGGCACCTTTAACGAAGTGACCCGGTATGCCGCCTGGACCCGCATGTCGGCAGCCGGCGCTCAACTGATGACCTGGTTCGCCGTGGCAGCCGAACTGCATCGCGACTGGCGCAATGACATCGAAGGTCTGGGGACGCTGTTTTCCAACCACGTCCCCGAATACCGCAACCTCATTACAAGCTATACCGCGATAAAGGCTGGTAAGTAAGTCCTGTCAGAACTATGTGCTCGATTACGGCAGGATGGCAGTGTTGCCCAAGAATAATCATCCAGTTAGATGTAGCGAACCCGGTGTTCGCCCGGAACACATCCAGGGCGAACAGCAGGTTTGCCTTAGAAAATTTTTTTAACGAAAAACACACAACGATGTGTTTTTCCCTTTGCGTTCTCTGCGTCTTTGCGTGAGATTTATCAGTATGAAAGACCCCAGGCGACAATTGGGCGACGCGGGGGAAGACCTGGCCGCGGCAGTCCTGAAAAAGCAAGGGTACAAGATTCTGGAGCGCAACTATACCACTCCCCTGGGTGAGATCGACCTCATCGCCCGGCACCGGGGAGAACTGGTCTTCATCGAGGTCAAAACCCGAAGCAGCGACAAATTTCAAGACCCCCGGGACGCGGTGACTCCCGCCAAGCAGGCGCGCCTGCAAAGGCTGGCGGATTATTACTTGCAGCGGAAGCGCCTGGGGGAGGTGGAAATCCGCTTTGACGTGGTGGGGATCACCTGGGAGGAAGACCAGCCCCGGGTGAATATTATTACCGCTGCTTTCTGAAAAAGACTGCTCGATATCAAACAAAGGAACGCGATGGAACTCAAAGGTGAAAAAGTAGTCCTTAAATCCATCCAATCCACCTATTTCCGGTGGTTTCTCTCTTGGTTCAACAGCCCCGGGGTGATCGAACAATTTAATTTTTATCTGCCCATTACCAAGGATTTGAAAGAGAGATGGGTCAAGGAATTGACCGAGGAAAAGAAGACTTTTTTTGTCATTGTGGCCTTCGATGAGCAAGGCCGGGAGACGGAGCCCCTGGGAACCTGCGGTTTTTATAACTTCCGGTGCCGGGATATGGTTTGCAACTTCGGGGTAATCATCACCGATGAGGTCCAGTGGCGCAAGGGATATGGGGTGGAAGCCACCAGACTCCTGGTGGATTACGGCTTCACCGTCCTCAACCTCCAAAAAATCGAATCCGGGGTTCTGGCTACCAACAAACCGGCCCTCCGGCTCCATGAAAAACTCGGCTTCGTCCGGGAAGGGGTGCAGCGGGAGCACATCTGCACCGACAGCGGCAATATAGATCTCATCCTTTTCGGCCTTCCCCGTGAGGAATGGGAGAAGAAGCGTTAATCATAGTCCCGGCCGGTTAACCGAAAACCGGAAACCGAAAACCGAAAACGGTCTTTAATGGGCACCCTCTACATCGTCGCCACCCCCATCGGCAACCTGGAAGACATTACCTTGAGGGCCCTCCGGGTCCTCAAGGAAGCGGACCTGATCGCCGCGGAGGACACCCGCCACACCCGGAAGCTCCTCACCCATTACGGTATTTCCACCCCCCTCATCAGCTACCATGCCCATAATCAGAAGACCCGGGGCCCGGAACTGATCCGGCGTCTCCAGGAAGGCCAAAACCTCGCTTTGGTGAGCGACGCTGGCACCCCGGGCTTTTCCGACCCCGGCGCGGACCTGGCGGCCCTGGCCTGGGACGCGGGTCTCAAGGTGGAGGCCGTGCCCGGGGCGGCCGCGGGGGTGGCGGCCCTGTCCATGTCCGGGTTTAAAGGGGACGTCGTCTTTGTGGGGTTCCTGCCCAACAGGGAAGGAAAGCGCCGGGAATTGCTGGGCCGCTTGGCGAATGAGGACCGGGCGGTTATAATATATGAATCCCCCCGGCGCCTCTTAGCCACCCTGGAGGAAATCGCCGCGGCGATGTCTAACCGCCGGGTCCTGGTGGTCCGGGAGCTGACCAAGAAATTTGAGGAGGCCTGGCGGGGGCCGGTTCAGGAAGTGGCGGCGCGGCTTGCAGGCCTGGAGATCAAGGGGGAATGCACCCTGGTGCTTTCATGCCCCGAGGGAGGCCCGGCCCGGGAAGTGGATCTCACCGGGCAGCTTATTGCCAGGGCACAGGCAAGCGGCCTCCAGGGGCGGCAGCTCACCGACCTGGTGGCTGGAGAATTAAAAATGCCCAGGCGCTTGGTTTATCAGGCCTTCTTGGCCTTAAAAGCCCAGGGGCGCCTTAAGTAGCGATCAGCGATCAGCATTCAGCTTAAAGAATGGTGTTTCACTAACTATCCTGGAAAATTTTGATTACCTGGTGGCACAGGCGCCTCGCCTGTGTGGTCCTGTGGCGGGTGAGATGCCCGCCCTACGATTTTTCATTATCGCCTATGTCTAAAGCAGCATTATCACACAAGAAAGCGAAAATTCCGGTCGTGGAAAAAGAACTCTGGGTGGAAAACCGCCTGGGTCTCCATGCCCGCCCCGCGGCTCAAATCACCATGCTGGCCCGGAGGTTCGAGGGGGAATTAGTCCTGGAAAAAGACGGAACCCGGGCCAATGCCAAGGATCTGCTATCCCTGCTGGCTCTGGACTGCCCCCAGGGGACCAGGCTGGTGCTGCGGTCCACCGGGCCCCAGGCCCAGGAGGCCGCGGCCGCCTTGTTCTCCCTGTTTGCCAGCAAGTTCGGTGAAAAATGACGCCTAACCATCGGGTTCTCCAAGGTATTCCCGCTTCCCCGGGCATTGTCCTGGGCCGCGCCAAGGTGCTGGCGGAAAAGTTGGAGGCCCAGCCCTACTACTGTCTTCTCTATTCCCCGGAAGAGATCAACGGCGAGATCGGCCGCTTTCTAAAGGCCGTGGAACAGGCGGAAGCGGACCTCATGGCCTTGAAGGAAGCCCTGTCCCCGGAATATCAGGAACACGCCCACTTGCTGGACTTGCAAATCCTGGTGCTCAAAGAGCGGATGATCTTCGAGGAAACCCAGAAGCTCATCCGGGAAGACCGCTACAATGCCGAATGGGCCCTGTTCCAGGCCTGGCAGAAGGTGCGGGAGCTGTTCCAGGGGATCGGCGACCCCTACATTAAAGGCCGCATCCAGGACGTGGAAGAGGTCTACCGCCGCCTGCAAACCATCCTCTCCGGCAAGGAGGCCCGCAGCCTTTCCTCCCAGGAGCCGGTGATCATTGTCACCAGGGATCTTTCACCTGCGGAAGCTACCCAGATGAGCAGCTCCCGGGTGCTGGGTTTCGTTACCGAAAGGGGCGGGCGCACCTCCCACACCGCCATCATTGCCCAGTCCCTGGAAATCCCGGCAGTGGTGGGTGTGGATTTCGCCACCCGGGAGATCGCCACCGGCGACCCCCTGATCATGGACGGGTTAACGGGCCGTATCATCCTGGACCCGGATGAGGAGATGAGCCGCTTCTACCGGGAGCGCCGGAAGGAATTCGAGGCCTTCAAGGAGGAGGTGGCCCTATCCAGCGGCCTCCCGGCCACCACCCTGGACGCCTACCCCACGCACATCCAGGCCAATATCGAGTTGCCGGAAGAGGTGGAACTGGGGCTTAAATACGGCGCGGACGGCGTGGGGCTCTATCGCACCGAGTTTCTCTATCTCCGGCAGCGGCACCTGCCCACGGAAGAGGAGTTGTTCCAGGATTACCGGCGGGTGGTGGAAGCCATGCGGCCCAAGACGGTGACCATCCGCACCCTGGACATCGGCGGCGACAAGTTTCTTTCCCCCCTGGAATACGCGCCGGAAATGAATCCGGCCCTGGGGCTCCGGGCCATCCGCTTCTGCCTCAAAGAGACGAATATCTTCCGCACCCAGTTAAAGGCCATCCTCCGGGCCTCGGCCTACGGGCAGGTCCGGGTCATGTTCCCCCTCATCTCCAGTGTCGGGGAAATGCAGGAGGGCCGGCGTCTCCTGGAAGAGGTCAAACAAGACCTGGCCCGGGAGGGCTCGCCCTTTGACCCCCGTTTGCCGGTGGGCGCCATGATCGAAGTGCCGGCCGCGGTCACCCTGGCCAACCTGTTGGCCCAATATGCAGACTTCTTTAGCATTGGCACCAATGACCTGATACAATACGCGTTAGCCATTGATCGGGGCAACAAGCAGGTGGCCGGCATGTATCAGCCGCTGCATCCCGCGGTGATGCGCATGATCCGGGAGGTGGTCCACGCCGCCGGGATAGCCCGCATTCCCGTGGCCATGTGCGGCGAGATGGCCGGGGACCCCCTCTATATCCCCGTGCTTTTGGGGCTGGGAGTCTCGGAATTATCCATGAACGCATCTGCCATCCCCGTCGCCAAACACATCATCCGCATGATCACCATTGAGGCGGCCCGGAAGATCGCCCGCCATGTCCTGCGTTTGGTGACGGTGGAAGAAATCAACGAGTATGTGGCCCAGGAGTTGAACCGCCGCTTTCCGGAAATTTTCCGGTTCGGCCGCTCCATGGCTGCTCATTCATAAATTATGAAAGTTGAGAAAGAAGAAGATCTCAAGATCATCTGCCGTAATCGCAAGGCTTACTTCGACTACGTCATCGACGCCTTCTATGAGGCCGGGATGGTCTTAAAAGGCAGCGAAGTCAAGGCCCTGCGCCAGGGGAAGGCCAACATCAACGACGCCTACGCCAGGTTTCGCGGGGGCGAGATTTTCCTTTATAACGCCCATATCAGCCCTTACTCCCACGCCGCGGACAGCCACGAGCCCGAGCGGCCCCGGAAACTGCTGCTGCACGGCTGGGAAATGAAGCGCCTCCTGGGCAAGCTCCAGGAACGGGGCTATACCCTGATTCCCTTGAGAATGTATTTTAAAAACGAACATGCCAAAGTGGAACTGGGCCTGGCCAAAGGCAAGAAAAAAGCCGATAAGCGGGAAGCCATCCGCCGCCGGGAGGAACAGCGGGAAATAGACCGGGCCAGGAAACGACGGAGATGAATTTTTTCGAAAGAATCGCCGAAAACCGCATCCTGGAGGCCATCGATAACGGCCTGTTTGACAATCTCCGGGGCAAAGGCAAGCCTCTCAAGTTCGAGGACGAGAGCCATATTCCCCCGGAGTTGCGCATGGCCTACAAAATCTTGAAAAATGCCGACTGCCTCCCTCCCGAGCTGGAGTTGCGGAAAGAAATCGTGCAATTGCAGGACCTGGTGGCCAGCCTGCCCGACGAAGCCGAGAAGCTGAAGCAGATGCGCCGCCTCAATTTTCTGGTAATGAAAATGAATATGACCCGCCAGGTCTCCCCACAATTACTGGAGCATGAGCTTTACGCTCCCAAGGTCCTGGAGCGCCTGGAATCCAAGCACGGCAAACAATAAATCTTTATCTCTGCGTCCTCCGCGTCTCTGCGGTGAGAGAATTTTACCGCTGATACGCAGAGAACGCCGAGGATTTACCGAAAACCGAAAACCGGAAACCGTCTCCAAATGAAACTCCGCTGGGACCACCCCCTCTGGCGCCGTTTGGCTCCGGCTCTGGCGAAGAACCTGGCCCGGGCCTACCTCAGTAGTTGTTTCCCGGACTTAAGCATCGACCCGGCCACGAAAGACCTGATCCTTACGGGCCGGCCCGTGATCTACACCGTCTGGCACTGCCACCTTCTGTATCCCCTCTATTACCTCCGGCGCTACTATCCCCAGCTTCCGCCTACGGTGGTCATGGCCAGCCCCAGCCGGGACGGGGAATTTATCGGCGAAGTGGCCCGGGGACTGGGCTTCACGGTCTGCTTCGGGTCCCGGCGCAAAGGGGGGGTGCAGGCCCTTAAACAGATGGCGGAGTATTTTCGCCAGGGCTACAGTTGCGGCCTGATTGCCGACGGCTCCCGGGGACCGGCCCGGCTGGCCCAAAAAGGTCCGCTCTATCTGGCCCGGGAGACCGGGGCTCCTTTGGTGCCCCTGGCCGTGGCCAGCAGCCGCAGAATCACCTTCAACACCTGGGACCGCTTTGAATTGCCCCTGCCCCTGAGCAGCCTGCTGGTGTTGGTGGGCGACCCGCTCTCTGTCCGGCTTGAGGACCGGGGGGGCCTGCTGGAAGCCCGCCGCCTGGAACTGGAAAGGAGCCTCAATCTCCTCTTTGACCAGGGCCGCCGATATTTTTCTAAAAAATAACCGAAAAGTGGAACTTATCAGTATTAATAGTTCCCCCCGGCCACGTGATATGTTAAATTTAAAGGAAATTCTTTAAGTTGACGGTATAACATGCGATTTGTAGAGTTGGACGTCCAAACCCTGAGCCAGATCGGCTCGCCGGAAGCGACCGCCAAGGCCAAGGCCCTGGTTCAGGGACATCACGTGCTGCACGGTTACCGTATGCCGGACCGGCTCCGGGGAGTGGTTTGGGATGACCTGCCCTTCCAGGTGGAGGTCAGGACGCGAAACGATCAGATATCCTATGTCTGTTCCTGCCCCCAGGTGGAAGGCGGTGAGATCTGCTCCCATGTCCTGGCCGTGTTATGGGCCTGGGTGGAGGAGCCCGGCAAGTTTCTGAACCGGGCGGAACTCACGGAGCGGCTGAAAAAATATTCCAAGAAGGAGTTGCTGGAAATCATCCTGGACCTGGCGGACCGCGCGCCTGAAGCCCGGGAGGTCCTGAAAGAAGAAGAAGAGGGCCTGGAAGATATTCTCGAATCCATTGACCACGTGGTGGAGGAAGTCTCCGGGGATTCCACCTCCTTAAGCGACGCCGAGGACCGGCTGCGCCGGGCCCAGGCCCGGGCCGACCGCCTGGCCCAAAGCGGGCAGTTGGCGGAGGCCCGCTCCATCTATTTCTATCTTCTGGACAATATCTTGGGCCTGGAGGAACGGTTTCAGCAGGGACAGGGTTTTTCCCGGGACCTGAAAGACGAGCTTTTCGAGGAATATTGCCAATTCATCCATGAGGACCGGCACCTGGAAAAAGAACTGGTCCAACAGGAGATTGAACAATTGGAAGGCCGCGCCCCCGCAGTCCGGGAAGGACTGGACCTCGTGGAACTGAAACGGGAAGTCTTAGGCGCCGCTTAACCCACCGAAACTAAAAACTAAAAACTAAAAACTGTTTTCAAGACCCATCCCCCGCCGGGGCGATGGGTCTTTCTTTTTTCGGCGGGGTCACAGGTGCAGGGGCCGGCTTCAGCAGGATGGTTTTCTGGTAGATGCGCAGTAATGACAGGAGAAAGGAGAGAATCAACGGCCCCAGGATAAAGCCGATCATGCCGAAATAGGTGATCCCCCCCAGGATGCTGAAGAGGATGAAGATGGAAGGCGTGGACCGGCTGCCCTTCATCAAGATCGGTTTGAGCAGGTTGTCCACCACGCTGACAATGACTCCTCCCCAAATGATCAACCCCAATCCCGTCCCCATATGTCCGGTGAACAGAAGATAAACCGCCGCGGGTCCCCAGATGATAGCGCTGCCCACCACCGGGATCACCGACGCCGGGATCATCACTGTGCCCCAGAACGCGGGCTGGGGCAGGCCGAAGATTAAAAACCCCACCCCGCCCAGGATGCCCTGCACAAAGGCCACGATTACCGTGCCCCAGAGGGTGGCCTTGATGGTGGTTTCCGTCTCGTGAAGAATCTCTTCGTTGTGCTTGGCGTCCAGCGGCGAGAGTTTTTTGATTTCCTCGATGAAATCATCCCCCTGGATAAACATGAAAAACGCGATGAAGAGCACCAGGAGCAGATCCAGGAAAAAATAGGTAAATCCTTTGAGCAGGCCGATGGCATTGGTGTAGATAAACTCGCTGGCCTTGGTGAGAACCGTCTGAACAATCTGGTCCAGCTTGATCTGCTCCGGGGGCAGAGGCAGGTTCAGATGGATGAGCCAGCCGTGAAAGGCGGTGACCTTGGCGTCCACCCACTGCCAAAGGTGGCCGGTTTGCAGCCCCTGGCGCACCACCCCGGTGAACTCCAGGGCTTGGTTGGCGATGATGCTCACCAGGCTGAACAGGGGGAGCAGGATAACCAGGGCCAGAATCAGGCAGGTGAGCAGGGAGGCCAGGGTGCGCATGCCGAAAAGGGCCCGGGACAAAGCCCGGTGCAGTGGCTTGGCCGTGAAAAAAAGCACCAGGGCCATGAAGATGTCGAGGAGATAGGGTTTGACGATAAGGTAAGAGAAATAGAGGACCGTCAGGGTGATCACCCCGAAGAATATCCGGGCGAAATGCGTGGGAAACGCGGGCTCCCGCTCTGCTTCGGGGGGGCAGGGGGGACAAGGCGGGGCCGCCGGGCCTGGAGCTGTGTCAGGCTGAGCCTGGGTCTCTTTGCGGGATTCCGGTTCGGTCATAGGCAATCCGGGCGATTCTAGGGACAAAAGCAATATACGGCAAAAATCAGAATTTGCATAGCTGAAAGAGGCTTTCGCAAAATGCATATTTGATACTAATTTCTCTGCGTCTCTGCGGTGAATTCTCTATTTTTTTCACCGCAGTTGTTCATGGGCCTCCGGCTCACCCATAAATTACGAAAACCCCATTTTATTCCGGGCACTTAACTTTGAACTTTGAACCTTGAACTTTGAACTTTTCGAAGCAGAGACGCAGAGAGCGCAGAGAAAAGGCTTTTGCAAAAAGCTTGAAAAGAGGGGAGGGCAGGGCCGGGAGCCCACCGGCTCTAGTGCCCCCTCTATCTACATAACATCAAGATATTTCTATGGATATCGTTCGGCAAGCGATTTTTTTATTGCCTTTTTCGGATAATCCATGTTAAGAAATTCACAAACTTTCGCCTGGTGGTCAACCCTTGAATAGGGGTCCGGACCAAACAAACCCTTTCTGAACGCTACCGGCAGTAATTTTCCCGCGACAAACTAATCAAACCGACACAAAGCCAAGGAGGCACTATGAGTTGGAAAACTCTCATCATCTTTTTACTTTTGACTACCACTGCCTGGGCCCAACCCTGGCCCCAAACCCCTCCCCAAATAGGGAGGCTGGAGCTGAAGCAGGAGTACTGGGACTACATTAAGGAGGCTGCCAAACGCTACCGGATTTCCCCTTATCTCATTCAGGCGGTTTGCGCCATCGAATCGCGGTATGACCCGTATGCGAAATCGGGGAGATGCTTCGGCCTGATGCAATTGCACGAGGGCACGGCCAAAAAGTACGGAGTCAATCCCCTGAATCCCCGGGAAAATATCATGGGCGGGGCCGCGGTCCTGGCCAGACTGCTGGAGAAATACGACGGGAATATCAGGAAGGTCTTGCGGGTCTATAATTCATCCTGCACCAACGCCTATATAAGGGAGGTCCTGCGGGCGTATGAGCAGGCGGAGTTCATGGCGGCATTTTCTCCGCCCTCCCCCATGCGCAAAAATTAAGAGTGCTGCCGCAATAAATTGGGGACAGACGCCTATTAAAGCGCCTGTCCCCAATTTCCCAACCGAAAACCGAAAACTGAAAACCGCCTTACTGGTACTGGATGTAAATCGGCTTCGGGGTCAGCGCCAGCAGATCCTGCGGGGTCATCAGCGGGTCGCCCTTCTTGGTGTCGTTGTGGTAGAAGAGCTTGAAGCCGGTGAACTGCACCGGTTCCTTGATGATGTAATCCCGGTAGGAATCCCGCTTCAGCCAGGGGGGGCCCCAGCCGTCCATATGCATTACCATTTGCACTTCGGGGCGGACCACAATGTTTTTGGCATTGGTGACCATATTGCGGGTGAAACGGTGCACCACGAACACCTTGGGCGGTAGGTTGTATTTCTTTACCAGTTGCTGCAGAAAGCCTGAGGCGTAATTGATGTCCGCGGCGTCATAAGTGCCGATCTTTTTGCAGGGTATTTTGCCGCTTTTGATCAAGTTAAACTCGGGGTCCATCCCCAGGTGCACGTCCGGATTCTTCAGGATCCATTCGAAGCGCGGCAGGATTTCCCGGATATCGGAATGGCCGGTCTGGATATCAACGAAGAAGATACCCTTCACCTCCTTGGCCCACCCGTGAACCTCGGTGACCAGGGCGTCCGGATGGATCATCCGGTATTTTTTTGCCTTGCCCGGCTCCCCCTGGGCCACCACCGCCACCAGGTGCAGGGCGGGCTGCACCGGTAAGGACGGATCGGCCTTCTCCCATTTGGCCACTTCCCCCTTCAGCCGCCGGAGCATCTCGTCCTTGGGGTATTCGCCCAACGCCCCCATTTTCTTGGACTTGGGGTTGCCATAATAGGCGACGATGCGTTTATGGGGCAGGATCGCCCCCGGCAGCGGTGGGGGATATTTCACCGGCCAGCCGCATTTCTTGGCGTACTCGGGGTCTTCACCGGCCTGATATTTGACTTTGGGGCCTTTCCCCTTGGGAGACGGAGCGGTTGCCGGTTCCTGGGGCGGTTTCCCGGGGGCTGCGGCATTGTCGGGGTCTGGTTTTTCGCACGGAGCCGCGGGCTCCGCGGTGATGGGAGGCCGGGGCTCAGCGGCCGGAGCCGGGGCCGCG
>QZIZ01000095.1 GCA_003599195.1 Deltaproteobacteria bacterium | reverse complement strand
CTCTGCGTCTCTGCGGTTAATGATTTCACCGCAGAGACGCAGAGGGCGCAGAGTAAAGAAATTTTGCAAGAGGCTTAAAGGAGAAGCATTTTGGCAAACAACCCCAACGCTCCCGAAGAGTACAGCGCCGAACAGATTCAGGTTTTAAAAGACCTGGAGGGCGTGCGGGAACGGCCGTCCATGTATATCGGCAATACCGGCTCCGAGGGCCTGCACCACCTGGTCTACGAGGTGGTGGACAACTCCATCGACGAGGCCATGGGCGGGTATTGCAACGAGATCAAGGTCAAAATCCATCCAGACAACAGCGTCACCGTGGAAGACAACGGTCGAGGCATCCCCGTGGACCTGCACCCCACCGAGGGCCTGCCCGCAGTGGAAGTGGTTATGACCCGCCTGCACGCGGGCGGCAAGTTCGACAGCGGCGCCTACAAGGTCTCCGGCGGCCTCCACGGCGTGGGCGTCTCCGTGGTCAACGCGGTGTCCGAATACCTGGAAGTGGAGATCCGCCGGGACGGCAAGGTCTATCATCAGAGCTACGAACGGGGCCGGACCAAGACCCCGCTGACCATCACGGGAGAGACCAAGCGCCGGGGCACCAAGGTGCTCTTTAGGCCCGACCCCCTGATTTTTCCGGAGATCGATTTCAGCGACGACCTGTTGGCCCAGCGCCTCCGGGAGCTATCCTTCCTTAATGGGGGCCTGCGCGTCTTCCTGGAGGATGAGCGCAGCGGCCGCAAAAGCGAATTCTTCTACGAAGGCGGCATCGTCTCCTTTGTCCAGTACCTGAACCGCAACAAGAACCCCATCCATCCGGACCCCATCTACCTCTCCGGAGGCCGGGGCGGTATCCAGATGGAGATGGCCTTCCAGTACAACGACACCTACAACGAGCAGATTTTCACTTTCGCCAACAATATCAACACCCGGGAAGGGGGCAGCCACTTAAGCGGTTTCAAGGCGGGCCTCACCCGGGCCATCAACCAGTATATGACCACCGCGGAGCTGCCCAAGGCCCTGAAAAACTCCCACCTCCAGGGAGAAGACGTCCGGGAGGGGATGATCGCAGTGGTCAGCGTGAAGCTGCCCCACCCCCAGTTCGAGGGGCAGACCAAGACCAAGCTCGGGAACAGCGACGTTAAGGGGTTGGTGGAAAACCTTCTTTATGAGCATCTCCTCACCTTCCTGGGGGAAAATCCAGGAGTCTCCCGGCGCATCCTGGCCAAGCTCCTGGACGCGGCCCGGGCCCGGGAAGCGGCCCGCCGCGCCCGGGACCTGGTGCGCAAGAAAGGAGCCCTGGGAGACATGACGCTGCCGGGCAAACTGGCGGACTGCCAGGAGCGGGACCCGGGCCGCAGGGAGATCTACCTGGTGGAGGGAGACTCCGCCGGCGGCTCCGCCAAGCAGGCCCGGGACCGGCGCTTTCAGGCCATCCTGCCGCTCAAAGGCAAGATCCTGAACGTGGAAAAGGCCCGCTTTGAAAAAATGCTGGAAAACCCCGAGATCCGCACCCTGATCTCCTCCCTGGGGTCGGACCTCTCCAAGGAGACCCCCAACCTGGAGGAAGACCTGCGGTATCACAAGGTGATCATCATGACGGACGCGGACGTGGACGGCGCGCATATCCGCACCCTGCTGCTCACCTTTTTCTACCGGCAGATGGAGGACCTGGTCAAAGGGGGCTACCTCTATATCGCCCAGCCGCCGCTGTACCGGGTCACCCGGGGCAGCGAAAAGATCTATCTCAAGGACGACGGGGATTTTAAGACCTATCTGATCCAGCGGGGGTTGGAGAAAAAGCGCCTCCGCCTGGGGAAGGAAAGCACCCTTCAGGGGCCGGCCCTGTCCCAGGCCCTGGGAAAGGTCTTTGCCTATCAGGAATATCTCACCCGTTTTGAAAAACGGGGTCTGTCCCGGGAGATTCTGCAGCACTTCCTGGATTTGGGGGTCACCTCCAAAGAGGCCCTGCGCCAGGAAGAGCGGCTGGCGTCTTTGCTCCAGTCCCTGGAGGCCGGGGGCCGCTGGCGCGCCCGCCTGGAGGAGGATGAGGAGCACCACGCCCAGGCGGTGGTCATTGCCGCCCGGGAGCGGGAGGCTTCGGAGATGCGTCTGGATTGGGATCTTTTGGGAGGCAGCGATTTTCAAGCCCTGGTGAAGCTGGATCAATCCCTGGCGGATTTCAAGTCTCCCCCCCACCGCCTGGAAGAAAAGGAAAAGGCCTGGCAGTTTGCCACCCTGGAGGAAATGGTGGCTTTTATCCTGGAAGAGGGCCAAAAAGGCGTGTCCATCCAGCGGTTTAAAGGCTTAGGCGAAATGAACCCGGAGCAGCTCTGGGAGACCGCCATGGACCCGGAGACCCGCACCCTCTTAAAGGTGAATATCGAGGACGCGTATGCCGCGGACGAGATTTTCACCATCCTCATGGGGGACAAGGTGGAGCCGCGGCGGGAATTTATTCAGAGCAACGTCCTTGAATTGAACGAGTTGGATATTTAACTTAAGCCCACTGGGTGAGGGCAAAGCCGGAGTCGATCAACCTGCTTCCGGGCATGCATAAAATCGGGGGCATGACCGGAGCCAAGAGGGGAAAAAACCGGGGGTACGGGCGTCCGTCGGCGCCGGTCTTCGGCCTTGCCCCGCCCGGACTACAATCAGGAGGGAGCTGCCATGCATCGCAAAGCCAAATTCAGAGTCTTTGTCACCCGCCGTGAAGTGCTCGCCGTGGGCGATGTACCGGACCACACCCTGATGCTCACCGAACTGGAAGGCTATCCCCTTGAATACACCCCGGGGGTGGCGGGTGAATTTGTCTACCGCCGCAGCGTGGGCTTTCATGACCGCATCAAGGGCGACGGCCATATGCACGGTTATGCCTTTACCGTTTATGAGCAGGGCACCGTGTACTCCCGCTTTAACGGAGACAAGCGGGGGGACATGACCAGGGGCAAATGGGAGGTGGACAGAGGCATCGGCAAACTGGCGGGCCTCAAAGGCGCCGGCACTTTTGTCGTTACCCCCGGCGAGAAGCCCGGGGAATTTATCCTGGAGATGGACGGGGAGTATACGTTATAGTTTCGAGTTCCAAGTTCCTGGTTCCAAGTTAAGGCAGATTGTTTGGCTTGGCTTTTTAAAATTGTCTCTTTCCGTTGGAGGAGAAATAATGCTGGGGCGGTTCCCGAACCGCCCCAAGATTTTTTGTGGCAGCAATCTATGGAATAGAAACCGAAATCGGAGTAGAATCCAAATACCAACCTGAGACCTAGGCGAAATCTTATTAGTGTCGACAGGTGAGGGTTTTTCGTAGACGCCTCAACTCGCAACTCGCAACTCGGAACTTAAAGAGATAAGCGCCATGTCCGACCCAACCTGCGCCAAGTGCAAGGCCGCCCTCGACCCTGGAGAGGCCCGGGAATACCTGGGCCAGGAACTCTGCGAAGACTGTTTCCTGGACGCCTTGAGCATCACCAAGACCTGCGACCCCTGGGCGGTGCATACCGCCAAAAGCCTTAAGGACTTGCCCGGGGGACAAACCCTGACCCCCTTGCAGCAGAGGCTTTACGACCTGGTGAAGGAGCGGGGCGAGGTGCCGATGCTCGAGGCCGCGGCCCAACTGGGGCTGACCGAAGATGAACTGCGCCGGGAATTCGCGCCCCTGCGCCATATGGAAATGCTCCGGGGCTGCAAGAAGGAAAACCTGGTCTATCTCACCCTGTTTTGAGTACTGCACCCACCGACCTCGATTACGCCTTAATCCGCCGGGTGGCCAAAGGCGACGCCCCGGCCCTGGCGGAACTGATGCGCCGCCACCAGGCCCGCCTCTATAATCTGGCGTACCGCCTGCTCAAAGACTCCCTGGAGGCGGAAGACGCCCTTCAGGAGGTCTTTATCAAGGTCTATGAACACGCCGCCGCCTTTGAGCCCAAGGCCACGGTGAGCGCCTGGCTCAACCGCATCACCGCCAACCACTGCTTGAACCAACTGCGGGCCAGGCATCCCCAGGAATCCCTGGATCAGGAGGAGTCCGTGACCCCGCCGGACCCCGGAGCCAGCCCACTGGAGACCCTGGAGGAGCAGGACCTGGCCCGGCGGCTGGAGGAGGCCCTGGCCGCTCTCCCGGAAAACCAGCGCCGGGCCGTGATCCTGAAGCGTTTCGGGGACCTCTCCTACCAGGAAATCGCGGCAGAAATGGGCCTCAGCCCCCAGGCGGTGGACGGCTTGTTAAAACGGGCCCGCCAGACCCTGAAGAAGGCGTTGGCGGATTATCTTTAGGGCGCCGTTCCCCGGCGGCGCTGCGGCGCCACCATCGGTTTTTTTTATTTTCTTGTTGCAGAAATCCGATAATGGAAAAAAGAGAAGAAAGAATTATTGACATCAACCACAAATATTCTAAGATTAAACCGATTTCATGCCACCAAGGAGGAAACAGTATTCCTCTTTGGCCTTTCAAAATAGGATCTTGCAGATCTGCCAGCCCTGTCGTCCCTAAAATAATGAATGTTCCCTGGGCAGGACCAGCTATGAAGCTGTTCAGAAATACCCTTTTTTAAAGGGGCCCAATAACTTTGTTCAGGAGTCAACATGGACAAAAGCAGAAAATGGTTGAGGGCAGCCCTATTACTGCTGAGCATTCTCCTCTTCCAGGGTCTTTCCAACGCGGCCTTTGCCAACGAGATCTGGGTCAGCCCCCAGGTTTACGGCCCAAACATCGGCTATGGGGGTTGGCCCGTAACTTCCATCGCCGAGACCCGTTTCGCTTTCGCGGTGCCGGACAACCTGCAATCGTTTTCCCAGGCCAAGGTGGTTTTGATCGGCGGGGCGACGGGCAGCACCACCTACGATTTACGGATGTTTCTCTCCCAGGGAGGGAAAAAACACACCAATAAGCAAAAGGAAAAACTGGGGTTGCCCCTGGCCTTCACCAAGAATGTGGTGAAGGAAGTGGATGTCTCCTCTGTCTTTCCCCAAATAATGACACCGGGCACTGATTACATTACTTTGCATTTCAAGGCCAATAACCCCGAGGCGCAGATTTTGGGCCTGCGGGTTACTTATGTGGGTCCAGCCGGTCCCCAAGGCCCCCAAGGACCTCAGGGACTACAAGGGCCCCAAGGTGACACCGGGCCTGCGGGAGCCACCGGCGCCCAAGGCCCCCAAGGCCTCCAGGGGCCCCAGGGAGCCCAGGGACCCCAAGGCGACATCGGCCCTCAGGGTCCCATTGGACTGACCGGAGCCACCGGCCCCCAAGGCCCGCAGGGTGATACCGGAGCCACCGGAGCCACCGGTCCCCAAGGCCTCCAGGGGCCTCAGGGTGACATAGGCCCCCAGGGTCCCATTGGACTGACCGGAGCCACCGGCCCTCAGGGACTCCAAGGCCCTCAAGGCGACACCGGGCCTGCTGGAGCCACAGGAGCTACTGGAGCCACCGGCCCCCAAGGGCCGCAAGGTCTTCAGGGACCGCAAGGCCTCCAAGGTGACACCGGACCGGCGGGGGCTACCGGGGCCACCGGGGCTACCGGAGCCACCGGGGCCACCGGCCCCCAAGGCCCTCAGGGTCCGGCCGGCCCGGCCGGCAGCAGCCTCAATCCCCTGCAACTGGCCACCCTGCGCTGGTACCAGGGTATCTCGGTGAATAATGATATCTACGTGGGATATAATTCCGCAGGACTCGCCTGCGACGGGGCCAATATCTGGGTGTGCATTTTTGGCAGCGGCTACGTTAACAAGATCCGGGCCGCGGACGGCGAGAATCTGGGGAGCTATTACGTGGGTTTCAGTCCCCTGGCCGCGGTCTATGACGGCGCCAATATCTGGGTGTCCGACAACAACACCGCCCATGGGGGGGTGATCAAGCTGCGGGCCAGCGACGGTTCTACCCTCGGAACCTATAGCGCCGGCAGTCAGCCTGCCGGTATTGCCTTTGACGGGGCCAATATCTGGGTGGCGAACAACGGCGACAATACCGTCACCAAGATGTCGGCCAACGATGGGAGCATTGTCGGAACCTATACGGTGGGCAGCTCTCCCCAGGGAGTGGCCTTTGACGGTGCCAATATCTGGGTGGCCAACTACGGCAGCCACAACGTCACCAAACTGCAAGCCAGCGACGGCACGGTACTGGGGACTTATACGGTGGGTTCCCAACCCTATGGCCTGGTCTTTGACGGGACGAACATTTGGGTGACTAACAATCTCACCAATAATATCACCAAGCTGCAAGCCAGCGACGGCGCGGTCCAGGGGACCTATACGGTGGGCAGCAGTCCCTACGGGGTGGCTTTTGACGGCGTCAATATCTGGGTGGCCAACGCGGGCCACAATAATATCACCAAGCTGCAGGCCAGCGACGGCACGGTTCTTGGCACTTACCCGGTGGGAAGCTCCCCGGTGGCGGTGGCCTTTGACGGGGCCAAAATCTGGGTGAGCAACTTCGATTCCAACTCGGTGTCCCGCCGCTAGGCCGCGGCCTGAGGAAGAATAGCAAGGGGGGCGGGATCTGCCCCCCTTGATGCCTTTTTCGGTTATCGGTTAAACGAGAAGCTGCGCCCCGTCTAAGCGGGGCGCAGTTTTTTTCCTATCCCAAGACCTCTTTGATAACCGCCCGGCTCTTCGGAGGCACGGAAGTGAAGCGGATGTGGGCTTCCCGGGTGTCGCCGCTCCCGGGGTTCACCGCGGTTACCTTGCCGTAGATCTTCCCGGGGGTTTCCCGATTCTCTTCATCCAACAGGTGGAGGCGGACGTCTTCCCAGGCCGCCAGCTCCCCGGCAAAACGGACCACGGCCGCGGTTTCGCTCAACTGGGTGATCTCGGCGGCTGCGGCCTCGCCGGTGACGATTTTCTTCTTGAGGCGGTAAATGTGCACCGGCAGCCCCCGGGCCAGGAGCCGCAAGGTTTCCTGCCGTTCTTTCAGGCTTAAGTTAAAGGGGCCGTGAATAGCCCGCACTTCGTATAAGGTGGCCGGCTCCGGGACGCCCTTCATCTCGGCCTGGGTGATCTCGCCCACCTCGATCATCTCCTTAACCCGCTCGTAAGCGGAGGGGCCGATGAGCACCTGGCCCCCCAGGGCGTAGGATTCGATCCGGGAGGCGAAGTTCACGTCCGCGCCCACCACGCTGTACTTGGTGCGTTTTTCCGAGCCGATGTTGCCCACCACCACCGTGCCGGTGTTCACCGCGATGCCCATCTCCAGGTGGGGGAGTCCGTCTTGGGCGTTTAAGGCGTTGATCTCCTCCATGGCCCCCTGCATGGCCAGGGCGCAGGCCACGGCCCGGGCGGGATGGTCTTCGAGCGGCTCGGGAGCGCCGAAAAAGGCCAGGATGCCGTCTCCCATGATTTCATCGATCACCGCCCGGTAATCCAGCAGGATCTCGATCATTTGCTCCAGGTAGCGGTTGAGGAAGGTGATGACCTGTTCCGGGTGCATCTCCGCGGTGAGGGCGGTGAAGCCCCGGAGGTCGGAGAACAGCAGCGTCACCTCCCGGGTTTCGCCCCCCAACGCCAGGGCCTCTTCGGATTCCAGGAGCCGTTTCACCACTTCCTGGGTGACGTAGCGGCCGAAGGTGTCCCGGATGAAATCCCGCTTTTCCATGTACTCCGTGAGCTGCTGTCCCAATTCGTTGAAAGAATGGGCCAATTGTTTGATTTCTTTGGCGCCGGTCTCCGGGACGTGCACGGAAAAATCCCCATGGCCCAGGGCCGCGGTGCTCGCGGCCAGGGTCCTCAGGGGTTTGGTGATGGACCGGGACAGGATGGTGATCACCAGGCCCAGGAACACCAGGCCGATGAAGCCGATGAGGGTTAAATGATGGCTCAGGCGCCAGACGTTGGCGAAGAGTTCCTCTTCCGGGAAAATGACCCCCAGGGTCCAGCCGCTGGAGCCCAAGGGGGTGTAGTACATCCAGGATTTTTCACTGGAGACGAAGTCGTTCACCGGCACGAACCCCCGGCCGCCCCGGATCATATCCCGGCCGATCTTCCGCAGTTCCGGGTCATTCCGGGCCACGGCCAGGCTGAACATGCTTTGCCGCATAATCAGATTTTTGTCGGGATGGGTAAGGAACCGCCCGTTTTGGGAAACGAGAAAGGCATAGCCGGTCTGGAAAATTTTTACCGCAGCTACCAGCTTTTCCAACCCCATGAGGGAAATATCCGCGCCGACGACCCCGCGCACTTCTTGCTTCCCGTCTTTTTCCCGGAAAAAGGGCATGGAATAAGTGGACATGATGATGTTGCCGCCCCCTTCGTCGTAATAGGGTTCACTCCATAAGGGGCGCTGTAGTTCTTTGGGAATTTGGTACCAATCCTGAAAGAAGTAGCGGTAGGTGTCGCTTCCCAAGAAGGAAACCTTAATCTGTCCTTCATCCCGCTGGACAAAAGGCATGAAATAATACTGTTTAGGGTCAAAGGCAAAGGGTTCGAACGCCAAGCCGATGCTGTAAATTTCGGGATTATGCTCCAGGGCCCGCTTCAGCAGGCGCAACAGGTCTTCCCGTCGAGCCGGCTGCTCTTCCAGTATGCCGGCCAGGAGGCGGGGAATCTTTTCCACTCCCTGGAGGGTGACCTCAATTTTATTGCCGGTGGCCAGGGCCAGGTTTTGGGCGTCTTCCACCGCTTCCGCCATGATGGTGGCCTTGGCGGAATAGTAATTGTAAGTTAAGGCGGCCACGAAGATAAAGGCCGTACTGGCGAGAATAAAGATGGTGAGCCGGGTGGCCAGGCCGCTATTTTTCATGCAAGGACCTGCAATCGCGGTAAAAATGGTGAAAATCCGGGACCTGGCCGATCAGACCGAAGTTTTTCAGCTCCCGGGTCACTTCATTATAGGTCTCTTCCTGCAGGCACCCCATGGGGATATCTGCCCCGGGAGGTTGGATGATATCCCGCATCCGCTCCAGCATCCACTTCTGGTGCACCCGGTTGGTGGGCAAATGGGCGGCGTTGACGTACTTCATGACGATATCCAGGGCCTCGTCCACGTGCGTGAAGGCATATCTCCAGCCTTCCAGGGAGGCCTGGACAAAATTTCTGCACTTCCCCGGGTCTTGCTGATAAGTGGACTCCAGGCAATAGATGCCGTCTTCGGGAAATTTCAGGCCGTAGTCGGACAACAGGAAGGTGGTCAACTCCCCGGGATCGATCCCGGCCTGGATGATCCGGTAGTACTCGTTGTACCACATGGCCGAGGCCACCTCCACGCCGCCCCGCAAAAACAGGTTCATGGTGGTGCCCTGGGGGAGGATTTTTACCTGCAGCCGGTGCTGCTGGAAAAAAGCCCGGGGCTGAATTTGGAATTCTTCTCCCCAGAGGGCCACCTTCTTGCCGTTGATGTCCTTAGGCTCCTTGATGCCGCTGGATTTCTTGGCCACCAGCATCAGGGCCGAACGCTGCCCCACCTGGCCGATATTGACGAATTTATCGCCCTGGGCCCGTTTGACGATGGCGTTGGTCAGGAACATGGTGCCGAAATCGGCTTGGCCGGTGCGCAATAATTCCGAGGGTGGGAAATTAGGCCCGCCCGTGAGGATCTTTACCTCCAGACCCCGGTTCCGGTAAAAGCCTTTATCCTGGGCCACGTAATAGCCGGCGAACTGCGATTGGGGCGCCCATTGGGGAATGAAGGTGACGGTCTGCAAGTCCGCGGCCCGGGGAGAGGCGACGGGCGGCAGCAAGGCCAAAACCGGAAAAAATATCAAGAATAAGGAGACAATCCGGCGCATAGATGTTTTCCTCAGAAAAAAGGCGCTCATATCAGCATCGTCATTTTCAGGAAAAACCCTTACCTGCCGCGTCTGATTGGCTGCGCCGGAACATTATTCCAACCCCAACACCCGGCGGAAAATGGGGTAGATCTCCGGGGAGACGGAGGTAAAGCGGATGTGGGCCTCCACCCGGTTTTCTCCTGCGGGCTTGACCGCGGTGACTTTGCCGTAGAGCCGCTCCGGGATTTCCCGGCCTTGGGCGTCCAACAGGAGCAGGCGGACGTCTTCCCATTCCCACAATTCCCCTTCAAAAGTAAGCAGCGCCGAGGTTTCGCAAAGCTGGCCGATCCAGGCCGCGGCCTCGCTGATGACTATTTTTTCGCTGATGCGCTGGAGATGGACGGGGATCTTCTCGGCCAGGGGCGTCAGGGTTTCAAAGCGCTCCGGGAGATGGATATTGTAAGGCTCTCCCATGCCCGTCACCTCATAAAGGGTGGTCTTGCCCGGAACCCCCTTTAATTTCACCTCCATGGTCTCCCCCATTTCGATAAAGTCCTTAACCCGCTGAAAAGTGGCGGGGCCGAGTAGGACCTGGCCGCCCACCGCATAGGATTCGATGCGGGAGGCGAAGTTCACATGGGCGCCCACCACGCTGTATTTAGTCCTTCTCTCGGAGCCGATGTTGCCCACCACCACTTCTCCGGTATTCACGGCGATGCCCATCTCCAGGTGGGGGAGGCCGTTGGCCCGGTTCCACGCGTTGACTTCCTCCATGGCCGCCTGCATGGCCAAGGCGCAGGCCACGGCCCGCACCGGGTGGTCCTCCATGGGTTCGGGCGCGCCGAAAAAGGCCAGGATGCCGTCGCCGATGATCTCGTCGATCACCGCGTGGGCATCCGTGAGAATCTCGATCATCTTCCCCAGGTAACGGTTGAGAAAAGTAACCACCTCCACGGGTTCCATGTCCGCGGTCAAGGCGGTGAAGCCCCGTAAATCCGAAATGAGAATGGAGACTTCCCGGGTTTCGCCTCCCAGCTCCAGGGCCCCGTCCGATTCCAGGAGCTTCTTCACCACTTCCTGGGTGACGTAGCGGCCGAAGGTATCCCGGATAAAATCCCGCTTGGCGATATAATCCATGAGCTGCTGCCCCAGTTGGTTGAAGGAATGGGCCAGGTTCACCACTTCTCTCACCCCTTTTTCGGGCACGGCCACGGCAAAGTTGCCTTCCCCCACCTCCCTCACCCCCTTTTGCAGGCGGCGCAAGGGCCGGGAAATGGAGCCGGCTAAATAAAAACCGAACAGGGAAGCTAGCAGGATAACGAGGGTTCCGGCGGCCAGCCCCGCGACTTTGGCCGTCCGGCCCATCTCGTCGTGATGCTTGACGATGGACTGTTTGGCCTGGGCGACGAATTCCCGGGAGGCCTTCCGGATCTTCTCCTGGGTGGGCAGAAAAAACTCGTCGATATTCACCACCGCGGCCACCAGAAAGGGGGTGCCGGGCACCGGGCGGATGGCGGCATAACGCTGCCGCTGCCGCTTCTCCTGGTCAAAGAAGGTCAAATAACCGGATACGTTCCCTTCCTTGAGGGACAGGTTCAAGAGCTGCCACATTTCCGGATATTGATCCCGCCAAAGCATATAGTTGATGCCCTCCACCTTTTTATCGGGGTGGAAGAGGTTGACCGCGTTTTTGTCATAAACGATGGTATAACCGGCGATGCCTTCGGGAGTGCGGATTTCCTGGATCGCAACCTGTCTCAGGTGTTGATTGCGGCGGAGATTCTCATAGTCATAAGTTTTTTTCCCTTTTAATAAATAGGACAATTCGGTGGCCACGTCCGCAGCCTTATCTTCCACGATGTATTTTCCGTAAGTGGTGAGAATCTCTTCCGCGAGCCGGTTATTGGCGGTGGTGAGCGCCTCCACGCCTTCTTCGGCAAAGGTCAAATTGCTGGCCGCCATCTTGTCCATGATCCAGTCGTCCACGAACCACATGCCTAGGGACAAGAGCAGGATCAATACCAGATAGGACAGCAGGATTTGGGTGCGGATGCCCATACCGGCCCCCAAAGTTCATAGGAATTAAGGTTCAGCCAACTCCAACTAGGCCGGACATAGATGTTTCTGTCAAGAAAGAAAATGCGGGATTAAGGCGTGATGCTGCGGCATATTTTGGCACGAAAAACCAAAAGGGCCGCACGCCGCGGCCCTTTGAAGGACTGGGGAGCAAGAAGTATGGGGCCTCAGGAGCGGATTTCCCAGTTCTGCTCAAAGGTGTTGTCATAGAGGGTATAGAGATACCCCATCATCCTGCCCACTCCCGGCATGACTTCTTCCTGGATCTTCCAGTAGCATAAATAGATGGCCGGAATCATGCGGGGCTCCTTGGTTTTGGGGTCCGGATCGATGTTCTGCCAGACCTCTTTTTTCTCCATGACCCGCCATAAAGTCCCGTACTTCTTGCTGCGCACGGTCTGCCCGACACTGGGAAGCCTTTTTTCCTTGATAATTTTCTCATATTCCGCCATAAGCCACCTCCTGGGGGAACTGGTTGGGACTTTACCCAAAGGTTAAGATTGACCTCCTCTGGTTTCAAGGTCTGCTCGGACCATGGTCGGCATTATCTGAAAAATTATGGCAAAGAAGCCTCCCCCCTTTCTTTCAAGGCCAACAGGTTGCGTTCGGCCTGTAAGATTTCGGCCAAGCTCTGTTCCACTTCTCCGGCCCGCCGCGACGCCTGCCTGGCGCCGGTCTGCTTTTGGGTCCAGGCCCGCTCCAGGGCCTGGCGGATGCTTTGGGTGGTATCGTCAATCTTGGCCAGCCAGGTCTGGCGGAAATCCCGGGCCATCTCCTGGAGGCGCTGATGGAAATCGTAGCGCAGGCGCCCGCAGTGTTTGTCCACCAGTTCCACCACGTTTTCCAGCAGCTTTTTCAACAGCAGTCTTTTGGTCAAGGCCCGGGGCAGAAGCGAAGTTATGGTGGTCTGCAAGATTTCCAGGCCCACCGGTTCATCTTTGAATTTGAACCAGAAGCGGCTCTTCTCGGTTAAGGCCTCCTCCGCCGCGAACCCCCTGAGGGAAAAATCGAAGATTTGCGCGGTCAAGCGGGTTAAGCGCTCCAGGATGGCGTTGATCCGGCCTGCGAACTCCTGGTGGGTGTCGGCCAACATGACGGCCAGCCGCTCGATTTCCTGGCGGCGCCAAGCCGTGAACACGTCTTTTAGGGCCTCAAAGAGATATTTTTCCATCTCCACCCGCAGATCCACGGCTTGTCTGGTCTTGCGCTGAAACTCCTCTTCCACTTCCCGGGGCAGCCGGGCGCCGGTCTCCCGCTTAAAGGATTCCAGGTCGTTTTGCAATTCCGCCAGCACGCCCTTGATGCGCCCCTCCAGGAGCAGGAGGGACATCTCCCGCTCCTTCTCCAGGCCCGCCAATTCCTGGTCGAACCGGGCGATTTTCTCTTCCAGCTCCTTTAAGGGGATAGCCGCGGCTTGCCGTTCCACCTGGAGGGCCAGGGTGGAGTCCATCAGCGCCTTCAAGGCCCCGTTGATGCAGGAAATCAATAATACCCGGCCCTTTTCCCGGAAAAGAAAGTGGCGCAAGTGTTCTTCAAATTCGGGCAGGAGGCTGGCCTGCAATGATTCGGAGCCACCGTTGGTCTTGCCTTCTAGGGCCAGCTTGGCCGACAGGGGGAAGATCATCACCTGCTGCGCCGCGAGATTCCCTTTCAATACCTCCGCGGTGAAATCCAGGGCCTCCTGCCGCTCCGCGGCATCCACGTAATCGATCTTGTTCAAGACGAAAAACAGTTTATGGACATATTCCCGGATGTCCTGCAAAAACTCCTGCTCCGCCGCGGATAAAGGCGGGTCCACGGTGACCACGAAGACGGCCGCGTCCACCTGGGGCAGGTAATTGTAAGACACCTCCGTGTTGTGGCTGTAAACCGAGCCCACGCCGGGAGTGTCGATGATGCGCACCCCGTCTTGGAGGTATTCGGAGGGATAGGCAATCTCCACCTCCCGCACGCCCTTCCGGTTGCGGGGGTTCCCCTTCTCCGTGATAAATTCCACCAGTTCCGGCTGGGTGATCTTTCGGGTTTGGCCGTTCTGAAAATGGACCTGGATGTCCAGCTTCTCCCCATAGCCCAGGATGGTGACCACCGAGGTCAAAGGGACCACCGCGGTGGGCAGCACCGCCTCTCCCAGCAAGGCGTTGATCAGGGTGCTTTTCCCCCGCTTAAAGGCGCCCAGGATCACCAGATGGAATCGGTTTTCCTGTAACTTCTCCAGGAGCGCGGCGACTTGCAGGCTCTTAATCTCCGGCAGCCCGGCCAAACGGCTCAATTCCCGTTCCAGTTCTTCTTTTAAAGCCCGGTAGACTCCCACGGATTCTCCTTGCCCCGGAGCAAAAAAAAACTTCTGCCCCGAAATGGACAGAAGTCATCAGCCGCGCCCAATAAGGCGGGGCACTTATGGCGGACTTCATCGCCGTTTGCTTAAATTATTTCTTGAAAAAAGGATTTCTGTCAACTTTAAAAGACATCCGGCCGGAGATTTGTGCTTTTTTGCACATTTTTCTTGACCGGGCCGGTTGACCGGAGTTAGATTGTTGCCATATCAGGCGATGGGGTCCGCCGGGGTGAGGAGTATCTGCCCGAACCGTGATGACACTGATGGCTCCTGATCTCACTTAAGGTGGGTCAGGGGCTTTTTTCTTGATAGGCGCCGCTGTGGAGGCTTTATGGCGATCAGTCTGGCGATCATAATAATTTTGGGATTGGCCGCGGATTACCTCTTCCGCCGCCTGAAGCTGCCGGGCCTGGTGGGCATGTTGTTGGTGGGCATGCTGGCGGGGCCTCACGTCCTGGGCCTGCTCAAACCGGAGATGCTGGCGGTATCTGCGGATTTCCGGAAAATCGCCCTGATCGTCATCCTGCTCCGGGCGGGCTTCGAACTCCACAAGGACACCCTGAACCGCACCGCCCGCCCCGCGGTCCTGATGTCCTCGGTGCCCGCTCTCTTCGAAATCGCCGGGGTGGTGTTGGTGGCCCCGTTTTTTCTCGATCTTACCCCCATGGAAGCGGCCATCCTGGGTTCGATTTTGGGCGCGGTCTCGCCCGCGGTGGTGGTCCCTTTGATGATCGACTTCATGGAACGGGGCAAAGGGGCCAAAAAAGGCATCCCCACTCTGACCCTGGCCGCGTCCGCCATCGACGACGTCTTTGTCATCGTTATCTTCACCATCCTCCTGGCCCTGGAGAAAGGCCAGGCGGTCAATTATTTGTGGCAGATCGGCAGCATCCCCATTTCCATCGTCTTGGGCATCCTGGTGGGACTGATTCCGGGGTATCTGCTTTACAAGGTCTTCGGCAAGTATGACTTCACCAGCCCCCGGCGCACCATCATTGTGGTGGGCGTGGCCATCATTCTCACCTGGGTGGAGGATCTGGCCCACAAATGGCTGCCCATCGCCAGCCTCCTGGGAGTAATGGCCCTGGGGTTCGTCATCCTGGAGAAGGACGAAGGCCTGGCCCATCTTATCTCCCAAAAACTTAAGCGCATCTGGGTCTTTGCCGAACTTCTGCTCTTCGTGTTGGTGGGGGCCCAGGTGAACCTGCAGGTGGCCTGGCACGCGGGGCTGGCCGGGTTGGCGGTGATCTTCATCGGCCTGGCCTTCCGCTCCGTGGGCACCTACCTGTCCGTTATGGGCGCGGGGCTGGATTGGCGGGAGAAACTATTCTGTGTGGTCTCCTATATCCCCAAGGCCACGGTGCAGGCGGCCATCGGCGCCATTCCCATGGAGGCCGGAGTGGCGGGCGGCGAAGTCATCCTGGCGGTGGCGGTGCTCTCCATCCTGGCCACCGCGCCCATCGGCGCCATCGCCATCTCCATCATGGGAGAGCGGGTCCTGGAAAAGGACGAAATCAACGTTTACCGCTTCAAGGTCTTGCGGGAGAACCTGAACCTGCCCCGGGTGGGGCAAAAGGTGCGGCACCGCCGCCACCGCACCATCTGGAAGGTCATCGAGGAAAAGGAAGTCTGGGTGCCCGGAAGCGGCGAGGCTGCTCCCGCCCAGGTCCCGGCCCTGCACCTGCGCTTCTGGAAGGTCAACTCCCGGCTGGGCCGGGGCAAGACCTACAGCCACCAGTACACCTCTGGGGACCGCTCCTTTGAGCACCACTGGGAGATTTTGGAAGGGTAGGGCTTAGCGAAAAGCGCCGGCCAAGAGTGATATTCCTTTGACCGGCTCAGTGACAAAGGTTATTTTATCTGAGACCACCGGCGATGGAGTCCGCCGGGGTGGAGTATTCCACCCGAACTGCGCCGAGCTGATGGCTCCTGCCCTTGGGCAGGGGCTTTTTTATTGGGCCTCTGTTCCTTGGGATTGGGTATCTCACCTGGTTGCACGAGGAAGAACATGGAGCAAGTCTGGTATACCGCAGCGGCCTGGATCGCTTTGGCGCTTCTTTCCAGCCTCATCTCCATCCGCATCGGCATTTCCGTAGCCCTGGTGGAGATTTTCCTGGGGTTTGTGGCCGGCAACCTGGGCTCGTACCTGGGGAGTGTCATCTTCCAGCCCAATGCCTGGATCAATTTCCTCGCGGGTTTTGCCTCCGTGGTCCTCACCTTCCTGGCGGGCGCCGAGATCGAGCCCGAGTCTTTCCGGCGCCAGCTCATCCCTACCCTGGCCATCGGCTTCGTTTCCTTTCTCTTTCCCTTCCTGGGGGCCATGGCCTACGCCTACTATATCAGCGGCTGGAATCTCCAGGCCGCCCAGATTGCGGGCATTGCCCTGTCCACCACCTCCATGGCCGTGGTCTACGCGGTGATGGTGGAGACGGGCCTGAATGAAACGGAATTGGGCAAACTCATCCTGGGCGCGTGTTTTATCACCGACCTGGGCACGGTCCTGGCCCTGGGGCTGATCTTTGCCCAATACGACTATTGGCTGATAATTTTTGCGGTGGTCACCCTGGTAGCCATGTGGCGGCTGCCGGCTTTAAGCCGCTGGTTCTTTGTCAAGTGGGGGGGCCGGGTGAGCGAGCCGGAGATAAAATTTATTTTTCTAGTGCTCTGTGTGCTGGGGGCCCTGGCGGTGACCGCCCGCAGCGAAGCGGTGCTCCCCGCGTATCTCTTCGGCATGGTGCTGGCGGGGTTGTTCACCCACAATAAAGTGCTGGTCTTCCGCATGCGCTCCATCGTCTTTGCCCTGCTGACCCCGTTTTTCTTCCTCAAGGCGGGGACCCTGGTCTCCCTGCCCGCCTTGATCGCGGGCTTTTCTTTGCTGGTGATTCTTTTCGTTGTGAAGATGGTCACGAAAATCGCCGGGGTCTGGCCTTTATGCATGGCCTTTAAAATTCCACTCCGGGAAAGCAACTATACCACCCTGCTCATGGCCACCGGTCTCACTTTTGGCAGCATCTCCGCCCTGTTTGGACTTAACTACGGTTATATCAACCAGGCCCAGTACTCTATTCTGGTAACGGTGGTCATCGGCTCCGCAGTGATACCCACGGTGATTGCCCAGATCTGGTTCCACCCCCGGGAGGTGGATTTGGGAACGGCTCGGGAAATCATGGCCGGCGGCTCTCTTGACCACCTCTTGCATATGCCGGATGAGTAATATCAGGAGGCGGGCCAATGCCCTCTTCAGAGCTAACCAGAAATGCGGCCTGGAAGTTCATTCTTTTTATTGGCATCATCAGCCTGTTCAGCGATCTGACTTACGAGGGGGCCCGCAGTATCAGCGGCCCCTTTTTAGGCACCCTCCAGGCCGGCGCGGTAGTGATAGGGGTGGTGGCCGGGCTGGGGGAATTCATCGGCTACGCCCTGCGCCTGCTGGCCGGTTATTTAGCCGACCGCACCGGCAAATATTGGCCCATCACCCTGGCGGGCTACGGCCTCAACCTATTCGCCATCCCCCTGCTGGCCCTGGCCTGGCGCTGGGAGGCCGCGGCCCTGCTGCTCCTTACAGAACGCCTGGGCAAGGCCATCCGCACCCCGGCCCGGGACGCCATGCTGTCTCACGCCGTCTCCACCGTGGGCCGCGGCTGGGGCTTCGGGTTTCATGAGGCCATGGACCAACTGGGCGCGGTGGCGGGACCGCTGTTGGTGGCCGGGGTGTTATATCTGAACGGCGGCTACCGGGCGGGCTTCGCCGCGCTCCTGGCGCCGGCGCTCCTGGCGTTGGCGGTGCTGGGCCTGGCCGCCCGCCGTTATCCGCAACCCCAGCATCTGGAACCGGTTGCCCCCCAGGCGGACGCCAAGGGGTTCAAACGGTCCTACTGGCTCTATATCGCCGCCGCCGGGCTGATCGGCATGGGTTATGCCGATTTCCCCCTTATTGCCTACCATTTCGGCAAGACCGGAGTCGCTCCGCCTGCCTGGATTCCCCTGTTATACGCAACTGCCATGGGGGTGGATGCGGTTGCAGCCCTGGTCCTGGGGCGGCTCTATGACCGCCTGGGCATGGGATTCCTGGCGTCGGTCCCGCTGTTATCCGTCTTTTTTGCCCCCCTGGTTTTTCTCGGGGGCTTTAATTACGCCCTGGCGGGCATGGTGCTCTGGGGCGTGGGCATGGGGGCCCAGGAGTCGGTCATCAAGGCGGCCCTGGCGGAAATGGTCCCCAAGGCGCGCCGGGCCACCGGCTACGGCTTGTTTCACGCCGGTTTCGGCCTCTTCTGGTTCCTGGGGAGCGCGTGCATGGGCTGGCTGTATGATATTTCCCTGGGATATGTAATTGCTTTTTCCATGCTCGCCCAACTATGCGCCGTTCCCTTGTTATTCAGGATCTCCAGGGACCTGGCCCGGAGAAAAGTTTGTCGGCCAGCCTGATAGCCCTGATAAAGCGTCGCTCATGAATGCTTAATTCACCTATAGGTTATGAAAGATGCATAGCTATTTCTTTAACTTGGAACTTGGAACCAGGAACTCGGAACTTGCGGAGCAGGAGGTAAGAAATGTTTAAGAAAATTTTATTGGCCTATGACGGCTCCGAGGGCGCCGGCCGGGCCCTGGACGCGGGGATCAACCTGACGAAGCTCCATCACGCCGAACTCACCGTCCTGGTGGTGCAGGAGCGCTTGCCCCGTTTCAGCGGCACCATCGACGAGGTTCAGGAAGAGAAGGAATTCGCGGATCAGCAATACGGCGAGCTGCTGCTGGGGGCCCAGGCCCAGGCTCAGGCTGCGGGGGTGAAGCCGAAGACCCTCATGCGTCCGGGCCATGCGGCCCAAATTATTGTGGAGACGGCCCAGGAGGGAAAGTTCGACCTAATCCTGGTGGGCCACAGCGGCCTCTCCGGGGTCTGGGCCAAGTTCCTGGGCACCACCGCCGAAAAAGTGAGCCGCCACGCACCGTGCAGCGTGCTGATAGTGAGGTGAGAAATGGTCGAAATCACCCATCTCCAGCCCAAAGAAAAAAAAGGTCTGATCCTGGTCATCACCGGCCACGGCAAGGGCAAAACCACCAGCGCCCTGGGCTTGATCTTGAGAGCCTGCGGCCACGGCTTGCAGGTCGCCATGATCCAGTTCATGAAAGGGGACCTCTACGCCGGGGAATGGGACGGCATCAAGATGCTCAATTGCCCGGTGGAACTCATCTCGACGGGCAAAGGCTTCTGCGGCATCCAGGGGAACCCCTACCCCTATAAGGAACACCGGGCCAACGCCCAGGACGCCGTCCGCCTGGCCCGGGAGAAGATGTCCTCCGGGCAGGTGGACCTCTTGATCCTGGATGAAATCAACAACGCCCTGCACCTGAAACTGGTGGACCTGGACCAGGTCCTGGACCTTATTAAGGCCAAGCCGCCCCTGATGCACCTGGTCCTCACCGGCCGGGACGCCCACCCCCGGGTGATCGAACTGGCGGACACCGTCAGCGAAATTCAGGAAATCAAACACGCCTACCGCCAGGGCATCGAACCTCAGCCGGGGATTGATTATTAGGGGTCAGGGGCCAGGGAAAGAGAAATAGTGCGTTATTTCTATGCTCTCGCCCCAGCCCCTTTAAACAGGATGCGGAAAAGACGATAAGGGCAATGGCCTTTGCGCCTAGCCGTTGGCGGCCCTTTGTCTTGTGTCTCCAAACTTTCCCCGGCTATTGACAAAGCCGCTGCCAGCGAATATAAAAAACAGATGTTGGGGGATCGTCCAACGGCAGGACTGCAGACTCTGGATCTGCCTATCTAGGTTCGAATCCTAGTCCCCCAGCCAGCATTATTAAGGCTTTTCAATAGGTTAGAAAAGGGCACCCCCAATTTTGGGGTGTCCCCAGACTGTCCCCGCCTCTTAAAACCCCAGTTTTTCGTTTTCTTTTTTTCACCTCTCCATCCAACTCTGCTTCTATTTTTCTGGGCTAAGGATTGCTGCCTTTGGGTTGGCTTCCAGGGGTCGCGTTGCTCCTATAGGATAGCTTCGGCAAAATCAGTTTTTTCATTTCTTCGACTTCCCCAGGTGGCGGTGCGCCCTCTGGGGATTTCTTTTTTGATCAGCCCGGAAAAGGACCTGAAGCCCCATGAAGTGGTTTGAACACCAGGCGGATGCCGCCGAGAACAAAAAGATCAGGAAGATCGAAGCCTGGGGCGCCAGGCTCAATCCGGAACTCGGGGCCATGGCCGCGGTGGGCTGGTATTTTCGACTCCTGGAAGTGATCACCCGGCACGGGCGGGTTTTCAGGTTGCCCGGGGACTATGACTTGGCTCTCCTGGCCCAGGACCTCAGGACCAGCGAAGAAAACACAGTGCTTTTTCTGAACCTGCTTTCGGAAATCAACGCCATAGACCGGGAAGCCTGGCAGTCCCGGGTCGTCTTTTGCCCCAAGCTGGCGAAACGGGCAGACCGCTACACCGAAGAAATGATCAAAAAGGAAGTTGACGCGCTCCTGGGGAGCTCGGAGAAAACCATAAGCTACGAGCTGTACCGCACCATCGAGATGCTGGCGCAGCATCCCGATCCCCGCAAAAGAAATACTTATGGGCAGATTCTGCACAGGCTTGAGAGCTTCTCCAGGCAGGCTCCGCGCAGTCTCGCAGACGCTGAACATATCTGCACGGAAGCTGCACATATCTGTGCAGAGTCTGCACATATCTCCACCTACCACACCACACCATCACCATCACCGGATAAGGAGGCTAGCGCCTCTGTCGCCAGCCCGGCTGCGCCGGGCGACGACGCGGGGCGCCCTCCCGAACCTGTTGATTCGGTTTCAGTCAACCGCGGTGAGGCAGAGAACGAGCCGCAGCCGATCCAAAACAGGTTCGGTCCGGCCAACCTAGTGAAGCTCTGGAACGACATGGGCTGCAAGCCCATGGTCTCGGAACTCACTGATGATCGCCGCAAAAAGGCCGGCCTGCGCCTCCGCAAACGAGGCGATCCCGAATGGTGGAGGCGGCTATTCGAGAAAGTCAGGGGGTTGAACAAACCCTGGCTGACCTTTGACTTCCTGATGCGTAACGACACCAACTGTTTGAAAGTCCTGGAGGGCAACTATGACCGCGACTTCAGAACCGGAGGAAATGGCGGGAAAGACAGGCTCAGGTTTGGAGCCCATAAGGAAAAGGATCGAGAGGATTCTGGAAAATATGCCGCCATCGGCCGCACCTTCGCCACCGACCCCGGAGCAGGAGGAGCAGGCCCTGGAGAGGACTCTCCTGGACAAGCGGGTGT
>QZIZ01000057.1 GCA_003599195.1 Deltaproteobacteria bacterium | reverse complement strand
CAGTTGCTCATGAGCTTTTGGCTCACCCGTAAATTATGAAAAGTTACCGGCAGTTAACCTTGAACTTTGAACCTTGAACTTTGAACTTTTCGGAACAGAGACGCAGAGGGCGCAGAGATTAAAGAGCATCCCTCCTCTCAAAGTCGGGTCTCATAGAGCCTCATGAAAATATCCTACTTCAATTACCATTATGACATCGCAGGTTCGGCCCAGGGCGCGGCCAACCAGGTGCGGGCCATCGCCGGGGCTTTGACCGCGCTGGGACACGAAGTGGATTTGCAATTCCGGGTTCCCAGGCAGCCGGGCGAGAACCGGGAATACCTGGGTTTGAAAAAGATCGACTGGATGCGGCGCTACGGGCATACGCCCCGGATCTTGCTGCGGAATTTCGCCCTCCTGGGGCAGGAAAAAAGGCTGCTGGACGCTTTCCGCCCCGAGGTTTTGCTGGCCGTGGGCAATTACGGCAATTTCTCGGCCCTGCTCGCGGCCCGCAGCCGGAAAGCGCCCTTTGTTCTGTTCTGTGACGCGCCGGTGGAATACGAATATACCCTGTTTCAAAAGAAGATCTTTTACAGCTATCCGGTGGCGGCCCGGTGGGTGGAAGGATTGAACATGAAAGGGGCCCGGCAGGTCATCTGCATCTCGGAGGTCTTGAAGGGTTACCTGATGCGCTATAACGTCCCGGCCGCCAAAATCCACGTCATCCCCAACGGCGTGGACCCCGGAGCTTTTAGACCCCAGCCGCCGGATCGGGACTTGCAGGCGCGCTTAAACCTGGAAGACCGGCTGGTGGCGGGCTACATCGGCAACTTCGAATTTTTCAGCGACGTGCCCCGGTTTGTGGCCCTGGCCGGGGAATTATGCCGGGACTATCCCAGCCTCACCTTTCTTTTCGTGGGGGAGGGCACGGCCGCGCCCCTGATTAAGGCGGAAGTCTCCAAGGCCGGGCTCCAGGAGCGTTTCATTTTTACCGGCACCCTGCCCCATGCCCAGGTTCCCGCTTACCTCAGCCTGATGGAGATTGTCATCAGCCCTTACAAGGAAGATTACCTCTTTTACGGGTCCTCCATGAAACTTCTGGAATACATGGCCGGGGGCAAACCCACTATCTTTCCGGCCCTGGGCCAAATCAAAGAGGTCGTTGCCGACGGCTATAACGGCATGCTTTATCAGCCCGGCGAGCAGGAAGTCATGGGGCGGAAACTCCGGGAATTGATCGCCAACCCGGAGCTGCGCCGGCAATTGGGCCTTAACGCCAGGAAGACCATCGAAAGAAACTGGACCTGGGAAATCCAGGCCCGCCGCATCGCGAAGGTTTTGCATCTGGCCGTGGAAGAAGGGGGGCATTAAAGCCCCTTGAATGAGGAAAACTCTTTGGAAAACTCCGGTTGCTTCACTAGCGTAACACGAAGGCCTCTCCGGCTGCGGTCGGCGAGTCCCTTGTTTTCCTTAATGTTGCTGGCGGTCCTGTCTTTCCCCGGCGCGGCCGCGGCCCAGGAGGTGGCGGGACAAGCCGGGGTGATCGCGGTGGACGCGGCCGGGCCGGCCGCGACCCTGAATCCCCTGCTTTTCGGCCAAAATGTCCTCTTTGCCGGACAGGGCTTCTGGAACCCCAAAACCGGCAACTGGGACCCCGAGGCAGAGGCCCTGGCGAAAAAATTGGCCCCAACCATCATCCGCTTTCCCGGAGGCGGGGTCTCAGATTTCTATTTTTGGGAGGACGGCCTGGGATACCGGACCACCGAAGCCGTGATGGGAAGATCCCCTTCCATCACCCTGGAGGGTTCTCCTCCCTGGGAGATGGTGAACCGGGCCCGCATCAAGGCTCCAGGTTCTAATACCTGGTCCGACCCATTCACCTTCATGGTGCTGAAAAACCGGCTGGTAGGGATCATGGGCCTGCAGGGCGCGTATCCGGCGGGATCAGCAGTGCGCCTGGAGAGAAGGCCCGGGCAGCCGGATTGGTTCAGCCATACCTTCGGCGCCCTGGAGTTCATGAAATCGGTGCGGTCCCTGGGGGCCCAGGCCATTATCACCGTCAACTACGGGACCGGGTTGACCAAGGAAGGGGGAATTTCCCCCAGCGCCTCCCTGAGCCAGAAGGTGAAACGGGCCGCGGCCTGGGTGGCCTTTATGAACGGCAGCCCCGGCGATAACCGGGCCCTGGGCGCAGATGAGGAGGGCAATGACTGGCGGACCGTGGGCTATTGGGCTTCCCGCCGCGCCTCCCTGGGGCATCCGGAGCCTTTCCGGGTCTTGTATTGGGAGGTGGGAAACGAGGTCTATTCCAAGGATGAATCCGGGTTTGTCCCGGCCGATAAGTATGGCCGTGATTTTCTTGCCTTTGCCAAAGAAATGAAGGCCGTGGATCCGGCCATCAAGCTGGGGGCGGTGGGCCTTACCTTTCCCCCCCGGGGCCGGGGAGACGCGGACGCCCGGGCCGAATGGAACCCCACGGTCCTCAAACTGGCCGGGGAGCAGATGGACTTTTTTATCCTGCATCCCTATTACCCGGGGGGGGGACAATCGAAGGGCTTTTATAAAAGCGGCAACTGGTTCACCGGGGTCATGGCGGGAACCGCGCAGGCCATGGCGGACTTAAGGGAGATCAGGTCGATTATGAATGCCGCCGTCCCCGGCAGGCAGGTGGGCCTGGCCCTCACCGAATACGGCATCTGGCCCATTGCCTCCCAGGAGGCCCGGGATTACTCCAACCTGGCCCGGGCTCTCTACGACGCGGACCTGCTCCTGGGCATGATCGGGGAAGCTTCGAATCTGGGGATCATCCTGGCCAACGCCTGGAATCTGCACGGCAGCAATCAGACCGCTTATATCGGCTACAACTGGAGCACGGGGAAGCGCAGCTTAAGGCCCCAATATTATGCCCAGGAACTCCTGGTAAAAAATATCCAGCCCCGGATTCTGGAGACCAAGGTCACGAGCCCCGACTTTGCCACGGTCCAGGTCTTCAATGTCTTGGCCAGGGCCAAGATTTCCGTGCTGGCTGCGTTGGCCTCCCTCTCCCAGGACAAAAGCCGCCTGACCCTGTTCGTCATCAATCGTTCCTTGACTGCGGCGGTTAAGACCACCATTCGCATCCAGGGTTTCACCCCGAAAGCCCGGGCTGCAATCCGGACCCTGGGCGGCGGCAGCGCCGGCGACCATAACGAAGACGCCGCCCCGGCCGTCGTGCCCCTGGAAGGCGCCCTGGACTACGCGGCCCCGGAATTTCCGTACACCTTTAAGGCCCATTCCCTGACGGTGCTGGAGTTTCAGGCCAAGAATTAGGGACAGGGATAATCCCAAACCTGTATCTTTATCTGGGCCGGTTTTTTCGAAGATTTCTTGACATCCGGCCTATTGCTTGCTTAGGTTTGTTATATGGTCTCCAAAAGTCGCCTCCGTAAATTTAATAAAGAAAAAAATGAGGTGTTGCCGGATATCATAGCCACCTTGCGCCGACATCTTCCCGAAATCGCCGATCAGTTCCAGGTGAAGTCGCTACTTCTCTTCGGTTCTTTTGTTCATAGTCGGCAAAGTAAAGGTAGTGATCTGGATATTCTTGTGGAGTTTAGCGAACCGCCTTCTTTTTTTGAGTTCCTGACCTTGGAGCGATATCTGAGCGCCCTCTTGGGAATTAAGGTCGATTTAGTGATGAAGTCAGCCCTGAAACCCGCCATCGGCAAGCATGTCCTGGCGGAAGCGGTTCCGGTATGAAAGCCAAGCGAGAATATCTTGATTACCTTAAAGATATTCAGGACGCTTTAGAGAAGATCAACGACTTTATTGCTGGTCTGGATTTTGAGAGCTTTGCCAGGGACAATAAGACCGCTTTTGCGGTCATTCGAGCACTGGAGATTATGGGGGAAGCAGCCAGGAAAATACCCAAGTCGATTCGCTCCCGATACCCGGAGGTGCCTTGGCAGGACATGGCGGGGATGCGGGATAAACTGATCCATGACTATTTCGGGGTGGATTTACGGGTGGTATGGAAAACTTTGCAGATTGATTTGCCGCCCTTGAAGGCCATGATTGATCAAATTATCCGTGAGTCTCAAGATTGATTTGTGCAATTCAAATCCCTATCCTGAGTTGTCCCTTTCGGTTTATCGATTTTTATGGTTTGGCTGTAGCTTCGTAATGTCAAAACAGCACCCGATTTAAAATCTCCTGCAATTTGACCACGGTGTAAGGCTTCTGGATGAAGCCCGCCAGGCCCAGGCCGGCGAACTGCCGGGTAACCTCCTGCTCATCATAACCGCTGGAAAGGATGACGCGGACGTCGGGCCGGACTTTGCGCATCGCCTGGAACGTTTCTTCGCCGCCCATTCCGGGCATGGTTAGGTCAAGGAGAACGCAGTCGATTTCTTCCGTGTTGGCCCGGAAAATTTCCACCCCTTTCTTGCCGTGCTCTGCGGTCAAAACCCTGATCCCCAGCCGTTTCAGCATTTCCCCGGCCACCCGGCGGACGTGGGGATCGTCGTCAACGAGCAGGACGGTCCCCTGGCGGCTGGGGGGCGCGGCCAAGGTCCCCACCAGCACCCGGTCGCCCGGCTCCCAGGCCACCGCCGGCAACAGGAGGGTGAAGGTGGTTCCCTGTCTCGGTTGGCTGCTAACCTTGATGGCCCCCCGGTGGCCGCGGACGATACCCAGGACCGCGGCCAGTCCCAGCCCCCGGCCGGTGAATTTGGTGGTGAAGAAAGGATCGAAGATGCGGCGCCGGGTCTCTTCACTCATGCCGCAGCCGGTATCCGCCACCTCCAGGAAAACGTATCTGCCCTCCGGGAGCCGGTCATCCAGGTGGCTCTCCGCCAGGAAGGCCCGGTCGCAGTCCATGACGCCGGTGGCCACGGAGATCATGCCGCTTTCGTCCCCCAGGGACTCGGAGGCGTTGGTGATCAGGTTCATAATGACCTGGCGCATCTGGGTGGCGTCCACTTCCACCGCGGGGAGATCGGCTGCAAAGGAGTATTGCAGCGAGGCCTTCTTGGAGACCGAAACTTTGAGCATCTGGGTCATTTCCCTGACGATCTCCGTGAGGTCGTAGCGGCCCACCATGAATCGGCCTTTTCCGGAGTAAGCCAGCATCTGGCGGCACAGGTCGGCGGCCCGCTGGGAAGCCCGGGCGATTTCCTCGACGTTGGGCCGGGCCGGAGACGCGGGGGAGAGGGCGAGCAGGGCCAGATCGGCGTTTCCCAGGATGGCCATGAGCAGATTGTTGAAGTCGTGGGCGATCCCCCCGGCCAGGACGCCTAAGCTCTCGAGTTTCTGGACTTCCCGCATCTGGGCTTCCAGACGGGCCTGTTCTTCCTGGGCCTTCTTAATCTCGGTCAGGTCCTTGCAAAAAACCAGGGCCTTGCCGCCCACCAGGACCCCCCAGCTTTCCACGGTTCGCACCGAGCCGTCTTTACAGGCCACATCCACTTCCAGACCTCGAATGCTCCCGTCCCCCGCGGCCGCCTCCTCCAGGGCCTGCCGCCAATTGGCAACGACCCATTGGCGGTAATCCGGATTGGGATAGGCCAGGTGGAACCAATCCTCCACCAGGGGCATATCCTCCAAGGTATAGCCGAAGGTTTCTACAAACTTGGGATTGAGGTACTCACCCTGATCGCCGTTGAGTATGGCGATGGCCAACGGCGAATTTTCCACCACCAGCCGGAACCTGGCCTCGCTCTCCCGCACCACCTCCCCGGCGCGTTTGCGTTCGGTCACGTCATTGAACACCCCCAGGGTTTTATTGCCGACCAGGGTGCCGAAGATGTCGATGATCTTTTGGGAGCCGTCCTTGCAGGTTACTTCGACTTCGGAAACTTCGGTGGGCCGGCTCTCGCTGCCGGCTTGCTCCAAGGCCTTCTCCCAATTGACGATTTTTTTCCAGCGATAGTCCGGGTCCGGGTAGGCCCGGCGATACCAATCCTCCAGCAAGGGCACATCCTCCAGGGTGTAGCCGAAGGTCTCCACAAACTTGTGATTAACATACTCGATCATGCCCCCTTCAACGGCAATGGCGATGGGCAGCGGCGAGGATTCAACCACCTGCCGGAACCTGGCTTCGCTCTCGCCCAGGGCCTGTTCGGCCCGTTTGCGCTCGGTTAGATCACGCAAGACCACGAGGGTTTTATTTCCCATCAGGTTGGCAAAACCCTCCACGATTCGCTTGGAGCCGTCTTTGCAGGTTATTTCCAGTTCCGCGATTTCTTCGGGGCCTCCCAGCCTCGCCAACTTTTCCAGGGATTTCTGCCACTTGGCCATTACTACTTGACGATATGCCGGATCGGGGTAAGCCAGGGGGAACCAGTCTTCAAATTTGTGGATTTCTTCCAGTTTGTACCCGAAGGTCTCTATAAACTTCGGATTGATATATTCGATCACTCCGGGATAACAAATACCAATGGGCAGCGGCGAAGATTCCACCACCTGCCGGAACCTCCCCTCGCTCTCCTTTAGCGCCTCCACAGTTTGCTGCTGTTCGGTGATATCCCGGATAGTCTCCAGGGCGCCCACCGTCTTGCCGGCGGCGTCATACAAACGCCTGGCTTTCGCCCAGAGAAGGCGTTTTTCACCCCGTACGGGGACATCGGCCTGGCCCACGAGAATGTCTCCCTCTCGTTGGACAAAGGCGTATTTCTTTTCGATCTCGTCATCAGGCTTAAAAGCCAGATCAATCAATATGGGCCGGCGGCTTCCATAAAACGGCAGGGCGTATTCATAATTTCCTTTGCCGATCATATCCTCGGCCTTGACTCCGGTCATCTCTTCAATGGCCCGGTTCCAGGTGATGACCTTCCCCGAGAGGTCGATGGCAAAAGTGGCGTCGGGCAGGAAGTCGATGATTTCCGACAAACGGCGTTGGGAATCCCGCAGGGCCTGTTCGGCCCTTTTACGCTCCGTCAAGTCGTGGCAGACCATGAGACTTTTGTTGTTCATCAAGGTCACAAAGAGCTGAATGATTCGCGTCGACCCATCCTTACAAGCCACCTCCGTTTCCCTGACTTCGGTGGCGGCGTGCGGCTTAATTCTCTCTTCCCAAAATTCCTGCCATTCCAGGAAAAGCTTTTGCCGATAGGCCGGATCAGGGTAAGCCAGGCGAAACCAATCCTCCAGGGTGGGAATTTCTTCCGGGATATACCCGAAGGTTTCCACGAACTTGGGATTGACGTATTCGATGGTGAACCCGTCGCTGGCGCTGATGCCGATGGGTATCGGGGAAAACTCCACCACCTGCCGGAATCGGGCTTCGCTTTCCCGCAGTGCTTTTTCCATGAGCTTGCGCTCGGTGATATTCCGGCCCAGCTCAATGACCCCTTTAACCTCTCCCTGGTCACCGAAGATCGGCAAAGCGCGCAATTCCCAGATCCTGCCGTCGGGAGTGGTGGATTCTCCGGAAGCAGGCTTGCCGGTGGCTAAACATTCCCGCACCGGGCAAACGTCACATGGCGTTGATCGGCCATGGCGCACCTGATAGCAAGGTTGCCCGGTAAAATCCGATAATTCCGCATTAAGCGGCAATGCTGCCAGCCCGTTTGCCCAGACGACTTTTAAATCCGGGGAAAGGAGGAATACCCCGTCGGGGATGGCATTCAGAATCCCCTGGAATTCCTGGTATAGGGAGCGATACTTACTCTCGCTTTCCCGCAGCGCCGCTTCCGCCTCTTTGCGGGCCGTGATGTCCCGGATGATGGAGTACAACAACTCCTTGCCCTTAACCCGGATGGGGCCGGTGAAGACCTCCACGTTCCGGATTTCCCCGTTGGCGAGACGGTGCCTGAACTCAAAACGCTTCTGCTGTTCGGTCTTGGCCTTCTGGATTTCCTGAAATACCTCCCCCGGGGGGAGCAAGTTGATCTCAGTGATTTTTTTAGCCAGCAGCTCTTCTTTGGAGAATCCATAGTAGGCGCAGGCAGATGGATTGGCGTCCACGATGGCTCCGGTTGAGGGATCAATCAGGAGCATTACCGAGTGGTTGTTTTGGAATAGGCTGCGATAACGCGCTTCGCTTTCCCGCAGCGCTTCTTCCCTGCCCTCCTCGGAAGTATGCCGCGCTTCTTTGGCCCTAAAAGGCTCGGTGACATCCCGGACGGACGCCACCAGGTGAGGCCGCCCCGCATATTCAAATGGACTGAGCCGCACTTCCACGGGGAAGGTGGTGCCGTCCTTGCGCCGGTTAAGGCCTTGCAAAATGACCTGTTCTCCCCGCAATATCAGCGGACCCAGATAAGCCATTGTTTCAGGGGCTATTCCCACTTCAATATCCGTCACATGTTTCTGCAGCAATTCTTCCCTGGTATAACCGAGACTGTCACAGGCCGCCTGATTCACCTCCACAAAGCGCCCGGTCAAATCATGGAGAAACAAAGCCTCCGCCGTGCTGGTGAAAAGGAGCTTGAACCTGTCTTCGTTATCTTGCCGGGACACTAATTCCCCCTCGTCGGACGGTGGTCATTTTCTCCTCCCCTCCCCCCCCTGCCGCACAGGATTTCCTTCAAAGCCGCCGCGGGTTGTTTAGAGGTGTTTCAGGAGAGAGGGGTATTACTCATTACTTATCGGCTAGAACTAATTTTTTCCAGAGTGTGCCAGGATAAAACATATTTCCGGTCTTTACAAGAGAGTCCGGGGTTTTTTAAATGTTTCCGGAAGACTGCCGATTTTTCTAGCAAGACTAGTTTCCATCCGGTGAGAGGAAAAGACCATGCAGGCCGTAAAGAAGAGCTGGCTCCTGGCTGTAATCCTGGTCCTCGCATTGGCGGCGATGGACCCCGCGGCAGCCGGGGCGGGCCAAAAAACGGCCGCTGAAAAGGATCAGGGCGATCCTCCCGAAATCCAGATAATCAGAAGAGTTTCCGTAGCCGGAGTATTTCCCGCGGAAAGGGGCGCCTCCAGAGACCAGCGGGAAGCCTGCAAGGCCAAGGCCGCCTCGAATTCTACCCCCTCCACCAGGTTTTCCTCCAACACCGTCCGTTCCAATCCGGTTCGCTCCGTTTCCACCCGCTCCACCGCAGTGCGGTCAACTTCCATCCCGCCCATCCGGATTGCTCCCGGACGGGCGTGAAGAAGAAGGTAAGGGAGCGGTCGGCTTCCCTCTCCGGTTTTTGACCACGTAAAACCTCCCCCTGTCCGGGGAGAAATGCCCTTTTCCCGGACTCCCCGGCGTCCCGGGTCTCGATAGAGATGCGGTTACCGGCAAGGGAAGGTCCGCCCACGCCAGTACTTTTTTGTTTGGAAAAACTGGGGAAAATGATTATAAGAGGCCATATACCCAGTCTTGCCGGAGGTGCTGAATCATGGCGGAGCTTGGCGTCCAAGCGGATTTTTTGGAGAAATATAAGGATGCCGGCCGGATCTGGTCGGGACCATCTTTTTTGGGTTACATGGAGGGATTGAAGGCCCTGCTGGCGGAACTGCCCGTCTCCCCCGCAGCCATTCCCACCAAGGAATACCACTATAGCCTGACGGGCAATCTGGATTTTGTGTACGGGGAGCTGCTCTACAGCCTGACCGGCACCGAGGGCCTGCTTCGGGATAAGGCTTTTCCTTTACAGGAATGCTATATCCGGCCGTTGTTTTCCCCCTCCGTGGCTTTGGAATGCGGCATCCGCTATCGAACCAAGGCGGGAGAAGAAGTTGCCAGAACCTGCGAAGTCGTCCGCACCGACGAGACCGGCTATATCTTGTTTACCGATTACCACCGGCCCTTGTAAGGACGGTTTTCGGTTTTCGGTACGATAATGCGGCCGCGACGATTATTTGCCCCCCTTTGCATCATATGCCTATGCCTCTGGCCGGGGCTCCTTTATGGAGAGGAGTTTTCCGAATACGGCAATCCCTTCGTCTGGGTGACGGTGGGGAAGACCGGGGTGAAGGCCGAGGTGGTGCGGACCCCGGGAAAGCTCTATCTGGGCCTGGGGCACCGCAAAGAGCTGCCCGAAGGCCGGGGCATGCTCTTTCTTATGCCCAAGATGGAGGTCCAGAATTTTTGCATGCGGGGCATGCAATTCCCCATTGACATTATCTGGATCACCGCCGGGAAAATCGTGGGGATGGAGAAGAACGTCTCACCCCAATTCCCCGGGACTCTTTGCTCCCCCCAACCGGTGAACTTTGTCCTCGAAGTCCCCGGTGGGTTCGCTGACCGCCAGGGGATTAAGGTGGGGGACGCGGTGAGCTGGTAGTTGACCGTCTATCTGTCTGCACAAGGAAAGCCCGGAAAGATAACCCTCCTGGCTTTTTTATCATTGATTTAGGAGATTGTTTAATGCTAATCTATAGTTAGAAAATCAGGATTAATCCTATGGAAGAGCTTTCGGTTTTACGCCAATACATTGAACAGGGTCGTTACAGTGATGCGCTGCTCTTTATCGACGAGTTGGAAGAGATGTCTAAAGAGGATAAGCTCAATAAGATCTTCAGTTATGCCCTGATTCTCCTGATCCACCTGATAAAAAAGCAAGCTGAAAAAAAGACCACCCGATCCTGGGATTTTTCCATCGCCCATGCCGTCCTCCAAATCAAGAGAACCAATCTGCGCCGCAAGGCTGGAGGATTCTATGCCGGCCCGGAGGAGTTAAAAGAGATTCTTGAAGAGGCCTTCGATTTAGCCTTAAAAAAAGCGGCCTTGGAGGCGTTTGAAGGAAGGTTGGATGAAACCGAGCTGGCCGCCAAGCTTGATAAGGCAGCCATTATTAATGAAGCTCTCGAGGAAATCGTGAAGCAGGATTGAATCCGTTTACCATCTAACCACAATCTAGCGCGGACTGGAGAATCCCGATTTTTTCGGACTCTTGACAGTCGCTCCTCAGCCGTAAACCCACCACTCACCAATAAATTATAAGAAGCCAAGGGCGGGCGTCCCCGCCCGCCTATTCCAATTTTCGCCCCTGTTTGTGTCTTTGCGCGTTTGCGTGCGGCCTGCTTTTTTCACCTTCCCGACAACCCTTGCCAATCCGGTTCCCCTGTTTTATATTGACCGGATACAGAGGAACCCCGCATGTTGACGGCATTGGAAGAAAAAGTCATTCTGGCCCTGCAAAGGGACCTGGAAGTCACTCCCCGCCCCTTCCTGGAAGTGGCGGAGCAGTTGGGAATACCGGAAGAAGAGCTGCTGGCCGCCATCCGCAGCCTCATGGAAAAGGGCGTCATTCGCCGCTTCGGCGCGACTTTGCGCCACCAGCAATCGGGTTACGCCGCCAACGTCCTGGTGGTCTGGCGGGTGCCGCCGCAGGAGGTGACGGCCACCGGCAAGAAGCTGGCCGCCTACCGGGAGGTATCCCACTGCTACGCCCGGACTCCGGCTCCCTCCTGGCCTTATAATCTCTACACCATGATTCACGGCAAGACTCCGGAGGACTGCACCCGCACGGCCGCACGCATGGCTGCGGAAACCGGATTGGCCGACTATCAGATGCTGTTCAGCGAAACCGAACTGAAAAAGACCACTATGCGCTATTTTAAGGAAAGTGAGCAGTAAGCGGTAAGCAGTAAGCAGTTAAGGCCCCATCAGAGCGGGTTTGGGTTTGTTTACTGCTCACTAATATCAGGAGTAAAAAATGCCCAATTTTGCCAATTCTCAACGTATCTTCCAGACCGCGTTGCAGTTGCTCCCCGGGGGGGTGAACTCCCCGGTGCGGGCCTGGGGCGCAGTGGGGCTCAGCCCCCGGGTAATCGCCCGGGGGGAAGGGGCCAGGCTTTACGACGTTGACGGCAATTCTTATCTGGATTACGTGGGTTCCTGGGGCCCTTTAATCTTGGGACACGCCCATCCCCGGGTGGTGGCCGCGGTGCAGGAAGCCGCGGCCCGGGGCACCAGTTTTGGAGCCCCCACCCCCGGGGAAGTGGAGTTGGCCCAGGTGTTGTTGGGGGCGGTTCCGGGCCTGGAAATGGTGCGGCTGGTGAGTTCCGGCACCGAGGCCTGTATGAGCGCCTTGCGCCTGGCCCGGGGCGCAACGGGCCGCGGCCGGGTCATCAAGTTCGACGGCTGCTACCACGGCCACGCCGACTCCTTTCTGGTGGCCGCGGGCAGCGGCGTGCTCACCCACGCCATCCCGGGAAGTCCCGGGGTGCCGCCGGAAATCGCGGAGCTCACTTTATCCTTGCCCTATAACGACCTGGACGCGGTGGCCCGGGCTTTGAAAACTTACTCCAAAGAGGTGGCGGCCATTTTCGTGGAGCCGGTGGCCGGGAACATGGGAGTGGTGCCCCCTAAACCGGGATTCCTGGAAGGACTGCGGCGGCTGTGCGACCAGGAGGGCGTTGTCCTGGTCTTCGACGAGGTGATCACCGGCTTTCGGGTGGGCTGGGGCGGCGCCCAGGCCCTCTACGGGATCAAACCGGACCTCACCTGCCTGGGAAAAATCATCGGCGGCGGCCTGCCGGTAGGGGCGTACGGCGGAAAACGAGAGTTGATGGCCCAAATGGCGCCGTCCGGGCCGGTGTACCAGGCCGGGACCCTCTCCGGGAATCCGGTGGCGGTGGCCGCGGGCCTGGCCACCCTGGAAGCCCTGATGGAACCCGACTCCTACGAGGAACTGGAGGAAAAAGGGGCCTGGCTGGCCCGGGAGCTGGCCGCGGCCGCGGCCAGGCAGGGCGCGGCGGTGGCCATCAACCGGGTGGGGTCGATGCTCACGGTTTTTTGTACCGGGACTCCGGTCACCAATCTGGAGGAGGCCAAGAGGTCGGATTTAAAACAGTTCCAGACCTTTTTCCAGGGCATGTTGGCAGAGGGCGTTTATCTGCCGTGCTCCCAGTTCGAGGCCTGGTTTGTGTCCACGGCCCACCGGCAGGAGGACCTGGAAGATACAGTGGCCGCGGCGGAGCGGGTCTGGTCCCGGATGGCGGGGGATTGAAACATCTCGCACCTTTTCTGCAAGGACTCGGCACCTGGGGAAAAACGCCCCTCGATTTGGGGAGAATGTCCCGATTCGGACCCTGATGTTTCTCCTTAAAGAGAGTCGCCTTGAGACTGTGAAAAAAATAACTTAGTAATTTTAATATTTTTATCCTATGATGGGGAATCCGTTAGGGAGGAGAGTGATTGGCAGGCACCTTGCATTAATAAATCCGGTATGCAAAATCGGAAAAGGAGGTGATGTCAGGCAATTATCAATAAATTTAAGTAGTTATCCGAATATAGGCCTTATTCTATGATTTATCTAAACTGAGGAGGAACTCATGGCAGACCAAGTTCCAGGAAAAGCGTGGGTTGTAACCTTTTGTGGTACTGCTGTTAACTTATGTTTGGGAATTTTATATGCCTGGAGCGTCTGGGCCGGGGCACTGGTTCCAAAAGATCTGAAAATGGCCGGCACGACGATGACCGGTCTGAACGAAGGCTGGGTCTATTTAACCAATGCCGAAGCTGCGACACCTTTCTCCCTGTGCGTCTTAATTTTTGCTTTATTTATGATTCCTGGGGGCAAAGTTCAGGATAAAATCAGCCCCAGATTCGGCGCCATCCTCGGCGGTCTGTTCCTGGCGGTCGGCTGTATCATCGCCGGCGTGGCCAAGAGCTACACCGGCCTGATTATCGGCTTCGGTGTCATGGGCGGCATCGGCATGGGATTTGGCTATGCCGCGCCCACTCCTGCGGCCCTCTCCTGGTTCGGGCCTCATAAACGGGGTCTCATCGCCGGTCTGGTGGTGGGCGGTTACGGCGGCGCGGCTCTCTATATTTCACCCCTGGCCGCTTACCTGCTCGGCAGCGGTATCACTTACAGTTTTGTATTCCTGGGGATCCTCTTCGCGGTGGTGGTGATCATCGCCGGTTCTCAGCTGGCCAAGGCGCCTCCGGGTTATGTGGCTCCTGCCGCCCCGGTGAAAGCGGGCGCGGCGCCGGCCAAGGCCGCGGGCACCACGATTGACTGGGCCCCCGGCGAAATTTTTTCAACCTGGCAGTTCTATGCCTTGGTGCTCATGTTCATCGGCACCACCCAATCCGGTCTGTTGGTCATCGCCAACGCCGCGGGCCTGCTGGGCACCACTGCCAAGGCCATTCCTTTCTTCGCGGCCAACGCCTGGATTCTGGCTTCTTATGGCGGTCTGGTGAATGCCGCCGGCCGGGTGGGCACCGGCATGTACTCCGATAAGATCGGCCGGGGCAATGCATATGCTGTTAACTGCATTGTTTCCGCTCTCTGTCTCTTCTTGATGCCGGCCATCATCGGCGCCAAGAGCGTCTTCTTCCTGTTTGTCGCCGTGGGTATCGCCTTCTGGCAGTACGGCGGCGGTCTGGCGTTAATGCCCGCCTTCACCGCGGACTTTTTCGGACCCAAGAACCTGGGCATGAACTATGGTCTGGTGTTCATCGGCTGGGGTCTCGGCTTCTTCATGGCCCGGCTGGGCGGTACCATCAAGGACGTCACCGGCTCTCTGGACTGGGCCTTCTACATCTCCGGACTGGTGCTGGTGGGCGCGGTGGTGCTCTCCTGGGTCACCAAGAGGCCCATGCACGCACACGAGTAAAGCTAACTTCCTTACCCCGGCTTTACCTGCAACCGGCCAGTTAGGAACTGAAGCGGGGACCAGGTAGGGCGGGGCAATCTCGAGAAGGCAGGGTGACGCACCCCCTGCCTTCTCTGTTGTTATACCTATCGACATTAAGTAAAATCGTATATCTTTATCTCTGAGCCCTCTGGGTCTCCGGGATAAATCTTTAAAGCGCAGAGACGCAGAGCACGCAGAGAGCGCTTAGAGTGATTAACCAAGTCGCTAGTAGAAAGAAAGGATAATCATAATTTTGTCGCCCATGATGGTTTCCTGGCCGGTGCCTTTTATTTTGAATCCCGGCAACCTCGCGGTAGATGCGGTGGTTTCCTTTATAGTGGCGGTGCTGCTGACCGTGACCATCACCGCCGAAGCCCAGGCTTATGCGGCCACATTTTTGGGGGACGCCCGGGTCGGCGCCAAGGACCGCTTCCATTTCATTGCCTTCCTGCATCTGGACCTCTGGGGGACGTTGTGTTATCTGGCCGGCGGCTTCGGCTGGCCCCGGACAATAGAAATCGACTCGAGCAAATTTAAGCACCCCCGGCTCTATACTTTTTTGACCCGCCTGGCCGGGCCGGTGGCCAATCTTTTATTGGCCAGCATCGCCGGCAGCATAGCGGCGATGATGAAAATTGTGGATTACAACCCCCGGGTATTTTTGATGTTGGTGGGTGTTAATATTACCACCGCGGTCTTCAACCTTATTCCCATCCCTCCCTTGGCCGGAGGTGCGCTCATTACGGCCCTGATCCCCACAACTGCGGAGGAGATTAAGCGGTGGTTCAATTTGCTGGGTCCTTATATTATTGTGGCCGTTGTAATGTTTGAAAGGATCAAAGGAGAGTTGCCGTTCAGAGGTTATCTGGACCCGCTGGTGATGGCGGTGTTTAACTACATCAAGGGCTGATATAGGATTCATGAAAGTACTGGTCACTGGCGCTGCCGGGCAATTGGGGCGGACTCTGGTGGAGGAACTGGGGCGGCGGAATTGGGAAGTGGCGGCCACCGATCTGCCGGATCTGGACATCAGCGATCGGGACGCGGTGTGGCGGGCGCTCTCGGGCCACCGGCCGGGGGTGGTGATCAACGCGGCCGCGGCCACCCGGGTGGACGACCTGGAGGCCGACCCGGAGTTGGCCTTTAAGGTCAATGCCCTGGGGCCCCGGAACCTGGCTACGGCCTGCCGGCGCCTGTGCTGCAAACTGGTGCACATCTCCACCGACTATGTCTTTGACGGGACCAAGGCGGGCCCCTATGAGGAATGGGATGAGCCCCGGCCCCAATCGGTTTACGGCTGGAGCAAGCTCCTGGGGGAGACCCTGGTGCGGCAGCAGTGCCCGGATCATTTTATTCTGCGCACAGCCTGGCTTTACGGCCTGCCCGGCCCCAACTTTATCACCGCCATCCTGGCCCGGGCCCGGGCCGGCCAGGATTTGCTGGTGGTAGACGACCAGAAGGGCACCCCCACCAGCGCTCTGGCCCTGGCGCCGCAAATTCTGGCCCTGGTGGAGACCGAGGCCTTCGGGACCTATCATGCCACCTGCCGGGGAGAGGCCACCTGGTATGAATTTGCCCTGCTGATCCTGGAGCGCGCGGGTTTGGCGGCGAAGGTAACCCCTTGCACCACCGGGGAATTCCCCCGCCCGGCCCGGCGGCCGGCAAACTCCGTGCTGGCGAACCGCCTGCTGCAATGGGAAGGGCTGGACCTGATGCCTCCATGGCAGGAGGCCTTCAACCGCTTCTGGGACTTATACGGGGAACAGCTATGACACTCCCTCCTCTTCCACCGGAATTCCCCGGATTTCCCAGGTCCACCGGACTCTGAAGCGGCAAGACTGGCATTATTTCATTAGAGTGCTTACCCGAAAACGCGGATGAAAATCGGTGGCATCCGAAAAATTTTGCCGGCAGCCGGGAGGATAAATGGCTTTCTCCTATGACACCCTGGTTAACTGGGACCGGGAGCATCTTTGGCATCCTTTTACCCAGATGCAAGGCTTCCGGGAAGAGGAACTCCTGATCATCACCCGGGGGGAAGGCCCCTATCTCTATGATTTCTCCGGAAGGCGTTATCTGGACGGGGTGTCCTCCCTGTGGACCAATGTCCACGGCCATCGCCGGCCGGAACTGGACCGGGCCGTGCGCGAGCAATTGGAACAGGTGGCCCATAGCACTTTGCTGGGCATTGCCCATCCTCCCGCCATAGTCCTGGCCCGCCGCCTGGCGGAAATCACCCCGCCGGGTCTGAACAAGGTTTTTTACTCCGACAGCGGCTCCACCGCGGTGGAAGTGGCCCTGAAGATGGCCTTCCAATACTGGCAACTGCGGGGATTGCCCCAAAAACAGCGCTTTTTGAAACTGAGCGGCGCGTATCACGGGGATACCCTGGGCGCAGTGTCCGTGGGGGGCATTGCCATCTTCCACGATATTTTTCAGCCTTTGCTCTTTGAAACCCTGGAGGCTCCGGCTCCCTATTGCTACCGCTGCCCCGAGGAGAAGGACTGCAAGGAGCAATGCCTGGAGCGTCTGGAAGAGCTGGTGGCCGCGCATCACCAGGAACTGGCCGCAGTGATCCTGGAGCCCCTGATGCAAGGGGCCGGAGGGATGATCCCCCAACCTCCCGGGTATCTGGCCCGGGTCCGGGAAGTGACGCGGCGCTACGGGGTCCTGCTCATCGCCGACGAAGTGGCCGTGGGTTTCGGCCGCACCGGACGCATGTTTGCTTGTGAACACGAAGGGGTGAGCCCCGATCTTCTTTGCCTGGCCAAGGGCATCACCGGGGGGTATCTGCCCCTGGCCGCGACCCTGGCCACCGATGAGATCTACCAGGCTTTTTTAGGGGGATTCGACGAATTCAAGGCCTTTTTTCACGGCCACACCTACACCGGCAATCCCCTGGCTGCGGCCGCGGGGGTGGCCAGCCTGGAGGTCTTTGCGCAAGAGGAAGTGATCAAATCCCTGCCTCCGAAGATCGCGAAGCTGAGCCGGCTGCTGGCGGAGATGAAAGAGGACCCCCATGTGGGGGATATCCGCCAACGGGGGCTGATGGCGGGCATCGAGCTGGTCCGGGACCGGGAAACCCGGGAACCCTTTCCCCCGGGGAGGCGCACCGGCCACCGGGTGATCCTGGAAGCCCGGAAACTCGGGGTAATTCTCCGGCCCCTGGGTGATGTCCTGGTATTAATGCCGCCCTTGTGCATTGCCGATGAGGAACTGAAGGAGCTGGCCCGGGTAACCCATGAGTCCATCGGCCGGGGGACAAAGGACCCTTAGAAGAATCCCGTCAACCGCATAGAGACGTGTGGTAATAATTTAAAAAAATCTTTATCACATTAGAACTATTTCTTGACAAATAACAATCTTTGTTTAACAAAATCATAATAAAGCGCCGATTAAAATATTGACATGCCTTTAATAATGCCGAGCCGGAATACGAACCACAAAGAAGCTCTTAATAAGCTTAATGTCCTGGTAGTGGACGATATTTCCGCGGTGCGCAATATTCTGGCCCAGATTCTCCGCGGCCTGGGGGTGGGAGGCCGTATCGACAAGGCCGAGGATGGTCTGGAAGCCTGGGAGAAGATGCAAGGCTGTAATTATGATCTGGTAATTTGTGATATCCGCATGCCCCGGATGAGCGGGCTGGAACTCAAGAGACTCCTGCGGTCCACCCCCAGGTTTAAGGAATTGCCGTTTTTGATGATCACGGGGGAGGTGTCCGAGGAGGTTATGGCCAATGCGGTGGAAAGCCGCTGGGACGGCTATCTGCTCAAACCCTTTCCCAGCGCCTTGTTGGAAAAAAGATTACTGAAATTACTGGCACTTGACGATAAACTCTAGTGAATACTTTCGAGGGCTTAGCTGGCGGGAAAAATTCTCTTACCGAGAGGATGATTATGGATCAGGCAATGAAGAAAGCGCTGGATGAAGCCTTGGAAAAAATCGAGGCCATCGGGTTCTTCGCGGCCATAGGCATCCATTTTGCCGAGTCCACCCCGCTTTTGAGCGAGGATTTGGGGGACTACGTCAAGGGCGCGCCCTGGGAAAGGTACTCCTCCACCGACCAGTGCCTGAAAATGATCCACCAGTTGGCCGGCGACGTCTGGCGCAAACTGGAAGTGATGGCCTCTTTTGTGGAGCCGCAGATAGGAGAGGAAACGGAGCCGGCAAAAGAGACCATGGAACCGGCCGGAACCGGGATCGTCACCACCATCCCCTCTTATTTTCAGACTATAGCCGGAGAGTTGCGCTTTCTTAAGACCATGGGCGAGTCCATTGTCACCATGGCCCTGGATGAGAAGCAGGTTCCGGGATTAGACCATGAGCGGGTAAAGTCCCTGGGGGAAATGATCATCAACGCAGCCACCGCCATTAACGAGAACCTCCACGAACAGAAGGAAAGAATCGGCCAGGATGGGGGATCCAGAGGAAAAGAGCCTCTTAAGGGAAAACCCCTGGAATTGATCGGCGAGGAAATGAACCGCATCAAGGCCTTCGGGTCCTCACTGGTGGCCCTGGGCCTGACCACCCACGGGGGAGGCAAACTGGACCCGGAACAGATCGGCACCCTGGGCCAGTTGATCGTCGATCTGGCCGAGAAAGTAACCCAGAAGCTGAACTACTCCGGCGGCGAATTCCATCATAAGTCTCCCTGACCATCCTTTTGAGTAAGACGATCTTCCGCAATTTCATCAGGAATCTTCTCCTCGTGGCCTTAAGCCTGGCGTTTGCCCTGGGTCTGGTGGAGATCGCCCTGAGGATTCATAATCCCTTCGGCTTCAGCATCAAGGGCTATAAGATCGTCCTGCCGATCAACAAAAATGAAGTGATTCACCACGAGAGCTGGAGCAAGCTGGATAAAACCGTTCATTTACACCGGAATTCCCTGGGATTTCGGGGAGATGAGCCGCCAAAAGACTGGGACCGGTCTTTGAGTATCGTGGCCGTGGGCGGCAGCACCACCATCTGTTTTGAGCTGGCCGATAATAAGACCTGGGTCCATGTCCTGGGAGAGAAATTAAAAAATGATTTCCCCGGAGTATGGATTAATAATGCCGGGTTGGCCGGCCATTCCACCTTCGGCCATATTATCCTGATGGAAAATTTCATCGTTAAGTTGCGGCCCAAGGTGGTGATTTTTCTGGTGGGCGTTAACGATACCGCGGTGGACCGGGAAAACCGGGTGGATGAGAGCCTCTACCAGGGGCTGAAATGGGACTCTTTCCGTTCCCTGGAGCGGTTGTCCACAGCTTTGGCGGATCATAGCGAGGTGGCGGCCGCGGTCCTCAACCTGAAGAGACACTTTTTCCCCAAGATTACCTGGGCGCCTCCCACCCGGGAGCTGGATCTGAAAAACGCGCCCACCCAGGAGATGTCCCCGGCAACCAAGGCGGCCATGATGGAGGATTTTCTGGAAAAATATCCCCGCACCTTTGAAAATCGGCTGAAAAGATTGATCCGCATCTCCAGGGACCATCAAATACTGCCCGTCTTGATGACCCAACCGGCCCTTTATGGCAACTGCGAAGATGACGTCACCGGGGCCGATCTCTCCAAGATCAAGATCAGAGAGGGGATTAACAGCGGGTTTTACTGGGATATGCTGGATGTTCTTAACGGCGTTACCAGGAAAGTCGCCAAAGAGGAGCAGGTTGCCCTCGTCGATCTGGCCCGGGAAATCCCCAAAAGCTCGAAGTATTACTACGACCTGGTGCATTATGACAATGTGGGCGCTGAAAAGGTGGCGAGCGTTATTTACCGGAATCTCCTGCCCCGCCTGGTCCGGGAATTTCCCCAAGACCTCCGGACCGCCGGGGAAAAATAGCCTATGAAGAATCTTCTGTTGATCTTTTTCAGCCTAGTCCTGGCCCTGGCCGCGGTGGAAGGCGTCCTGAGGATTTACAACCCCCTGGGATTCAGGATTAAAGGCAACAAGATCATCCTGCCCATCAACAAAGACGAGGTAATCCATTACGACCGTTCGCCCAGACTGGACAAGGTCGTCAGGATTCACCGGAATTCCCTGGGCTTCAAAGGGGAGGAGCCTCCCCCCGATTTTGCCCAGCGGCTGACCATCCTGGCCATCGGCGGCAGCACCACGGAAGGGGTGGGACTGAACGACGCCAAGACCTGGCCCCTGGTCCTGGAAGCCAAATTAAAACGCAACTTTAGTAAATTATGGCTCAATAACGCGGGGCTGTCCGGCCATTCCACTTTCGGCCATCAGATCTTGATGCAGGACTATGTCCGCCGGATCAATCCCAAAGCCGTCCTCTTTCTCATCGGGCTCAATGACCTGGGAATTGAAGCGGTTAATGACTTCGACAGCCGTATGACCCGGGGCATTAACTACCGTTCCCTGGACGCCTTTTTGGCGGGTCTGTCCCTTCACAGTGAAGTGGCGGCGGCCGCCCTCAATCTGAAAAGGTATTATTTCCCCAAGGTGGTGCCGCAGGTGGGGAAGGAAGAAGTAAACTTCCTTGCCGTGCCCCGGCTGGAGGTGTCCGCAGAGGATAAAGCGGCCATAAAGCGGCTCTACCGGGATAAATACCTGGGGCCTTATGAACTCCGGTTGAATAACCTGCTGGGGATGGCGCTAAGCCACGGCATTGCCCCCGTCTTGATAACCCAACCGGTGCTGTACGGCAACCTGACCGACCCCCGCACCGGGGTCGATCTAGGGAAGATGCACGTTACCCGGGATATGAACGGCGAACTGGCCTGGGAGGTGCTGGCACTCTACAATGACATCACTCGAAAAGTAGGCAGGGAGCGAGGGGTGCCGGTCATCGACCTGGCCGGGAAGATGCCGAAGGACTCGGTTTATTATTTTGATCTAACGCACTTCACTAATGAGGGGGCGGAAAAAGCGGCAGGTATCGTCTATGAGGAACTCGGGCCTTACCTGGCCCGAAAGTTTCCCGGCTACGCCCATTAATATTAAATTCACATTTACGTGCAACAAATCAGCATAATCAAACGGCGTCCATCGGCGTACATCGGCGGTTAAATATTAAC
>QZIZ01000159.1 GCA_003599195.1 Deltaproteobacteria bacterium | reverse complement strand
ACCCTGGGGCCCATGTTCCGCTACGAGCGGCCCCAGAAGGGGCGCTACCGCCAGTTCCACCAGATCAATTGCGAGGCCCTGGGGAGCAACGCTCCGGAATTGGACGCGGAAGTCATTTTGCTCCTCATGGAGATTTTAAAACGGGTGCAGTTGGGGGCCTCCCGGCTCCTGGTCAATTCCCTGGGCTGCCCGGACTGCCAGCAGAAATTCAAGGCGGGCCTGGGCCTGTTTTTGATTAATAAAGAAGGGCTGTGCGAGGACTGCCAGCGGCGGCGCACCACCAACCCCCTGCGGGTCCTGGACTGCAAGTCCGCGCACTGCAAAGAGATCTTGAAGGACGCGCCGGTTTTAAGGGATTATCTCGACCCGGATTGCCTGGCGCATTTCAATCGGGTCTTAGAGCTTCTGAGCCGCTTCGGGGTCACTTACGAGGAAGCGCCCCGGCTGGTCCGGGGCCTCGATTATTACACCCGCACTGCGTTCGAGGTGGTGGCCGTGGGTTTGGGGGCCCAGGACGCGGTGGCCGGAGGGGGCCGCTATAACGGCCTGGCCAAGGAACTGGGAGGGCCGGATCTCCCGGCCATCGGCTTCGCCATCGGCGAAGACCGGCTCATGGAAGTCCTGCCGGAGAACCTGGGCCAGGGGGACGGCAAGAAGGTTTTTCTGGCCGCTCTGGGCGCCAATGCCCGGGATAAGGCCTTTTCCCTGCTGCAAACTCTCAGGCAGGCAGGCGTCGCCGGGGAGATGGATTTCGGGGACCGGTCCTTGAAGGCCCAGATGTCCCTGGCCGACCGCCTGGGCGCGGACTACACGGTAATCATTGGGGACCGGGAGCTGGAAACGGGCAAAGCAGCCCTGCGCCGCATGGCCACCGGCGACCAGCAGGAGGTGGCTTTGAGTCTGCTGCCCATGGTGCTGGCGGGATTGTAGACGATAGTTTTTAAGGAAAGGGCAGGGTAAACAGTGATCAGTAATCAGTAATCAGTGATCAGTGGTAAGTCTTGGACGGGAAACTGATCACTGATTACTGATCACTGATTACTGGCCTTCCCTCTCCCTTAAAGGAAGGAAATATAGTGTTTGATTCACTGACAGGTCTAAAACGCAGTCATTCCTGCGGGGAACTGCGGGCCGCGGATGCGGGCCAGGAAGTGGTCCTCACCGGTTGGGTGCAGCGCCGCCGGGACCATGGGGGCCTGATTTTCGTGGACCTCCGGGACCGAGACGGCCTCACCCAGGTGGTCTTCAACCCGGAGGTCAACCCGGACATCCATAACAAGGCAGGCGTCCTCCGGGACGAATGGGTCATCGCCATCCGGGGCCTGGTCAACTTAAGGCCCGAGGATATGATCAACCCCCAGTTGGACACCGGCGAGATCGAAGTCCTGGTGGAGGAGCTGCGCATTCTCAACGCCTCCAAGACCCCGCCCTTCCAGTTGGAAGACTACCGGGTGGACATCTCCGACGCCCTTAGGCTGCGTTATCGCTATCTAGACCTGCGGCGCCCCAGTATTATGAAGAACATCCTCTTCAGGCACCGGGCCGCGCAGGTGGCCCGGCAGTTCCTGAACGGCCAGGGCTTCATCGAGGTGGAGACCCCCATTCTCACTAAGAGCACGCCGGAAGGAGCCCGGGACTACCTGGTGCCCAGCCGGGTGATGCCGGGGCATTTTTTCGCCCTGCCCCAGTCGCCCCAGCTTTTTAAGCAACTGCTGATGATGTCCGGCCTGGACCGCTACTATCAGCTTTGCCGCTGTTTCCGGGACGAAGACCTGCGGGCCGACCGGCAGCCGGAGTTCACCCAGATCGACTTGGAGATGGCCTTCGTCACCGAAGAAGATGTCATGCGGGTGGTGGAAGGGCTGATGGCGGCGCTTTTTAAAGAGATGATGGGGATTCAGCTTAAGCCGCCCTTTCCCCGCCTGACGCACCGGGAATGTATGGACCGCTTCGGGCTGGACCGGCCCGACCCCCGGTTCGGGTTGGAACTGCAAGAGGTCACGGACCTGATCCCGGATTCGGACTTCCGCCAGTTTAAGGAGGTGGTGGCCCAAGGCGGCATCGTCAAGGCCATGTGCGGCCCCGGGCTGGGAAAACTCTCCCGGAAGGAGCTGGACGACCTCACCAATTTGGCCGGGGTCTACGGGGCCAGGGGGCTGGCCTGGGTGAAGCTGACGCCGGAGTGGCAGTCGCCTTTGGCCAAGTTTTTTCCCGACGGTTTAAAGACCGCCCTGAACGAGCGCCTGGGGGCCAAGGAAGGGGACCTGATGATGTTCATCGCCGATATCCCGGCGGTGGCCAACACCGCCATGGGGCAGCTTCGGGTCCATTTGGGGCAGCGGGAGAATTTGATTCCTCCCGACACCTTCCACATGGTCTGGGTGACCGATTTTCCCCTGCTGGAATACGACCGGGACGAAGGCCGCTTCGTGGCCGTGCACCATCCCTTTACCGCGCCCAAGGAAGAGGATCTACCTTTATTGGAAGACGAGAGCACCCGGGGGCAGGTCCGGGCCCGGGCCTACGACCTGGTCTTGAACGGCCAGGAGATCGGCGGCGGCAGCATCCGCAACTGGCGCCGGGATTTGCAGGAGCAGCTCTTTAAGGTGCTGGGCATGGGCCAAAGCGAAGCCGAGGAAAAATTCGGTTTCCTGCTGGAGGCCCTGGAATTCGGCGCTCCCCCCCACGGGGGCGTGGCCTTCGGGTTCGACCGGCTGGTGGCCATCCTCTGCGGCGCCAAATCCATCCGGGAGGTCATCGCCTTCCCCAAGACCCAGAAATCCGCCTGCCCGGTGACGCAGGCGCCATCTCGGGTTGAACCGGAGCAACTTTTGGAATTGGGGTTAAGGCTGGAGAAGTAGCTGTCAGGCTATTAGCTATTAGCTATTAGCTTTAAGACTGAGAACAAAATATTTGGAGATGCTTGATTAGGCCAGGGGCAGGATCAACCCCATAAGGATTGATAAGGAACTGGCCTTCGATAATAAAACAACTAAAAGCTAAAAGCGGAAAGCTAATAGCTACATAAAGGGCAGGCTATGGCTCGGTGGAACAGAGAGCGTCGTTTATTGGATCATGAGCATTCTTCCATCTGGCAGCACCGGCTGCAAGAGGTGGAAGAACCCAATCTCATGCGGCAGATCTTCCCGTACACGGAAGTGGCCCGCATCGATTTTGATTATAAATTCGTCATCCCCCAGCCGCCGGAGGAGATGATCATCACCGACACCACCTTTAGGGACGGCCAGCAGGCCCGGCCGCCTTACACTGTGCGGCAGATCGTGGAGATCTTCGACATGCTCCACCGCCTCTCCGGGCCCAAGGGGATCATCCGCCAGAGCGAATTTTTCCTGTACAGCGCCAAGGACAAGGAAGCCGTGGAGCGGTGCCGGGAGCGGGGTTATCTCTATCCGGAGATCACCGGCTGGATCCGGGCGGTGGCCGCGGACCTGAAGCTGGTGAAAGAGATGGGGTTGCCGGAGACCGGCATTCTCACCTCGATTTCGGATTACCACATCTTCCTGAAACTCAAGTGGAGCCGGCGCAAGGCCATGGATGACTACCTGGGCATCGTCAAGGCGGCCCTGGATCTGGGGATCGCGCCCCGCTGCCATTTCGAGGACGTGACCCGGGCGGACATCTACGGCTTTTGCGTGCCCTTCGCCCTTGAATTGATGAAGCTCCGGGAGGAGAGCGGCATCGACATCAAGGTGCGCCTCTGCGACACCATGGGCTATGGCGTGCCCTACCCCGGCGCGGCCCTGCCCCGGAGCGTGCCCAAGCTGGTCAGGGCCATGATCGAAGACGCGGGGGTCCCCGGCCACCTCCTGGAATGGCACGGCCACAACGATTTCCACAAGGTCTTCGTGAATGGGATCACCGCCTGGCTGTACGGTTGCGGCGCGGTGAACGGCACCTTGCTGGGCTTCGGAGAACGCACCGGCAACGCGCCCATCGAGGCTCTGATCATGGAGTACATCTCTCTGCGGGGCTCCATGGACGGCATCGACACCACGGTGATCACCGACATCGCCCAGTATTTCGAGAAGGAATTGCACTATCACATTCCTCCCAACTATCCCTTCGTAGGCAAGAACTTCAATGCCACCAGCGCCGGGATTCACGCGGACGGGCTGCTGAAGAACGAAGAGATATACAATGCCTTCGATACCAGCCGCATCCTGAAAAGGCCGGTGACCATCACCATCACCGACAAGTCCGGCAAGGCGGGCATTGTCCATTGGATCAACGCCCAATTGGCCCTTGAGGGAGACAAGCAGGTGGATAAAGGCCACCCCGGGGTGTCCAAGATCCACAAGCGCATCTTGGAGTGGTACGAGGCGGGACGCTGCACCTCCATCTCCAACGAGGAAATGGAGAGCCTGGCCCGGAAATACCTGCCCGAACTCTTTATCTCGGAATTCGACCGCCTCAAGGATAAGGCATATCAACTGGCGGCCCACCTGGCCGAAGACCTGGCGGAACGGGACGAAATCCGCTCCATGGACCCGGCCCAGATGGAGCCGGCGCTCCAGAAGGTCCTGGACCTCAATCCCTTTATCCAATTCATGTACGTCACCAACCTGGACGGGCGGAAAATCACCCGGAACATCACCCATATCATCGACCGGGCCAAGTACGAGGACATGAAGCTGGACGAGGACCTCTCCAACCGCAACTGGTTCATCGAACCCATCAAATCGGGAAAGGTCTTCGTATCGGATTTCTACACCTCCCGGTTCACCAGCGCCCTTTGCATCACGGTGAGCGTGCCGGTGCGCAACGAGAGCGATGAAATCCAGGGGGTTTTGGGCATGGATATCCGCTTCGAAGCCCTGGCCAAGATGGAGCGCGAAGGGGAGATTTAGGGCGTGGCCAGTAGCCAGTAACGAACTGGTGGTAAGATTGGCCCAGAGTGAAAAGAGTGATCAGTGATCGGTGATCAGTAATCAGTATTAACTCCAAGGCCAACCACTGATCACTGATCACTGATTACTGATTACTGATCACCGGCAACACAACCAACATCGTTAGATAGGGAAACCGATAGCTGTGGAAATACTAGGCCCCGCGGTCCTGGGAATGGTAGCGATCCTCATCTTCGGGGGATTGCTCGCCCTGGCCGCGGTCTATCTGCCCCGTCTCTTAAAAATGAGGGAGGCCGGCCTGGAGGGCAGCTGGAGTGTGGGGCCTATGGGAGCCGGTCCCTTCGAGCCGGCGGCACCGGAGAGGCCGGCCCCGGCCCAGCCGCCCCGGGAGCTTTTGGCCGGCAGGATGGGGACTGCTCCGGAGGACTCCCTGGTGGCCGCGGCCATCGCCCTGGCCCTGGCTTTGGAGCAGCGGGAGCCAAGCCCCCTCCGCCCAGCCGGGGCCTCCTCCCCTCCGGGGTCTTCCTGGGCTTTATCGGGGCGCTGGCAGGCCATGCAAGCCAGAATCAACATGCAGAAGAGATAAGAATCATCTTTTAACCGAAAACCGAAAACCGAAAACGGTAAACTTATGGGACGCTATCGGCTGACCATCGGCGATAAGACTTTTGACGTGGAAATCCTGGGGATCCAGGGTGAGCAGGCCCGGGTGTCGGTCAACGGCCGCACTTATGAAGTTAAATACCAACCCCTGACTCCGGGGGCGGCGGCCCCGGCCCCGCCCGTTCCACCCCGGGCGGCGCCGCCCAGGCCCACGGCTCCGGCCCGGCCCGTAGCGGCTCCGCCGCCGCCGGAGAAGCCCGCGGCGGCCCCGGCCGCCGGGGAACCGGGCGCGGTCACGGCCCCTATGCCCGGCTCCATCCTCGAGGTCCTGGTACAGGCGGGGGACCGGGTGGAAATCGGACAGACGGTGGTCAAATTGGAGGCCATGAAGATGGAAAACGACCTCCAGTCTGCCATCGCCGGTGTAGTCAAAGAGGTGCGGGTGTCCAAAGGCGACAATGTGTCGGTGGGCGAAGTTCTGGTGGTGATTTCCGCGTAACTGGGGCGGTGCTACTTGATGCCGGGGGAGATTAGCCTGATACAACTAGGTCTTTGGGTCCTGGCGGCCGTTGGCGCCCTGGGATTGATCTATGTGGCCGTGGCCTTCCGGCTGCACCCGGCTTTTCTGGTGCCCTTGGCCGCGGGCGCCCTGTTTGCCAATATTCCCATCCCCGACCTGACCGCGTCTTTGGCCCCATTTTTTCTTACCCTCCAAGGCGGGCTGACCTCCGGCCTCTACCCCGCCCTGATATTTTTAGGTTGGGGCGCGGGCGCCAATCTCACCTACCTCATTGCCCACCCCCGGCTCCTGGTCCTGGGGCTGCTCACCCCCATCGCCTTTTTCCTGGTCCTCTTTCTGGGGGGAGGCCTAGGCTTGCCCTTCTCCCAGGCCGGAAGCGCGGCCCTGGTGGGCGGCGGGGACGGCCTGGCCGCCGCCTTTTTGGTGGCCAAGATCGCGCCGGAACTGACCGGCCCGGTGGTCCTGGCGGCTTTTACCCTTACGGGCCTCTATTTTCTCTTGCAGCCCTACCTGGTGGACCTCCTGGTCAGTAAACAGGAGCGCATGCTGCGCATGCCTCCCAGCCGCAAGGTGTCCAGGAGGGAAAGCCTGCTCTTCGCGGCCGCGGGCCTAGTCCTCACCCTGATCCTGGTGCCCTGGGCGGCACTGCTTACGGGCATGTATTTCCTGGGCAACATTCTGAAGGAAGCGGGGGTGGCGGACCGTCTGGCCCGGACCCTGGCCAACCGCCTGGCGGATATCCTGGCGGTGCTGTTGGGGTTGGCGGCGGGCAGCCAGTGCCATGCGTCCCTGATCTTCTCCCTAGCCTTTGCAAAGATAATCGTCCTGGGACTGGCGTCCCTGCTGCTGGCCACGTCGGGGGTGATCCTGGCCATCCGGGTGCTCAATCTTTTTTCCGCCCAAAAGACCAACCCCCTGATCGGAGCCGCGGCCTTGGGGCTGATTCCCGATGCCGCCCAGATGGTGCAGATCCTGGGCCGCCGGGAAGACCCCCATAACAACCTCTTTTACCACGCCCTGGCCTCCAGCCAGGCGGCTTTGCTGGCTTCCACCTTGACCGCGGGGCTCCTCTGGAGTATCTTGGGCGGACGGTAGGGCGAATCTTGTATTCGCCCATGGTCCAGGGCGAACACCAGGTTCGTTATGGGAAAACAGAAATATTTTTTGATTGTTCCCTTGACTCCGGAATCGGAAAAGTTGATCAAAGGCAATGTTATTCCCACTTTTCTCCTCCCCCTTTGAGGGGGGATTAAGCTGCCGTTTTTCCCAGCATTTTGCGTTTTCTCAGATTTGCTGCCCCTTCGGGTACGTGAATTCGAAGCTAAGGCAATAATCGGTAAATATCTTTTTTGGGGGATTGGTTTAGGCGCAATGTAAGAGAATTTTTGACAAGAAAATCAGAAATCTTTTGATTTGCAGCACTTCTTTCTGTGGTTAAATATGCTCCAGAAAAATCCCTCTTCAATATTTAGCATTTCCCAATGATCCCATACGAGGTGCCCTTTTATGTGTGATCCCCAAAAGATGGCTTCCCTGAAAGAAGCCGTGGCCAAGTACGATGAGAAAGTCGCGAAGGTCCTGCAAAAGATCCCGGAGAGAAAAAAGGAGTTTGTCAACACCTCCGGCATCCCGGTCAAGCGGGTCTATACCCCCCTGGACATGGAGGGGTTCGACTACATGAAGCAGCTGAGCCTCCCCGGGCAGTACCCTTATACCAGGGCGGTGCAGCCCACGGCCTACCGGGGCCGCTACTGGACCATGCGCCAGTACGCGGGTTTCGGCTCTGCTGAGGAGACCAACGAGCGCTACCACTTCCTCCTGAAGTCCGGCCAGACCGGGCTGTCCGTGGCCTTTGACCTGCCCACCCAGATCGGCTTCGACTCCGACCACCCCCTGGCCCAGGGGGAGGTGGGCAAGGTGGGGGTCTCCATCGACTCCCTCTGGGACATGGAGCGGCTCTTCCAGGGCATCCCCCTGGAGCAGGTCTCCACCTCCATGACCATCAATTCGCCGTGCGCGGTGCTGATGGCCATGTATCTGGCCGTGGCGGAAAAGCAAGGAGTGACCTTCGACAAACTCCGGGGCACGGTGCAAAACGACATCCTGAAGGAATATTCCTCCCGGGGCACCTACATCTTCCCGCCCCGGCCGAGCATGCGGCTGATCACCGACATCTTTGCGTTCTGCACCTCGGACGTGCCCCAGTGGAACACCATCAGCATCAGCGGCTACCACATCCGGGAGGCGGGCTCCACCGCGGTCCAGGAAGTGGCCTTCACTTTAGCCAACGGCATCGCCTACGTGGAGGCGGCCATCAAGGCAGGGCTGAAAGTGGACGAATTCGGCCCCCGGCTCTCCTTCTTCTTCAATTCCCATCTGGACTTCCTGGAAGAAGTGGCCAAGTTCCGGGCGGCCCGGCGTTTGTGGGCGAAAATCATGAAAGAGCGCTTCGGGGCCGCCGACCCCCGCTCCCTGATGCTCCGCTTCCATACCCAGACCGCGGGGTGCAGTTTGACCGCCCAGCAGCCCCTGAACAACATCATGCGCACGGCCTTCCAAGCCCTGAGCGCAGTCCTGGGGGGTACCCAGTCCCTGCACACCAATTCCTATGACGAGGCTTTGGCGTTGCCGTCCGAAAACGCAGTGCAGGTGGCGCTCCGCACCCAGCAGGTCATCGCCTACGAGACCGCGGTGGCCGACACCGTGGACCCCCTGGCCGGGTCCTATTACGTGGAGAATCTCACCGACCAGGTGGAGGCCCGGGCCCAGGAATACATCGACCAGATCGACCGCCTGGGCGGCGCGGTGGCCGCCATCGAGAAGGGTTTTGTCCAGAAAGAGATCGGCGCCGCAGCCTACCGCTACCAGCAGGAGATCGAAGCCGGCTCACGGGTGGTGGTGGGCCTCAACAAATTCCAGGTCAAGGAAGAAAGGCTCTCAGACCTGCTGAAGGTCGACCCCTCCGTGGGCGACCGCCAGGTGGCCCGCCTCAAGGAGTTGAAGAGCACCCGGGACAACGCCGCGGTGCAAAAGGCCCTGGCGGAATTGAAACAGGCCGCGGCCGGCGACGCCAACCTCATGCCGCTCATTCTCACCGCGGTTAAGGCCCTGGCCACCCTGGGAGAGGTCTGCGACACCCTTAGAGCCGTGTTCGGCGAATACGAAGCCCCGGCATTGGTTTAAGTTCAAGGTTCAAGGTTCCAAGTTCAAAGTTTATGGTTTCGGGGCAATAATGAAGTTGTATTTAACCTTGGACTTTGAACTTTGAACTTTGAACTGATAAAAAGAATTCTCATCCATGCTATGGATAAGGAGATAGACGATGGCAGTAGAAAGAAAAATCAGGGTATTGGCTGCCAAGCCGGGTCTGGACGGTCATGACCGGGGCATCAAGGTCATTTGCGCGGCCCTTCGGGATAGCGGCATGGAGGTGATTTACACGGGCCTGAGGCAGACGCCGGAGCAGATCGTAGCCGCGGCCTTGCAGGAGGACGCGGACGTCATCGCCATGAGCGTCTTATCCGGGGCCCACAATTATCTCTTCCCCCGGGTGATGGAGCTGGTCAAGGAGAAGGGCATCGCCGACGTCCTGGTGATGGGGGGCGGCATCATCCCCGACGAGGACATCCCCGCGCTCAAAGCCGCGGGCATCGCCGCCGTCTTCGGCCCCGGCACGGACACCAAGGACATCATCGGCTTTATCCAGGAAAACGTAAGGAAGCATTAATCTTAAAGTCAGAGAATCGAGATGAGGGGGCAGGGGCACCTGCCCCCGATTTCAATCAGATTTTATGTTCTAATCCCCATTAAAGAACCTAATAATTCTCTAAATTTTTTTGATTCTGAAGAGATTTTATCTTGTAAACGATCTATGTGAAAGAAATGACTGGTCGTAGGTGATTCCTTTTTTGCCTGATTGTAATCCAAATCTACTCGGATAATTGTCCAAAACTCAAAAAACCCACGATTTTTTGCTTTCTGATGGCTCTTTTCAGCTTCCCCCAAACGATTATGGATATTTGAAGCATCTGTACCCCCTTTAATCTCCATGGAGACAAGGGGGCGCATATGTGTTTGAAGCTTTTCAGTGATGCGGACATCTGGGTCACTGAGAAATTCAATTAATACAGTGCGGCCAGAATCATTCTCTATTATTATTGTTCTTCCAGTTGTTTCTTTTATATATGGATCAACTATACCTCTTATTAAACTAACAATATCTTTTATTGCATCTTGACCTATCCGTGTGTTTTCGCTACCCCTCAATAGTGGTCCAAGCGTTAATATTTGTAATTCATTAACTATCGATAATGATATATCATCGACGCCTTCAACAAATAACTGGGAAGTTTTAATCAAGCTTTCACATAATGCAGTGATATTAGGTTTTAATTGATTGGGAATTTCTCCTTGGTCTTCAAGTTTTTTAAAATTGTTAAAAGGTCCTTTGTAATAAAATTCTTTCTGGGAAAGCCCCAAAAGAAGTCTGTAATAGCCCAATAGGAACGGATTAGTTTCCAGAACATAAGGGACAGGGAAAAATACCTCCCCACGCAATCCGAAAGAAGCGACTTTTTTTAATTGCTTTTGAGGTACAAATTGAGCGAGTTGACTATCGAGAATCTTAATATCCAATTTTTCTACAGTTTTCTTCAGCGCGTCTTGTAAATAAAGATCACGCAATGTCTGTAGTCTGTAATAGAATGAAACCTGTAGATTGGGTTCTAAAACTTGGTAACTTATCTTTTTTGCTTGCACCATAATTTATAAAGCCCAACCTAAACGTTTATATGCTATCGCTGCATATTCTTCCTTTAGTTCAATTCCTGTAAAATTCCGCTTGTATTTTATGCATACCTCTCCGACTGTCCCCGATCCAAAAAATGGATCTAAAACCATATCCCCCGGTTTGGAACCTGCTAAAATGCAGTCCTCAACTAATTTGGGAGGAAAAGTGGCGAAATGAGCTCCGGGGAACGGTTCTGTGTTTATGGCCCAAATTGTACGCTTATTTCTAAGAGTTCCATGGGAATTCGAGGGTTCTTTTATTGCTTCATAATCATAAAGATATTTTTCAGATTTTGAAAAAAGGAAAATATATTCATGCGCCCGTGTGGGGCGGTCTTTCACTGATTCTGGTTGACAGTTAGGTTTATACCAGATTATATCTGACCTCAAGTACCAGCCATCGGCTTGCAAAGCAAAAGCCACTCTCCAGGGAACTCCGATAAGGTCTTTAGGCTTTAACCCTTCAGGTGTTGGCGGACGATAGCGCATGGCGCGCGCTGGATTCTTTTTGTCAGCATCTCTCCAGGTCCTATTTCCACTAGTGTAAGAGTCTCCCAGGTTTAACCACAAAGTGCCATCTTCTGTCAAAACTCGGCGAATTTCTCTGAAAATCTTTGTCAAGTTTTCGACATAATCATCCAATTTCATTTCCGCGCCAATTTGATTGGCAATACCATAATCCCTCAATCCCCAATATGGTGGGGAGGTTACGCAACATCTGAATGTATTTGGTGGATATTCTTTAAGAATTTCTAAAGCATCACCTATTATTATTTCGCATCTTTTGTGCTTTGGCTCGAAGAAAAGTTTGTTTATATCGGCTCTAAGTGCTGACTTAGTCATTTCTCTTCTCACAAACAAATTTAAACCATCATAGGAATTCAAATTGCTCTTTTCAAGAAAATTCTTAAAGATATTTTTAATAGCGAAACCAGCTATATATCCTTCTTAAAACCCTCCCTTTATAAAGCTTCGGCATCACGGCCCGAAGGAACGGCGCACGAATTCCAACTCTTCGGAACGGGTCTTTAATTCTTCGGTCAACCGGCCCTCGTGGAGGCGGTCCAGGATTTCCTTTATGAAGGGGCCGGGGGGGAAGCCCAGGGCCAGCAGGTCCCGGCCCCGGAGTTCGGGTTTCAGGTGCTTCAGGTGGGTGAAGTACAGCGAAATGGCCTTCCTGGAGGCTTCCTGCCGGGTTTTGGCCAGCATGTAGAGCAGATATTCGGTGCCCAGGGGGCTGAGCAGCCGGTAAATCCGCATCCGGTCACCCTCCCCCAGCCGGTAAAGCTGGTTCAAAGTCCGGTCCGCGGCTTCCTTGCCTTTGGCAATGGCCGCGGCCTTTTTGGGGGAGATTTTAAACCGCTGCACCATTTCTTCCAGGTCCTCCGGAGCCAAAGGCTCCACCAGTCCCAGGAAATAAACCAGCCAGCCCTCGAAATTCTCTTCCAGATACAACAGATCGAACCAGGACAAGACCCCCTGGATGCGCTCCAACATGCCCTTGGTGCCTTCGTCGTAGCGCAGCCGGGGGTGGATGGGAGTTAACAATTGGAACTCCGCCAGGCGGGCGATGGCGGGCAGGGGGTTGGTCTCCTGGAGGATCAGCCGCAGTTCCTGAAAGAGGCGGGCCCCGGAGAGGCGGTCGAAAAAGTTGTTTTTCACCGCGTTGTTAATGAGGTTGACGGTAAGCTTGCTCACCCGGAACTTGAAGCGCTGCTCGAAGCGGATGGCCCTGAAGACCCGGGTGGGGTCCTCCACGAAGCTCAAGTTGTGGAGGACGCTGATCACCCTTTCCTTCAGGTCCCGGTGGGCCCCGAAGAAGTCCATCAAGGTGCCGAAATCCCGGGGGTTGAGCTTCACCGCCAGGGTGTTGATGGTGAAATCCCGGCGGTAGAGGTCCATCTTGATGGAGCTGTATTCCACCACCGGCAGGGCGCCCGGGGCTTCGTAATATTCGGTGCGCGCCGTGGCCACGTCGATCTTGAAGCCGTCCGGGAAGATGATCACCGCGGTTTTGAACTTGTGGAATTCCCGGGACCGGGCCCCGTAGCGGCCCGCGAAGCGGCGGGCAAAGACGATGGCGTCGCCTTCAATGACGATGTCGATGTCCAGGTTGTCATACCTCAAGAACAGGTCCCGGACGAAGCCCCCCACCGTATAGGCGGTGAAACCCAGTTCCTCGGCGACGACGCCCACCTGCTGGAGCATGGCCAGGATCTCCTTGGGCAGCCTCTCCCGCATCAGGCTCTGGATGTTCTTGGTGCGCAGGGGCTGGCTCCACTGGGTCTCCTCTTCCGCGGCGATGAGGAGGTGCAGCAGGTCGGTGCGGCTGATGACGCCGATGACTTCGCCGTCTTCCAGTACCGGGAGCAGCCGCTGCTTGTTGATTACCAGCTTCTCCCGGATTTCCGCTAGGGTAGCGTCCGGGGGCACGGTGGCGATCTCCGTGGTCATATAGTCCCTTGCAGGGTGGTGGCGCAGCCCGTGGTAAATGCCTTTTTCGATGGTCTGCCGGGTAATCAGGCCCAGGAGCTTGCCGGAGCTGAGCACCGGCATCGCGTTGATGCTGTAACGGTTGAGCAGGAGTTCCGCTTCCTCAAGGGTCACTTCCGGGGAGATCCATTTGACGGGAAAGGACATGATCTCCCGGGCCCGGCGCTGGGGATGCACCTTGGTTTGGATCAGGCGGCGGATTTCCTCCTCCACCTGGGTCAACGGCGTCCCCTTGATGGCCGCGGCCGCGGCGTAGCTGTGGCCTCCGCCCCCCAATTCGGCGAGGACGTCGGCCACGTCCACTTCCGGCACCCGGCTGCGGCCCACCACGTAAACCCGGTCCTCCATCTGGGCCAGGGCGAAGAGCACCTGGATATTGCCCATGTCCATGAAGCGGTGGGCCACCACCGCGAAATCGGGGACGTACTCCCGGGCGGTGGAGTGGGCCAGGACCACCTCCACGCCGTTCACATGAAAGTGGCTGGTATGTTCCAGAAGGTTGTTGAGCAAGGACACCTGTTCCGCAGACATCTCCCGGGAGAGAATCCCGGCCACCACGTTCAAATCGGCGCCCTGCTCCAGCAGATAGGCCGCGGCGTGGAAATCCTGGGGAGTGGTGGAGGAAAAGGTGAAGGAACCGGTGTCCTCAAAAATCCCCAGGGCCATGATGGTGGCTTCCTGGGGAGTGAGCTCCAGGCCCCTTTCCCGGATGATCCGGGTGAGGATGGCGGTGGTGGAGCCCAGGGGTTCCACGATCTCCACGCTGCCGTGCACGTCGTCCGGGGAGTCGGGGTGGTGGTCGTAGAGGTGAATCTCCACCTCGCCTGAGGCCGCGGCCTCCGCGTACCGGCCGATGCGGGAGGCCTGACGGGTATCCACGATGATGAGGCGCTTGATTTCCTCCGGCGGGGCCTGCTTCATGCGGGCGAAATCCAGGAAGTAAAAGCTGGAGCGCACGAAAAAGTCCCGCAGACTGCTCTCCTGGGCCCCGGAAAAGACCAGGAGGGCCTGGGGATAGAGTTTCTTGGCCGCCACCATGGAGGCCAGGGCGTCGAAGTCCGCGTTCAGGTGGGTGGTGATCACCTCCAGGGTGCGGGGCGGAGGGGAGCTGGGCCGGGTCATGGCCGGGGATGGGCCTTTTTATGGACCTCCCGGAGGCGGGCGGCGTCCAGGTGGGTGTAAATCTGGGTGGTGGCCAGGTCCGCGTGGCCCAGGAGCAGTTGCAGCACGTGGAGATTGGCCCCCCGGGACAAAAGATGGGTGGCAAAGGAATGGCGCAGGGTGTGGGGGCTCAAATCCCGGACCCCGGCCTTCAAGGCATATTGCTTCAGAATCTTCCAAAACCCCTGGCGGGACAGGGGCTTGCCCCAGCGATTGAGAAAAAGGTAATGACTCTCCCGGTCCTGGATTAATTGGGGCCGGCCCTGGGAGAGGTAGAGATTGAGCTTCTCCACGGCCGGAGGCACCAGGGGCACCGCCCGCTCCTTGTTGCCCTTGCCCCGAACCCGCACCACCCCCCGGCGCAGATCCACCTGCTTGAGGGTGAGGCCCACCAGCTCCGAAACCCGAAGACCAGTGGCGTAAAGCACCTCCAGGAGCGCGCCGTCCCGCTGGCCTAAGGGAGTGGCCGGGTCGGTGGCCGCGAGCAGGGCCGCCACTTCCTGCTCCCCCAGGACCTTGGGGAGTTTCATGGGCAGGCGGGGGGAGTCCAGCAGCTCCACGGGGTTGGCCGCGAGCTTCTCCTCCCGCAACAGAAACCGGAAGAACTGGCGCAGGGCCGAAAGCCGCCGGGCCCGGCTGCGGGCGGAGAGGCCCCGGGCTTCCAGGGAAGCCAGGTAGCCCTGGAGGTCTTCCAGGGTGACATCTTCCCAGGAGGTCCGGTTTAAGGTGAAGAGGTATTCCCGGAAGTCCTGGAGATCGTGGGCGTAAGACTCGAGCGTCAGGGCCGCCAGGCCTCGTTCCGCAGAGAGGTGATGGTAGAACTGCTCCAGGAGTTCGTCCAGGTAATCCGGCCCGGCCTGGAGCAATTCCGAGAGGATGGCCGTGATCTCCGGCTTGGTCAGCACCTGGGAAGGGCTCTGGAATGAAGCGGGGACGTCGAACTGCTCCAGGGGGTTCTCGGCGATCATTTTTTTCTTGAGGAGAAACTGGAAGAAATGCCTGAGCGCCGTGAGACGCCGGTCCAGGCTGCGGGGCGGCAGCCGTTTTTCTTCCAGGTCTTTAAAGTAATCTTGAAAATCTTCCAGGGCCACCGCGTCCCAGGAGGATCGCGACCGGCCATAGACATATAAACGGAAATCCCGGAGATCGCCGGAATAGGATTCCAGGACCGGGGCCGCCAGTCTTTCTTCCGCCTGCAGATGATGGTAGAATTGCGCCAGCGCGGTGTCCATGGTCGCCGCCTCTTATTCGGGGTTGATTATACCCTGAGTCGGGAAAAAGTGATAGGGAGAGTTGGGGAAAGGAGTTTTCAGGTATCATCCGCCTCTTGACGAGAGGGGCCTTTTTTATTATTTTCGAAGAAGTGCATGCACTTCGGGAGCAGAAAATGGCCGTCCAGTATTTGACCGATGCCAAAGGCAAAAAGGTCGCGGTGGTGGTTCCGCTGGCTGAGTGGGAGGCCTTGCAGGCCAAGCTGCGGGATTTGACCTATGAGGAGTTGAGCCCCGAAGAGGTGGCGGGTTCAGAGGCCGCATGGCAAGATTTCCTGGCCGGCAAAACCAAACCCCTTGCTCAAGTGATCAAAGAGCAATTGCATGACCGGGAAGACTAAGCCTGTCTGGCGTGTAGAAATCAATCACCAATTTGACAAGAAACTATCCAAACTACCCCGGCCTGACCGTCAACAAATTCTTTCCGCTTTAGAAAAACTGGAACAAGCTCCCCTTACTCTGGCCAAATCTTTGAAAGGACGCCCGGACTGGCGCTTGCGAGTGGGAAATTGGCGCATCCTCTTGCGGGTGAACAGAAAAATAAAGGTGATCATTGCCTATGACCTGGGTCCCCGAGGAGATATTTATAAATGAGGGTGATCGGGAAGATTCTCAAAGACCTTGGTATTGCATGGGTGAAATAGTGAAATTGAGGGCTATGATTAAGGTAAGTGGTAAATAAATCTTTCCCCGGGAATTTTAATGACTCAGATCATCTACGGCCGCCATCCGGTCCTGGCCGCGTTGCGCCAGGCCGACTCGCCCCTGGAAGAAGTGGTCATCGCCCAGGGGACCCAGGGGCATTGGCTGGGGGAGGTGCGCCGCCTGGCTAAGGCCGCGGGGGTGCGCCTCCGGGAATTGGAGCGCCCGGCCCTGGACCGCATCGCGGGCACCACCCATCATCAGGGGATTTTGGCCCGCCGGGGGATTTTTGCTTATCGTTCGGAAGACGAACTTCCGGACCTGGTCTCCGGCCTCAAGGAACCGCCGCTGCTGGTGGCCGCGGACGGCCTCACCGACCCTATGAACCTGGGGAACTTGAGCCGCAGCGCTTATGCCGCGGGGGCCCACGGCCTCATCATCCCCAAAGAGCGGGCCGCGGGGGTGACGCCCGCGGTCCTCAAGGCCGCGGCCGGGGCTTTGGAATTTTTGCCCATCTTTCGGGTGACCAACTTGGCGGACTGCCTGATTCGACTCAAAGATACCGGCCTGACCATCACCGGCACGGACTCCCGGGCGGAAAAGAACCTTTATGATACAGACTTAACCGGACCCCTGGCCCTGGTCATCGGCAGCGAAGACAAGGGCCTGCGGCCCCGGGTGCGGCAGCAGTGCGACTTGCTGGTGGCCATTCCTATGGCCCGGCAGGAAATCGGCTCCCTGAACGCGGCCGCGGCGGGGGCGGTGGCGCTTTTCGAAATTCGCAGGCAAAGGTTGGTTAAAGTTCCAAGTTAAGGAACAATCAAGAGGATGTCGCGCCTGGTCCTAGGGAATTTTTTGCTCCAGCAAAGGCAAAAGCTGCTCCCGCATGGCGTCCCTGACCCGGCGGAAGACGGCCAGGACCTTTTTTTCAGGGCCGCTGGCCCGGCCCGGGTCGGGGAAGCCGGCGTGGATTTTTTCCGTGGGTCCTGAGAAGATGGGGCATTGCTCCTGGGCCTGGTCGCAGACGGTGATTACCAGGTCGAATTGGAGGTCCTTAAAGTCGTCCACGGACTTGGACCACTGCCGGCTGATGTCGATTCCCAGTTCGGCCATCACCCGGATGGCTTTGGGGTTGACCCTGGTGGGCCTCACCCCTGCGGAATAGGCCCTGACCTTGCCGGCTAGGTAGTGGTTGACCAAACCCTCCGCCATCTGGCTGCGGCAGGCGTTTTCGGTGCAGAGGAATAGGACCTTGAGCATGTGACGTTTTCCGTTATTGACGAAAAGATGACCTCACGCAAAGACGCAAAGGCGCAAAGCAAGACGCTTTCAAGATGGAAGTCTAAGGCAACCTCTTTACTCCTTAAAAAAAGTAGGGTGGGCACTGCCCACCAATTCCTTAGCGTATGCATTCTCAGAACTTACAGATTCCCAAAGAGACTTACAAGCAGCCGTCCAACTCTACCTCCCACCCCAGCCGGGCCGCCAGCGCGGTAAAGGGACGACGCACTTGCGGATTAAGAAACGCGGGCCATTCCTGGTGAGTCAATTCCAGGCGGGCCCGCTCTCCGCGAATTCTCAAACGCACATATGAGAACCCCCGGCGGCGCAGCCAGGATTCGGCCTGTCCCACCCGGGCCAAAGTTGTTTCGGTCAGGAGTGTATCATAGGGAAAGCGGGTGGCCAGGCAGCTCTGGGGGGGGCGGTCCCAGGCCAGGCCCAGTCTGCGGCTCATTGCCCGGATGGCCGCCTTCCCCAGGCCGGCCTCCAGCAGCGGACTCCTAATCCCCAGTTCCCGCGCGGCCTGGAGTCCGGGCCGGAAATCGCCCAAGTCGTCCAAATTGGTGCCGTCCCAGATTTCTTCGATGCCCTGGGCTGCGGCGATTTCTTGGGCCTGCTCGATGATGGCCTTTTTGCAGGCGTAGCAGCGTAGGCGGGTATTTTGCCGGAAATCAGGAAGTCTCAGGGGGTCCGTCTCCCGCACCAGGTGCCGGACCCGGAAGCGCCGGGCCAGAGCCACGGCCCCGGCCACTTCCCCGGGCACAGTATGGGGGCCGGTAAAGGTGAGGGCCGTTAAACCCGGCCCCAACAGCGGCGCGGCCGCGGCCAGCAGCAGGCTGGAATCGGTTCCTCCGGAGAAGAGCAGCAAGGCCCGGGGACGGCTGCGGAGGTAATTGGTTAAGTTGGTGATGGGATTGTCTCCTGGGTTTCCATTTGTGCGGGAGAGTAATCAGTAAACAGTGATCAGTAAAAAAGAGAATTTTAACTAAAAACTGATCACTGATTACTGATCACTGATCACTATCCCCTAACTATCCCTGCTGGCCGTGCGGATGCAGTGGACCTCCTCGCTGCCCGGCAGCATATCCACCGGCTCTCCCAGGAGGAACTGGCCTTTTTCGATCCACTCTTTGAGCAGTTGGGCCACTTCCCGGGCCCGGACCAGACTGGACAAGGGCACGGTGGGGATTTCCTGGCCGTCCAGGTCCATCTTGCCGCTTTTCAACTGGGCGTAGCTGACCTGGCCCAGAATGCGGCCGGTGGCGGCGGGGTAGTCGTGGCCGTAATCGACGATGGGGGCCAGGAGCTGATCGTCGGATATCGCACAGTAGTGGGCGATATCTTCGTTGAGCATGGGGATGGGAATGCCCATGCCCACGGTCAGGGAACAGCCGTAGCCCAGGAGGCTCACCCCCACCAGGTAGCGGGGGCTCATCTTTTTCAAGTCTCCCAGGACCATCAACGTGCCCGCGGGACCCAGGGGGACGCCGTTTTCCCCCCGGGGTTTGCCCGGGTTGTGCTGGGTGCCGGGGAAGCAAACGTAGCCCACCGCTCCTCCCAAAAAGATGCGGGTGCCGATGCCGATGGTGCGGTAGTAGGGATCGTTGAACAGAGGGCTGAGTTGGCCGGCGGTGCAGAAATTGGCGTTCCCGGCTCGCGGCCGCAGCGGCCCCATATAGGTATAGATGGTGCGGTTGGAGAGGTTGACCGCACAGTTATAATTCTGATAGCAGTTCCTGGGGTTGAAGAGCACGGCGTTTACCACCCCCTTCAGCGTGATCTCCTTCTCCACCCGTTTGTTGGGATAGCAGTCGGTGCCGTAGGCCTCGGCCACCAGGTGGACCGCCTTTCCGGCCACCAGGTCCTGGATCACATGGCCGCCGCCGTATTTGAACTCGCCGGGGTACACTTTGTTCAGAGGATCGTCCTCAGTGGGCTCGGTGGCGCCGAGATAGACGTCCACCGCGGCCAGGCCGGCGTAGGCCGGGACATTGTTGAGCCACACCTTGGAGGCCTTAATGGGGGGCTTGGTGTGGCCGAAGTTGATGATCGCGCCCGAAGAGCACATGGGAGAAAAGGTGCCGGTGGTGACCACGTCCACGGTGCGGGCCGCTTCCGCTTCCCCCTTGCGGCGCACGATGTCGATGATCTCCTCGGCGGTCACTACTACTGCCTGGCCTTTTTTGATTTTCTCGTTAATTTCCTGGTAGGTTTTGTTTACCTGGTAGTTGGCCACTCTCTTTTCCTCCTAAGGCCTGGACGCGTCACCAATCGCGTTATTAAAAATCTTTAAGCTATTTTTTTAACAGAAAATAGGAAACAAAAAACCGTATTAAAGCGCACTGCGGTTGAGCTTGACCTCCATGGCATGGGCCGGACAGACCGAGCAACAAAGCTCGCAGGCGCTGCATCTGGTAGCCTCAAAGGCCACGGCCATTTCGGGCCGCTCAACGTGCAGGGCCCCGGTTGGGCAAACCGCCGTGCAGGTGCCGCATTGATAACAGCGTTCTTCGTTGCGGCGCACCTCTCCGGCCACCTTCTTAACCTTTACCCCGGACTCCCGCAGGTATTTGAGGCCCCGGCGGAAATCCTTGGGATGGCCCCGGAGCTCCATGACGATCAACCCCTCTTGCCTGGGGTTGATGGCGGCCTTGAGGAGATTAAACTCCAGGGAAAAATCTTTGACCAGCCGGTAGATGATGGGTTGGTCCACCACCTCCCGGGAAAACTGCAATACCAGCATTTCCGCGTGCATGCCCGCATCCTTTAATGTTTTCAGAAAAAGTCGAGGAAAGCGAGCGGTTAAAGCCCGATTTCCCCTTACCCCCGGCAGGAAACCATACCCGAGGAGTATATATAATTTATTAAATACTATAGGGTCATGTCAAGGGACAATATAGTTACTTAGTATATATTGGCCATATATAGTTAACTTTCAGGGCTTGAGGCTACGCTGGAACTGCCTTGACCTGCCCCTATTTTATCCTTAATTTGCATTTATGTTTCATGAATTTTTCAGTGGCGCCTTCCACTTTTTTATCACCGCGGTAATTTCTCTTTTTGTGGTCATCGATCCGACGGGGAATGTTTTTGCTTTTCTGGCGCTCTCATCGGCTTCCGGGACCGCCAGGGGGGACCTGGCCTGGCGCTCTTGCCTATATGCCTTTCTCATCTTGGCTTTTTTTATCATCCTCGGCCGCGTGGTCCTTACTTTTTTCGGCATCAGCGTCCCCGCCTTCCAAATCGCCGGGGGTCTCATACTTTTTCGCATCGCCTTTGACATGATAGAAGGCCGGGGCCACTTCAACCGTCTGGACACTTCCTCCAGCCTGGTGGCCGCCGACTACCGGGATACCGCCTTGGTGCCCCTGGCCATGCCTTTGATGGCCGGACCCGGGGCCATCTCCACCATCCTGGTGCTCACCAGCCGGTCCCGGAGTCCTTTGGAGGATTTGCTTATCTTCGCAGCCTTAGTCCTGGTCGTACTATTGTCCTATTTTGCCTTCAGGTTTGCCGAGCAGCTTCTGCGATATATGAAAGAGAGCGGTATGCGGCTGCTGACCCGCATCATGGGTCTGATCCTGGCCGCCCTGGCGGTGGAATTCGTCATCCAGGGCCTGCGCGCGGCCTTTCCCGCATGGGACTGAAGTAATAAGCAATAAAAGATCTCACCACAGAGACACAGAGGACACAGAGTTTCACAGGGAAAATATGTTGTGCCTTGGCATAGCCAAGGCACAACAGTTTTTATCTCTGTGTTCCTCTGTGCTCTTTGTGTCTCTGTGGTGAATCATTTTACTGCTTACGCCCGCTAATAAAAATCCACCGGGTCGATCTTCCGGGACGCGGACCAGTGGAAGAAGAGATTGCTGGGCAGGCCCTGGAAGATATAGCGGTTGGGGGGCATCAGGAGGCGCCGGCAGATGGAGGAAAAGGAGTAAAATTTCTGAAAGCACCGCCAGACCCCGGCTTCGCACTCCTCGGGGGTCATCTGTTTGGGGATGAAGTTGCAGACCATC
>QZIZ01000036.1 GCA_003599195.1 Deltaproteobacteria bacterium | reverse complement strand
ACCCCGCCAACACCTTCATCCTGCGGGTCAAGGCCGGTGCGCTCTTTCCCGAGAAATTCTATCTGGACTGTTTCGATAAGGGTATTGCCGGGATCATCATCATGTCCTGCGGGGTGGAGACTCCGTACCATGGGGCCTATGAAGCCCTGGCCAAGCGCATCGACCGGGTTTACGGCCTGATGAAGGAAAGGGGCCTGGACATCAGGAGGCTGCGTCTCACCTCCATCTGCACGGTGTGCACCCGGGCCTTTATCAATGAAGTGAAGCAGATGCACGAGCTGGTGTCGCAGTTGGGCCTGCCTGGAAACGAGAGGCCGGCCGCGGCCGGAGAGGGTCAGGCATGAGTTCCGGGCCCCATCCCCGCTTCGACGTCCTGGTCCTGGGCGGGGGGATCGCCGGTTTGGAGGCGGCCCTTAACCTGGCGGAGCAAAATTTTTCCGTGGCCGTGGTGGAGAAAGACGCGACCATCGGCGGCAAGATGATCCGGCTCTCCAAGGTTTTCCCCACCCTGGATTGCTCCAGTTGCATCACCACTCCCAAGATGGCGGCAGCAAGCCACCACCCCAATATCACCATTCTGACCTATTGCGAGTTGCAAACGCTTACGCGCCAAAACGGCGATTTGCTGGCTATGATCATCCAAAAACCCCGCTATGTGAGCGAGGAGAAATGCATCGGCTGCCGCCAGTGCGAATATGAGTGCCCGGTGCTGGTCCCCGATGCCGAGCAGGGGGGCTTTGCGGGCCGGAAGGCCATCCGCATTCCCTTTTCCAACGCCATCCCCCAGAAGGCCCTGATCGATCCGGAAAATTGCATTTTGTGCGGCCGCTGCGCCAAGGCCTGCCCCACCCAGGCCGTCAATTATTATGAGCAGCCGGAGGAATTCACCCTGGCGGCAGGAGCCGCGGTCATTGCCACCGGCTTTGAGATGCTGCCCTTAGAGGACAAGGTCCAGTACGGCCAGGCCCAAATTCCTAATGTGATTACGGCCCTGCAAATGGAGCGGCTGCTGGCCCCCCACGGGCCGTATAACCGGGTGCTCAGGCCCTATGACGGCAAGGAGCCCGACAATATCGCCTTCATCCAGTGCGCCGGTTCCCGGGATCAAAGCATGGGCGTGGAGTATTGCTCCCGGGTCTGCTGCATGTACGCCGTCAAGCAGGCCATGCTCCTGTCCGGGGCGCTCCCCCTGGCGGACCTCACCGTTTATTACATGGATATCAGGGCCTTCGGGAAGGGCTATGAGCAGTTCTTCCAAACCGCCCAGGCCATGGGAGTAAATTTCATCAAAGGCAAGGCGGCTTATCTGGACCCCGGCGAGGACGGCGCGGTCAAGGTGCGGTATGAATCCCAGGAGGCCGGGGGCGGGGTGCGCCTCGCGGAGCATGACCTGGTGGTGCTCTCCCTGGGCCTGCTGCCGGGTTGGAACCCTGAAGGCCGTTGCGCCCTCTCCACCGGTGGAGACAACTTCATCAAAACCGTGAAACCCAAAACCGCGCCCACCCTGACCGGCCTGGAAGGAGTCTTTGTGGCCGGGGCCGCAGCCGGACCCAAGGATATCGTGGACAGCATCGCCGAGGCCGGGGCCGCGGCCATGGAGGCGTCGCGGCATCTTTTTAGTAAGCAGTGAGCAGTAAGCAGTGAGCAGAAAAAGACAGGGGGCAGCGGCCAGGGTTCAGGGATCAGGAATTAGTAACCAGGAAAAGATAGTTCACTGGTTGATTACGATGTCCTTCACGAAAAACGCAAAACGAAAAACGCAAAACGAGCGCCAGGCGGATGGCTAAGAGGAAAAAACCCGAATCCAAATCCGAACCCGCATCTGCACCCAGGGTAGGCGTCTACGTCTGCCATTGCGGCGGCAATATCGGCGACGCGGTGGACGTGAAGCAGGTTTGCGAACAGGCCCGCCGGGTCCCAGGCGTGGTGATGGCCCGGGACCATATGTTCATGTGTTCCGATCCGGGACAGGAACTGATCATCGAGGACCTGAAAAGCGGTCTGGTGGATCAGGTGGTGGTGGCTTCGTGTTCTCCCAGCCTGCATGAAACCACCTTCCGCCAGGTGATGGTCCGGGCCGGGGCCAACCCTTACCTGTATGAACATGCCAACCTGCGGGAGCAGGTGAGTTGGGTGCACCACGGCCCTGAGGCCACGGAGAAGGCCGCCCGGCTGGTGGCCGCAGCCGCAGCCAAGGCGGGACAATTAACGCCTTTGGAGCCTCTGAGGGTGGAGGTGCAGCCCCGGGCCGTGGTCATCGGCGGGGGCGCGGCCGGGCTTAAAAGCGCCCTGGATCTGGCCGCCAGGGGCCAGGCCGTGGTCCTGGTGGAGAAAAGCCCTTTTTTGGGGGGGCAGGCGGCGCAGTTGAGCCGGCTGGCGCCCGGGGGGGAAACCGCGGCCGAGGTTATCGGCGAACTGGCCGCCGCGGTCCTGGCGCATCCGAACGTCACGGTTCATACCTGCTCCCAGGTGACAGGCTTTGAGGGCTACATCGGCAATTTCAAGCTCAAGGTGACGCGCAAGCCCCCGGAAGGGATGGAATATGCCGAGAGGTTGGCAGCGTTGAGCAGGTCCGGCTGCGGCCTGGGAGAATTTGCGCCCTTCGCGGGCGTCATGCCGGGGGCCATCCCGGAGAGAGCGGAAGAGATCGACCTCCAGGCCGGGGTCATCGTCCTGGCCACCGGCATGCGGCCCTACCGGCCCCGGCAGGGCGAATACGGCTACCAAAATTTCCCCGAAGTGGTCACCCTCCCGGAATTCAACCGCCTGCTGGCGGCAGCCGGGGAGGGCGGCACCCTGATCCTCAACGGCCGGCTCATCCGCAGCCTGGCCCTGGTCCACTGCGTGGGCAGCCGCCAGATTCCGGGCATCCATGAGGAAAACGAGGACGGCTATCTGAATGAATACTGCTCCCGCACCTGCTGCGCGGCCGCCCTCTTTGCCGCCAACCTGGTCCGGGAGCAATATCCTAAGACCCGGGTCTTCGATTTCTACCGGGATATCCGCACCTATGGCCGGGGCCAGGAAGAGCTATACACCCGGGCCGCGAAAAACCAGGCGGTGTTTTTCCGCTTCGAGGCCGGGGAGGAGCCCCAGGTCGGGAAGAATCCCGACCCCAAGGGGCCGCCCCTGCTGGTTAAGGTGAAAGACGTCCTGACCTTCGGGGAGGAGTTATCTTTACCCGCGGACCTGGTGGTCCTGGCGGTGGGCCAGGAGCCGAACAACATCGCCGACCTGGTGGCTATGATGAAGATTCCCGTGGGCGCGGACCGCTTCCTCCAGGAAGTCCACCCCAAACTGCGGCCCGTGGAAACGGCGGTGGCCGGGATTTTCCTGGCCGGGACCTGCCAGGCGCCCCTGGATGCGGGGGAGGCCGTTGCCGCCGCGGGCGCGGCCGCGGTCAAGGCCGCGGCCATTTTGAGCCGGGGCTACGTGGAACTGGACCCCTTCGTGGCCGAGGTGGATTTGAGCAGATGCACCGGCGCCGGGGCCTGTGTTACGGCCTGCCTGGCGGACGGGGCTTTGAGTCTGGTGGAGATGGAAGTGGGGGGGCAAAAAGGAAAGCGCGCCCGGGTCAACCCGGTCCTCTGCATGGGCTGCGGGGCCTGCGCCGCGGTCTGCCCGGAGAACGCCGTCAACGTCCAGGGCTGGACCTTGAAGCAGTTCGAGGCCATGGTGGAGATGATCGTCTCGGATGAGTATTTGGAAGGGAAAAGATAGATTTCACGCAAAGGCGCAAAGACGCAAAGAAAGACGCAAAATTAAATTTCTGCTGCATCAAGGTGGGGCGGCCGTCTCTGACCGCCCGTCGCCGGGGTTGGCAAGGGGGCCTGCACCTCCGGATTCTTCCCTGTTGACAGGCAGTCCATAGGCCTTTGAAAGACAGGTTTTCAAAGTTTAACCCGCACAGGCTGGAAAGCCTATGCCAACCGAGTGAGGTTTTGGTGTCGGAAAAAGCGGTACAAAAAGAACCCGGCAAAGAGGCCTTGAAAACGCTCAAGGCAGCCCGGAAAGAGCAGATCGCCGCGGTTACCGGGCGGATGAAAGAGCAGGGCCGCGCGGTGCAGGCCATCAAAGAGGCCCTGGCCGGCGGGGAGCTGACCGTTCCCGAGCTGGCCGCGGCCACGGGTCTGCCGCCTACCGAAGTCCTGTGGTACGTGGCCACTTTGAAAAAATACGGCGAAATCCTGGAAGGGCCCAAGGCCGGGAGCTATTACCGTTACCGGTTGGGTCAGCCTGTTGCTCAAAAGACGGAGCATGATCCAGGTGACTAATACCCATTTCAGTTGCCGTAAAAAGAGCTTCTTGCAAAAGTCTTTTTCTCCGCGCTTTCTGCGTCTCTGCGGTTAAACATGAGCCACGAAATTCACCGCAGAGACGCAGAGGACGCAGAGACACGCAGAGAGAAGAAATAGGGGATGGCCATGGCCCTGGTAAACCTTGATTTTGCCGAAGAACTGAAGGCCTACGGGGTGGATACGGCCCTGGAGTGCTTTAACTGCGGCACCTGCGCGGCCATCTGTCCCTTGCTCTTCGAGCACTTTCCCCGGAAGATGATCCGCTACGCGCATGTGGGGGCCAGGGAAAAAATCCTGGAGCAGGCCCAGGACCTCTGGCGTTGCCTCCACTGCGGGCTCTGCACCCGGACCTGCCCCCGCCAGGCCGGCCCCGGGGAACTCATCCTGGGGTTGCGCCGTTTTGTTTTGGCCCATGCGAGGAGGGCCTGAGATGTTCAACCCGAAAGACATCATCGACCTCCTCGCCGCCAATGTGCGTCAGACCCGCAATCCCTTCGGGGTCACCCCTTCCCGCTTCAACACCTGGTGGCGGGAGGCGGGCGCCTTCACCCGGAGGCCCGGGGACGCGCTGCTGTTCACCGGCCTGATGTACCAGGCCATCCCCTATATCAATGCCGCCGCCAGGGTCCTGGAGCGCCTGGAAGGGAGCCTTGGGGCGGATTATCTGCGCTTTGGCCGCTTTCTTCCTGCTTCCCTGCGGGGCATGGGGCTTTCCGTCCTGGCCTCCGGGGCGGAAAAAAAGAAATTCAACGGCATTCTTCACTCCATCTGTCGCGTCTTACACAAATCCGGGGTGGGCTTTTTCTACCACCCGGAGATGGACTTTTACAGCGGCATCCTGCTTTATGACCTGGGGGATGAGGAAGGCTTTGTGGAGCACGCCCGGTTCGTGGCCAAAAATTTGAAGCTCCACGGTGTGGAAAAAATCATCACTGTCGACCCCCACACCACTTACGCCTTGAAGGAGCTGTACCCTAAGTACATGGGCGTCAGCTTCGAAGTGAACCCTTACTTCACTTTCATCCCGGGCAACGGGGACCGGCCCGGCAACGGCGGGCCGCCGGTGGCCGTCCATGACCCTTGTTTTTACGGCAGATACCTGGAGCTTTCGGAAGGACCCCGCCGGGTGCTCCGCAGCCTGGGCCAAAAGTACGTGGAGGTGCGGAACTGCGGGGAATTCACCTCCTGCTGCGGCGGCCCCGCGGAGTCCGTCTCCCCGGCCCTGAACCGGGAAATCCTGGCGCGGAGGGCCGCGGAACTAAAGGCTGCCGAGGCGCCGGTGGTCACTTTCTGTCCCATCTGCCTGGCCAATCTGCTGAAGGCGGGCCTGCCCGTGGAGGACCTGGCCACCGTGGTGGGGCGGTGCCTGGCTGATGAAAAATAAAACATCTCACGCAAAGGCGCCAAGCCGCAAAGAAAGACGCAAGATAATTACCCTAAAATAAATCTTGCGCCTTTGCGCCTTGGCGTCTTTGCGTGAGATAAATGTTTTTCCCGAAACAGAGGACGGCACCAAGGGCAGGGGTGAAGGCGCTGGCCCCCCGGCCCTGCAGTTATAACCCCAGAAAAAGGAGGAGGAACATGGCGGAAGAGAAGGAAAAGATCGTATTAGTCGCCACCCATGCGGGAGAGGACCCGGAACGGGCCATCTTCCCCTTGCTGCTGGCCAACGCGGCCCAGTCCATGGACGTGGAAGCCGTGGTGGTGCTGCAGGCGAACGGGGTCTACATCGCCCAAAAGGGGTATGCGGAAAAAGTTACTTATCCCGGTCTAACTCCCCTAAAGACTCTGGTGGACAGCTACGTGGCTAACGGCGGCAAGTTGCTGGCCTGAATTCCCTGCCTCGAGGAGCGCAAGATCAGTCAGGCTGACTTGATCCAGGGAGTGGAATTGATTAAGGCCGGCAGGTTGGTCGTGGAAATGACCAGCGCCAAGTCCACCGCGGTTTACTAAATAACGGGCGCAGCCGGGGGGAAGAAAAGAACTCCCGGCCGCGGCCTTAATCCATTCCCGGGTTGAGGGGAGACGCTGAGAGCTTTCTCCCCTTGCCCCGCCGCATTTATATGGTTTTCGGTTTCCGGTTTTCGGTTAACAGAAAAAGAGAATTATCAAGGCCGCCGCTGATTCATTTGCGCTGATGCAGTCTGAGGGGCCAGGGTAAGTAGGCCATCGTCTTCCGCCTTACAGTAAGGCCAGGCTCCCGCCGTAATTCCGATTCTCAGAATCCCGCCCCACTTCCCGCGTTCATCCCTCTTATAAAAGTCTGTTGATACCTATCCTTGCATGGTTTGGAGGCTTGCATCCAATTTTCCAAGAACAAGGGTGCATCATATGATAATGAGAAGATATATATTAATAAAATATGAAATAGTGGTAGCATAATGAGAAGTAGCGCTACCAAATAACGGGCAGGAGGATGATCGCGTTATCTTTTCTTCTACACAAAAATAAGTACATTTAATTTTTTTTTGACTATTGTGCGAATATGCCCCATTATGCACGCAAAGGAGGTGGTAGCTTACCTTACATAAAGCCGTTTTTTGTTGCATTATTTTTAAACAATTTAAATTAAGGGGTAAATATGTCCATTTCTCGAAGAACGTTTCTCAAGGTTTTGGGGAGTGGCCTGGCCGCAACGGGTCTGACCGGGGTCGTCTGCAAGCGATCAGGTTGGGCCGCTCACATTCCCCCCGCAAAAATCAAGGATGCCCAGACCACCACATCCATCTGTCCCTTCTGCGGAGTGGGTTGCGGCCTGGTGGCCTATACCAAGGGGGGGAAGCTGATCAACGTGGCCGGAGACCCGGACCATCCCATCAACCAGGGGTCTTTGTGCAGCAAGGGCCAGGCGGTGATGGAGATAGTCACCAGCCCCCTGCGCCTGAAAAAGGTGAAGTACCGGGCCCCCGGCAGCGACAAGTGGGAAGAAAAGGACCTGGATTGGGCCATGAAGACCCTGGCCCAGCGGGTCAAGGCCACCCGGGACGCCGCTTTCGTCACCAAATCCCCCACCGGGGTGGCGGTAAACCGCACCGAGGCCCTGGCCTCCATCGGCGGGGCCGCTTTGAACAATGAGGAATGCTACCTGATCGCCAAGCTCGCCCGGTCCTTGGGTATCGTCTATTTAGAGCATCAAGCCCGGCTCTGACACTCCTCCACCGTGGCCTCGTTGGGGCCAACCTTCGGTAGAGGCGCCATGACCAATCACTGGAACGATCTAGCCAACAGTGATTGCCTCATGATCATCGGCTGCAATCCCGCAGAGAATCATCCCATCAGTTTCAAATGGATCACCAAGGCCCAGGAAAAGGGGGCCAAACTTATCGTCGCGGACCCCCGCTTTACCCGCTCCGCGTCCAAGGCCGACCTGTACGTGCGCCTGCGGCCCGGCACCGACGTCGCCCTGATGGGCGGCCTCATCAATTATGTCTTGCAAAACAATCTGTTCCATAAAGATTATGTGGTCAATTATACCAATGCCGCCTTTCTAGTGAATAAAGACTTTACCTTCAATGACGGCCTCTTTTCCGGCTACCAAAACGATAAACGCGCCTATAATCCTGCGACCTGGGATTACGAAGTGGATAAAGACGGCAAACCCGCCACCGATCCCACTTTAAGCAATCCCCGCTGCGTCTTCCAGCTCATGAAGGCCCATTACGCCCGCTATACCCCGGAAATGGTGGTCAACACCACCGGGGTGCCCATGGAGACGTTTATGAAAATGGCGGCCCTGTACGGGGCCACCGGCCAGCCCGGGAAATCCGGCAGCATCCTCTATGCCATGGGCGGCACCCAGCATTCCACCGGGGTGCAGATCATCCGCGGCTATTCTGTCCTGCAGCAGCTGCTGGGCAACATGGGGATGCCGGGAGGCGGCATCAATGCCCTCAGGGGGGAGAACAACGTCCAGGGCTCTACGGACATGGCCCTTTTGTTCCATATCGTCCCGGGATATATGGCCATCCCCAATGAGGCCAACCATCCTGCCCTGAAGGATTATTTGGAGAAAGAAACCCCCAAGGCTGGCTATTGGAGCAACAAACCCAAGTTCTTCGTCAGCCTCCTCAAGGCCTTTTGGGGCGACGCAGCCAAAAAAGGAAATGACTTCGCCTATGACTATCTTCCCAAGATCGGCAAGGGCTTCCAGGGAGCCGGTTATTCCTGGATTCCCCTGTTCGAGGCCATGGGCGCAGGCACCATCAAGGGTATGCTGGTATGGGGTATGAACCCGGCTGTGAGTTCGGCCAACCTCAACCAGACCTATGCCGCCTTGGACAAGCTGGAGTGGCTGGCGGCCTTCGACCTTTGGGAGACCGATACTTCCGTCTTCTGGAAACGCCCCGGGGCCGACCCCAAGAAGAATAAGACCGAGGTGTTTCTCTTCCCCGCGGCCGACTCTCTGGAGAAGGAGGGTAGCGCCTCCAACAGCGGCCGCTGGCTCCAGTGGCGCTACCAGGCGGTGAAGCCCCACGGCGACGCCCAGAGCGATCTCTGGTATGCCAACCGCCTGGGACTGGAATTGAAGAAACTCTATCAAGGAGACCCCAAAGCGGCTTTCCCGGATCCAATTGTCAATTTAAACTGGAATTACGGGGATGATGCTGATGTCCACCTGGTGGCCAAAGAGGTCAATGGCTACACAGTCGCCGATAAGAAACAGGTGGTCAATTTTACCGCCCTGAAGGACGATGGCTCCACGGCCTGCGGCAACTGGATTTACTCCGGCTCTTATCCCGGTCCGGATAAAAAGAATAACCTGATGGCACGCCGAGACAAGAAAGACCCCAGCGGTTTAGGGCTCTACGCCAACTGGTCTTGGGCCTGGCCGGTGAACCGGCGCATCATTTACAACCGCTGCTCCGCCGACCCTGCAGGCCAGCCCTGGAATAAGGACAAGGCTCTGGTGCGTTGGGACCAGGCGGCTAACGCCTGGAAAAATAACGACGTACCGGATTTCGGTTGGATCAACCCCCAAACCAAGGCTCATATTACCCCGGATGTCTCCGCCAAGGCGCCCTTCATCATGCTGCCCGAAGGCAAGAGCCGCCTCTTCGTCCCCAAGGGCCTGTGCAAAGACGGCCCCTTCCCGGAGCACTACGAGGCCCTGGAATGTCCCTTCCATAACCCCGTCTCCAAGCAGCAATCCAACCCCGCGGTGAAGATCTGGAAGAGTAATTTTGACAAGCTTGCCGAGGTCTGCGACCCCCGGTTCCCCATCATCGCCACCACTTTCCGGGTGACCGAGCACTGGCAAGCCGGGGCCATGACCCGGAACCTTACCTGGCAGTCGGAGATGATGCCGGAGATGTTCGTGGAAATCAGCCCTACCCTGGCCAAGGCCAAGGGCATCAAAGCCGGCGACTGGGTCAAGGTGAGCAGTATCCGGGGCGAGGTGCTGGCCCGGGCCAACGTCACCCGCCGGGTCGCACCCTTCTGTTGCGGCGCCCAGGGGTTCCAGAATACGGTGGAGATGGTGGCTCTGCCCTGGCACTTCGGCTTTGCCGGCTATATCACCGGCGGACCGGATGCGCGCAAAAACTACGCCTGTAATCAACTGGCCCCCCAGGTGGGGGACGCCAACACCATGATCCCGGAATACAAGGTGTTCCTGGTGAACGTGGAAAAGGCCTAGCCTCGCGGGCCTAAAGGGGAATGCTTATGAGCAAAGCTGTCCTGATCGATACCACCAAGTGTATCGGCTGCCGGGCCTGCCAGGTGGCATGCAAGAGCTGGAACGACCTGAAAGGAGAAAGGACCGTCTTCAGCGAGACCTGGTCCAACCCGAGATTTTTGAGCAGCAACGAATATAATCGCATCATCTTCCGGGAGATTGACCGTCCCGATGGCCAGGTGTCATGGCATTTCATCTCCCGCCGCTGCATGCATTGCAACGACCCCGCGTGCGCCAGCGTCTGTCCGGTGGGAGCCCTGGAAAAAATGAAAGAAGGGCCGGTGGTCTATGACGACGGCAAGTGCATCGGCTGCCGTTATTGCATGATGGCCTGTCCCTTCCAGATTCCCAAGTTCGAGTGGGGGTCCGCGGTGCCCCTGATCCGCAAGTGCACCTTCTGCGCCGAGCGCCAGGCCCTAGGCCTGGCTCCTTCCTGTGTCACCACCTGTCCCACCGGCACGCTTCTGTTCGGGGAACGGCCCCAGCTTCTGAAAGAGGCCTACCGGCGGATCGGTTCGGAGCCCAAGAAGTATTATCCCCAGGTCTATGGCGAAAAAACTGCGGGAGGAACTTCCACCCTTTATCTCACCGCGGTCTCCCTGGAGGACCTGGGACTGACCCGGGTGGGCTTCCGCACCGATCTGGGAGATGTCCCCCAAGGCATCTACGGCCGCGCATGGATGTCGAAGGTGCCCTTCGTGGCTGTGGCTGTGGGCGGGCTGTGTGTGGGGCTGCATTATCTCCACAAGCGGCGCGCGGAAATTAAAGCGGAAGAGCGGAAGGAGGGTTGAGCCATGGCGGAAAAAGTTCAAAAATGGTATCCGGGAGAAGGGAAGCTGACCATAGGCCGGGCCATCCTCTACGTGGTGCTGGTGTTGGGGTTGATCTCCGCGGCCGCCCGGCTCTTTCTGGGGTTGGGGGCCACCACCAACTTAAATGACGCCTTCCCCTGGGGCCTGTGGGTCAGTTTTGACATCCTGGCGGGGGTGGCCCTGGCTGGCGGCGGTTTCACCATGGCCGCCACCATTTATATCTTTAATCTGAAAAAATTCGAGCCCCTGCTGAGGCCCGCCAAGCTTTCGGCCTTCATGGGCTACCTGGTCTTCGTCATCGGGCTGTTCTTCGACCTGGGTCAACCCTGGCGCATCTGGCACCCCATGGTCATGTGGAACCCCCACTCCGTGCTCTTCGAGGTGTCCTGGTGCGTCATGCTCTACACCACGGTGCTGGCCATCGACCTGTTCATCATCGGCCTGGAACGCTACGGCAAAGAGAGCTGGATTAAGTTCTTCCGGGATATATACCTGGTGCTGGTGGTGGCGGGCATCATGCTCTCCACCCTGCACCAATCCTCGCTGGGAGCCCTATTTCTCTTGATGCCCCAGAAGATGAGCGATCTTTGGGCCACCAAGGCCCTGGGACCCCTGTTTTTCTGCTCCGCGGTCATCGGCGGCATGAGCGTCATCACCCTGGAGAGTCTCCTCAGTTCCAAGATCTACAAGCGGAAGCCGGAGATCGGCATCCTCTCGGACCTGGGCAAGGGGTTGGCCATCGCTCTGTTGGTCTACTTCGCCATGAAGGTCACGGATCTTTATGCCCGGGGGGCCACAGTCTGGGTCTGGGATTGGGTCCATTTCTGGTTCTTTGTGGAGCTGTTCGGCACCGTGGCCTTGCCGGCCTTGCTCCTGAGCTTCCCGGAGGTGCGCAAGACCCAAAAGGGACTGTACTGGGCCGCGGGCCTGGCGGCCTTCGGGGTGGTCCTGAACCGCTTCAACGTCAGCCTCACCAGCTACATCGGCTACCGCCAGTTCGGCTACTTCCCTTCGGCCATGGAGATCTTCGTCACTGCGGCCCTGATAGCTATGGGTATCCTTATCTTTGACCTGGGGATGCGCTACCTGCCCATCCATCGATCGGAACTGGGCGGGGAGCATTAATACAAAAAAAGATTCACCACAGAGACACAAAGACACAGAGTTTCACAGAGGAAAAAATTTAGGCTTTGGCGCCTTGCGCCAAAGCCTAAAATATTAACTCTGTGACTCTGTGGTGAATCTTTTCTTTTAGCAGTTCACGGCGCCATTTGCACCGCGCCGTTTTTGATGGTGAGGAGATACAGGGCGAGCTCCGCCTCCCGGTCGGCATTAAACCTCTTAAACCAGGGGAGGTCGGGAGATTCTTTTAAGCCTGCCAGCTTCCGGGAGAGATCGGCCCGCTGCCGGCTCGGGTCTCCCGCCAGGGCCTTGAGCAGCAGCTTCACCACCCCGTAACCCTGGGCCGCCAGATAATCGGGGTCTGCGCCGTATTGCTGGCGGTAGGCGGCCATAAAGTCACGCACCCCGGGGTCCCCGGCAAAGAAGGCGTCGGTAAAGAGCGCCCCCTCCAGGGCCCGGGCCTCCGCCTGGGGGAGGTCCGGGGTATTAAGCAGGTTGGTGCCCAGGAGCTGCAAATTTTTCAGGCCCGCCCCCTCCAGTTGTCCGGCCGCGGCCGCCGCCGCGGCCGCGTCATCCGGAATAAAGAGGGCCTCAAACGCGGAGCCTTGCTCCGGGCGGGACACGGCCTTGAGCGTGGCCAGGGCCGGGCCGAAGTCCCGGGTGGCGGGGGCGTAGGCCGTCTGCTCCACCACTTCCACCCCTTGGACCGAGGCCTCCTCCAGGAACTGCTGCATGAAGGTCTGCCCGTAAGCGGAATCGGGATAGAGCACGGCGTAGCGCTTCAGGCCCATCTGCTCCGAAGTGCGCCGCAGCAGGGCCCGGACCTGCTGCCGGGCGGTGAGGAAGGCCTGGAAGACAAAATCTCCGGCCCGGGTGATGCCCTCTTTTTGGGACAGCGCGATGAGGGGCGTCTGGGCTTCCTGCGCGGCCTGGGCCGCGCCCTGGGACGCGGCTGACCCCAAAGGCCCCAGAATGGCCAGGACCCCGGGGTCTTTGGCCAACTCCCGCACCTGTTGGGCCGCGGTCTCCGGGTTATTGGGGGTATCCTGGAAGCTCAACTCCAGGGCCGTGCCCTTAGCCGCCAACTCCATTCCCTGCTTCACGCGGCGGCCTGGAATACTGAAATCCCCGGTGAGGGGCAAAAGGACGCCGGCCAGCACCTTCTGGCCCCGAAGCAGCCGCTCCAGCCCCGCCGCCTCCGGGCTCTCAGGGAAGCGTTCTTTTAAGGTGGAGGCCCATTTCTCCATTTCTTCGGCGTTGCCGGCTTTTTGGGCCAGGTTGACCAGGCGCAGGAGCAGCGGCGCAGTGAGCGGCGTATCCCGGTAGAGGGCCACCAGGCTCTCCAGTTCCTGGGGCGTGGCCTGCTCCACCAGCCGGGTCTTCAGGTCGTCGAACCACTCCTTATCCCCGGAGTGGAGGTCCTGGGCCGCCAGGCGCAGCCGGGCAAAGGCCTGGTCCACCCGGCCCTGCTTGAGAGACATCTCCGTCAGCAGCGCTTGCGTGGAAAAGCGCAGGCCCGGGGGCAGTTCTCCGGCGGTGAGGCTTTCCAGGACTTGGCTTGCCTGCTGGTACTGCCCCAGCTTGAAGTAGGCCCGGCCCACGCCGTAGCGGGCCTTGAGCGCGATGTCCGGCTGGGGTTCACGAGACAGCAGAGCCTGGTAGCGCTTCAGGGAATCGTGCCAGTCACCCAGCAGGCCCGCCAGTTCCGCGGCCCGCAGCCGGGCCAAAGGGGCATGCCGCCCCTGGGGATAGCGTTGCAGGTAGGTCCCGTATTGGGTCCGGGCCTGGCGAAAGACCTGGCGGCGGTAACTCTCCTCCGCCTGCTGGAAGAGGTCCTCTTCCGCCTCCCTGGGGCTGACTGCCGGAGTAGTTGGAGGAAAAATATAAGATGCGGGCCCGCAGCCGGGCAGCCACAAACCCAAAAACAGCAGAAAAATTCCGCAGATCACTTCTCTTTGGCGACTTCTCATAACCCTAGTTCATAACAATTTATTCTAGGTGAAACAATAAGAATATGAGGGGCTAAAGGCAAGGAGAGGGAGGCATTAATATAAAATAAAAGGGGAACGGCAAAATCCCTTCTCCTAAATTTATTGGCGGAGGTAATACCTTGGGAAGTCTTAACGTTCGATCCGCGGGCTTTGGATGTATCTGATGGTAACGTAATCGCCGCTGCTATCATCTACCCCCATGAAGCCTGTTGCATAGACATTGTCCTGGCTGTCCGCGGCTATAGCTACGGGAATGCTGTCATTATATGTTGGGCTATTATAGCGTTGCACCCAGATTTCCTCACCATGGGAGTTGTATTTGATAGTTGTGAAGTCGATGCCAACAAAGCCAAGGTCAGACCAAGCCCACCCAGAGACATAAACGTTTCCCTGGCCATCTAATGTCATGGCCATTGGCCCTCCGCCGATATAACTAGATTGCCAAAGAAGCGTACCATTGGTGTCATATTTAATAGTGAAATAATCAGAGATGGTCCGGTATTGTGCCCCTCCGGTTATATAGACATTGCCAAGGTCGTCTATGGCCATGGCGACAGGGTAATAGCTTCCTATTCCTGGCATGTAGCGTGATTTCCAGAGAAACTTACCATCGGCATTGTACTTGATAGTGATGAAGGCCGAGTTACCACTTATAACAAACTCAACTCCTCCAGTGACATAGACATTTCCTTGCCCATCCACTGCCACAGCCACCGGCTCTCCGACTATGCTTTGTAAAGACTCCCAAAGAAGGGTGCCGTGGGTATCATATTTAAGGGTGGCGTAAGCATATTGTTCGGATTGTCCGTCAATATAATAAGAATATCCAGTGACATAGACATTTCCCTGCCTATCCACGGCCATGGATTTGGCGATTGTCCCCCAGCTTCCCGGACTCTTATATTTCTTCACCCAGAGCTTTCGTCCCTTTGGGCTGTATTTGATTGTACTGTAAACTAAGCTGTTGTTGAGCGTCGCTTGTCCGAAGACGTAAACATTACCTCGGGAATCTATGCTAAGGGCTGACGGCTGACCATTTACGCCGGGGTTGGACTCCCAGAGAAGGTTGCCATGAGTATCATATTTAAGTAAGTGGTAATCGTTGTTGTTAGAATTTCCAGCGATATATACATTACCAGCCCCATCTACTGCCAAGGCGTTGGCGACATTAATTTTGCTCCCGGGACTATTATGGCGTCGAACCCAAAGCCTTCGGCCATTATGACTGTACTTGATTGTGGCAAAGTGGTAATTAAAAACAAACCCGTTTGGCTTCTCCACTGGTCTCTGTGAGGTGCCGGAGACATAGACGTTGCCCTGGCGGTCCAGGGCAAGGCCCGCAGTCCAATCCTTGTTCCCCTCGTTATAGCTTCTAACCCAGGCCGTAGCCACCCCGCTTTCCGCGGCTTCCGGGCAGACCAGGCAGGCCAGGCCCAGGAGGAAGAAAAGGACCAGTAACCAGGCGCCACTGCGATTATTCTCTAATTTTCCAGTGCTGGCCAAGGGTTGCCTCCCGAGTAAATCGGTTCAAGGTTTCGCAGCTGAAAGGAAAAGGATTACTATCATTTTTCTGGTCAATTTTCGCGCTGCAAAATCCGATGCTCCTTACCGCCCATTACGCGGGGTTTGCAGGTATTTGATGGTGACATAGTAGGAATTGGAATCAATCGGGTAGCCAGACCTGCCAGTTTTCTTCACCGAAGTGCCGGTGACATAGACATGCCCCTGGCCGTCCACAGCGATGGCAGCAGGGGAGTTGTATTGATTCTCTTTACTTCCATAGCGCATTACCCAGAGAAGTTCGCCCTCAGGGCTGTACTTGACGGTGGCGTACTCGGAGTTTGCGTTACTGCATGACTCCCCGCTGACATAGACGTTGCCCTGGGCATCCAAGGCCATGGCCTGGGCGAAATCATGGCCGCTTTCAGGCCCGTTGTAGCTGCGCACCCATAATTCATCACCGTCGGGGCTGTACTTTACGGTGGCGAAGTCATAACCGCTATCGATTCCTTCCTTTTTTACAGCACTTCCGGTAACATAGGAATTGCCCTGCTGGTCTACTACCAGGGCCTTAACGTATATAGAACCACCTTCCGGCCATTCGCTGCGGCGTTCCCAAAGCAGTTGGCCGTTGGTGTCATACTTGAGGGTAGCACAGGCAGAGCCCAATAGGTACCCGGAGTATGACCGTCCAGTAACGTAGACGTTGGCCTGGGCGTCCACGGCCATGGCCTGAGCATAATCATCGCCATTGGCCGGGCCGTTGTAGCTTTGTATCCAGAGCAGCCGACCCTTGGGACTATATTTGATGGTGCCGTAGTTTTTGCCCCCAAGCCCCCTTTCCCCATCCAAAGTTCCGGTGACGTAGGCATTGCCCTGGCTGTCCACGGCAATGGCCGCGGCCCCGTCTGAGTAGCCTGCTTTATAGGGATAGCGCCTGAGCCAAAGACGCCGGCCTTCGGGGCCGTATTTAACGGTGAGATAGCCATAGTGGGTGCTGAGAGTTGATGATTCTCCGGTAACCAAGATGTTGCCCATCCCGTCCACGGCCATGGCCCGGGCTTCATCCCAGCTCGGGTTATAAGGCGTTTCCGGACTATGGTAATAGCGGTCCCAGAGCCTCTTACCCTCTGGATTGTATTTGACAGTGACATAGTAGGCAATTCCGGTCCCAAGCCACGAGACAAACCAATAACTACCGGTGATACAAACATTGCCTTGGCCGTCCAGCGACATGGCAGAAGGATCACGGCCCGGTCTGTAATGGCGCAGCCAGAGGCGCCGACCATCGGGGCCGTACTTAATGGTGGCATAGCTAATGTTTCCCTTATATGATGATCCTGCCACATAGATGTTCCCTTGGCCATCCACTACCATAGCTCTGGCCGTGCCTGGATTTATTCCTCCCCTGCCGAGGTTGGCAACCCCGGCGTTATAGCTCCGCACCCAGGCCGTGGCCACCCCGCTTTCCGCGGCTTCCGGCATCGCCAAGGAGACCAGGCCCAAAATGACAAGAAGCAGCGGCAGCAAAGCGCCGGTGCGCCTGTTTCTACCTTTTCCGTTCCCGACCATGGCTCGCCTCCTGGGAATTATGTCCGGCATACAAAGGCCTGTTGGCCCTTTCCTTAGTTGTTTCTTCTGTTGCCTGTTCGATATAACCGCACAATAGCACAGAAGATAATTTTTTAAAGATTTCTATGAGCAAACTTGGGCCGCTGCGGAAATTTCTTAAGTCATCACTCTGGGGCGAGCAGAGATCACGAAGAATCTCGCAGGTGTAAATAAATACGAGATTCTTCACTCCGCTACGCTGCGTGCAGAATGACAGGAGGGCTTTAAGCGAGGTTCAAACGAGCAGAAATAAAAAAGGGGAAAGGGTCTTATCCCCCTTCCCCTTTCTGGGTCGTGGTCAATGACCGGCGGCGGTTCACCGGCTCCGGTTGAACCGGTTGCCGCCCTTGCCTTTACTTCACTTCTTCAAACTCCGCTTCCACTACTTCTTCTTCGGGTTTTTTGGCCTTTTCTTCGGCGCCCGCGGCTCCGGCGGCGCCTGCTCCGGCGCCCGCGCCCGCTGCGCCCGCGGCCCCGGCCTTGGAATACATGGCCTCAGCCAGCTTATGGGAAGCCTTCATCAAGGCCTCGCTGGCGGTCTTGATGGCCTGGGTGTCATTGCCCTCCATGGTGGTTTTCAACTGGGAGATGTGGCTTTCGATATCCGCCTTGACGGCCGGGTCGGCCTTGTCGCCCAGATCCGCCAGGGTCTTTTCCGTGGTGTAAATCAGGGTGTCCGCCTGGTTCCGGGCTTCCACCAGCTCCTTCTTGCGGTGGTCTTCCTCGGCGTGGAGTTCGGCCTCCTTGACCAGTTTTTTGATCTCTTCTTCACTGAGGCCGCTGGGCGCGGTGATGCGGATGGACTGCTCCCGGCCGGTGCCCAGGTCTTTGGCGGAGACGTGCACGATGCCGTTGGCGTCGATGTCGAAGGTGACCTCGATCTGGGGCATGCCCCGGGGCGCCGGCGGAATGCCGAAGAGTTCGAAGCGGCCCAGGGTTTTGTTGTCCCCGGCCATATCCCGCTCGCCCTGGAGGACGTGGATGGTCACCGCGGTTTGGTTGTCCGCGGCGGTGGAGAAGACCTGGCTCTTGCGGGTGGGGATGGTGGTGTTGCGCTCGATGATGCGGGTGAAGACCCCGCCCAGGGTCTCGATGCCCAGGGACAGCGGGGTGACGTCCAGCAGCAGCACGTCTTTCACTTCGCCTTTGAGGACCCCGCCCTGAATGCCCGCGCCCACGGCCACCACTTCGTCCGGGTTGACGCCTTTATGGGGCTCCTTGCCGAAGATTTCCTTGACCTTCTCCTGGACCTTGGGCATGCGGGTCATGCCCCCCACCAGGATGACTTCGTCGATCTCCCCGGCGGTGATATTGGCGTCCTTCATGGCCTGGCGGCAGGGGCCTTCCATCTTGTGGATCAGGTCCTCCACCAGGCCCTCCAGTTTGGCCCGGGTGAGCTTGATGAGCAGGTGCTTGGGGCCGCTCGCGTCCGCGGTGATGAAGGGCAGGTTGACCTCGGTCTCCATGGAGGTGGAGAGTTCCATCTTGGCCTTTTCCGCGCCCTCCTTGAGGCGCTGGAGGGCCATTTTATCGCTCCGGAGATCGATGCCCTGCTCCCGCCGAAACTCGTCCGCCAGGAAGTCGATGACCCGCTGGTCGAAGTCGTCCCCGCCCAGGTGGGTGTCGCCGTTGGTGGATTTCACCTCGAAGACGCCTTCGCCCAGCTCCAGGATGGAGATGTCGAAGGTGCCGCCGCCCAGGTCGAAGACGGCGATGCGCTCGTCCTTCTTTTTTTCCAGGCCGTAGGCCATGGACGCGGCGGTGGGCTCGTTGATGATGCGCAGGACATTCAAGCCCGCGATCCTGCCCGCGTCCTTGGTGGCCTGGCGCTGGGCGTCGTTGAAGTACGCGGGCACGGTGACCACCGCCTCGGTGACCTTCTCTCCCAGATACTCCTCCGCGGTCTGCTTCATCTTGGTGAGGATCATGGCGGAGATTTCCGCGGGGCTGTAGGTCCGCCCCCGGATTTCTATATGGGCGTCGCCGTTGTCGCCGCGCACGATCTTATAAGGCAGAATCTTGAGATCCCGCTGCACCTCCGGGTCGTCGAATTTCCTGCCGATGAGTCGCTTGACGGAGAAGATGGTGTTCAAAGGGTTGGTAATGGCTTGGCGTTTGGCGATTTGGCCCACCAGGCGTTCCCCGCTTTCGGTAAAGGCCACCACCGAAGGCGTGGTGCGGCTGCCTTCCACATTGGGGATGACCTTGGGCTCCCCCGCCTCCATAATGGCGACGCAGGAGTTAGTGGTGCCTAAATCAATGCCTATGGGTTTGGACATTTTTATCTTTCCTCCTAAACTTTTACATCAATGGGACATGAAGTTTTTTGGGTATTCTTGGCCACCGCCACCATGGCCGGCCTGAGCAGCCGGTTCTGGAGGAGATAGCCTTTCTGAAGTTCTTTCAGGATGGTGCAATCCGGGACATCCGTGTTCTCTTCCTGCATCACCGCGTTGTGAAAGGCCGGGTTAAAGGGCTGGCCCACGCACTCGATGGGAGTGACTCCGAAGCGGGTCAGGGCCTTGAGAAAACCCTGGTGCACCAGCTCCAACCCTTCCATCAGGGGTGGGGGAGCATCCAGCTGCCGGCCGTGTTCCAGGGCCCTCTCCAGGTTGTCCACGATGGGCAGGAGCTCTTTGATCAGGTTTTCATTGGCGAACTGGAGCAGATCGGCCTTCTCCTTCTCCAGGCGCTTCTTCAGATTTTCCATTTCCGCGACGCAGCGCAGGAACTTTTCGTAATTTTCCTGGGCCTCGCTGGGCTTTTCCGGCTGCTGCTCCGGGGCCTCCTGGACCTCGGGGGCCGCTTCAGGTCTTGCGGCCTCTCCGGGGTCGATATTTACTTTGATCTTCTCTCCCTTATCCTTTGATAAGGTCATGCGTCTTTTTCTCCTTTATTCCTAAACCACCTGCCGCGGTGGGCGATTCTTCCCGCGGGCGCAGCCTCAACTATGCCACTTCTTGAGCAAATCAGTGACCATGGAGGCGGTATAGCGCACAATGGGAATCACCCGGCCATAGTCCATGCGCATGGGGCCGATGACTCCCAGGCTGCCCACCGGGGTGCGGTCGCCGGAGTAAGACGAGGCCACCACGCTGAGCTGCATCTCCGGGAAGTGCTCGTCCGGGCTGATGATGATCTGCACTCCCTCGGAGGCCAGGGTTTGATCCAGCAGGGTGATCAGGTGGTGTTTTTCTTCAAAAGCCTTGAACAGGGTGCGGATTTTTTCCACGTCCGCGGCGAATTCGGGATAGTCCAGGATCTGGCTGGTCCCCTCGATGTACAGCTCCTCCTCCTCTTCATTCTGGAGGGCCTGGCGGCTCAGGCTCAGGGCCTGGGTGATCATTTTGTCGAACAAGCTTTTGTCTTCTTCCATCCGGGCCAAAATCTGGCGGCGGGTCTCCCCCAGGGTGAGATTCTGACAGAGTTCATTCAAAAACCGGCTGAAACGGTCCAACTGCGCCTGGGTGTACCTGGCCGCGGCGCGCACGAACCGGGTCTGTACCTGGTGGTCCTGGGCCACCAGCACGGTGAGGACGCCGTCCCCTCCCAGAGAGATGAACTGGACGTGCTTCAGACGCATCCCCTGGGGCCGGGGGGCCAGCACCAGGGCCGGGTGGCCGCTCAAGGCAGAGAGCACCCGGGAGGCCTGGCGGAAAAGTTCCTGGGGTTCGGCGGCAGGGAGGTCCAGGGCGTTCTGGATCTGCTTTTGAATCCTCTGCCCCAACTCCACCACGGGCAGGATGTGGTCCACGTAATACCTGAACCCCAGGGCCGTGGGCAGGCGCCCCGCGGAGGTATGGGGCTGGCGGAGATACCCGCGCTCCTCCAGATCCATCATCAGGTTGCGGATGCTGGCCGGGCTGAGATTCAGCCCCGAAAGCTTGGCCACCATCCGGGAGCCCACCGGCTCCCCGCTGGCAATATATTGAATCACCACGGTCTTCAAGACCCGGGTGTCGCGCTCTCCCAAAAGTTCCACGATCTTGCTCATAACGGCAATTTTATCCAAATTAAAGTAATAATGCTTTTGGAATTTGTCAAGGGATATAAGGAACTTTTGCCATGGGCCGGAGATTTTGGGTGACTGGCCTGATTTCCCTTGCCGGGCCGTTAACCCTGGCAGCGGTGGCGGACGTTCTCTCCTTCCACCATATAGATCACCTGTTCGGCGATATTGGTGGCGTGGTCGCCCACCCGCTCCAGGTGGCGGACGATGTTGATCTGGCTCTGATCCGCGGGCACCACTTCCCGGTGGGGCGCCATGTTTTCCAGCAGTTCCTTGGTAATGCTCCGATCCAGGCCGTCCACTTCATCGTCCTCCCGGCACACCGCCCGGCCCAGGAGGACGTCCCGGTTAATGAAGGCCTCAAGGCTTTGCCCCAGCATCTCCTGAACCCTGCGGGCCATAGTGATGATCTCGGGATGAAGCGGCTCGGGGGAGAACTTGGCCAGCTCCAGGGCCTCCTCCGCCATATCCACCGCCAGATCGCCGATGCGCTCCACCTCGGCGATAATATGGTCCACCGCCATGATGGTGCGCAGGTCCACGGCCACCGGCTGGTAGAGGGCCACCAGGCGGATGCATTCCCCGTCGATGGCCACTTCCAGGTCGTTGACGGCCCCGTCGCCGGCAATCACCTGGCGGGCCAGGCCCTGGTTCCGGTCCCAAAAAGAGGTGATGCTCCGGTCCAAGGCGGTTTTCGCCAGATCCGCCAGTTCCAGGAGACTGCCTTTTAAAGCCTCCAACTCCTGATGGAACCTGTCTTTGCGCGCTCCCTCGTCACCCATCTCACACCTCAAGGTTGGCTTCGGCTTATAGTAACCTTTTCAACCCCTTCCAGCAATGCCGGGGCGATATTTCTCCGGGGGAAATGTTATCTGCGCTCTCTGCGTCTCTGCGGTGCGAAATATTCACCGCAGCTCTTCATGGGCCTCTGACCCACCCGTAAAACATGAAAAGTCTGGTGGGGCGGGCCTCCGTGCCGTGGG
>QZIZ01000160.1 GCA_003599195.1 Deltaproteobacteria bacterium | reverse complement strand
AAGAATCCCAGGGCCGTGGCAAAAACAAGATTCTTCACTCCGCTGCGCTCCGTTCAGAATGACAATAAAAATTACCTCTTTGACGGCAACATGGTATTAAACCGGAGTTAAGGTAATAATCGGAAAAAAATTAGCTGCGTCGGGTTGCCAGGCCCGGCGCAGCTTTATTTTTTGGCCAAATAAGCGCCGTCAATCCCGGACACTAGGCCCTGGCTCACCAGCCGCTCCAGGTGGCGGCTCAACATCTGGGTTTCAATGTGATGGTAGATGAAGGGAGGCTCCTTGGGTTTGCCGTAGAAGAAATGGCGGTCCGCCAGTTGTTTCACGGTCTTGGGGGTTTTTAGCATTTCCAGGAGGCGGTCGTCCCGGGCGGCGATGATCCGGCGGTAGGCGGGCACCGCGGCCTGAAACTCTTCCTGGGTAAAGACTCCCTGCTCATGGGCGGTGATATAGGTCCGGGCCTTAAAGCCGGCCAAACTTTCCAGGGTGGCCTCGAAATCCTCCAGGGAAGAAGTTTTATCCCCGTACCAGGGGCCGAAAGGGGTGAGGTCCACGTCCGCCAGGAACAAAAGTTCCTGGCCGGGGAAATAAAAGCAGCTATGCCCCAGGGTATGCCCCGCCGCGGGCACGATCTCCAGGGTGATCCCGCCTTGCCGGAAGCATTGGCCGGGCTCGTAGGGAACAAGGTTTTCCAGGGGGCTAAAGTTGAATTGCCGGACCATGATCTCCCCCCAGTATTCCCGGGCCTGGGGATCGTCCAAACCCATCAGGTCCAGCGCGGCTTCCACGGACCTGAAGGCTTCCGCCTCTGCCGCGGGCACGTAAAAGCGGGCCTCGGGGAAGAGGTAATTATATTTCTGGTGGTCTTCGTGGAAGTGGCTGATGAAGACCCCGGTCACCTTCCGGGTCCGGGCCAGATGGCGGAGAAAGTCTTTATCGCTCGCGGGGTCCGCCACCCAGGTCTCTTCGTCCTCAATGACCAGGGAATGGCAATAGGGATAGCGCCCGCCTTTCTTGCCGGGGATGAACCTGAAGGGGCCGAAGGTCTGAATTTCCTCCGGCGCCGGTTTAGTGATGAGTGGCTGTGGCATCAAACCGGTAAAGCTCAAACCTTGCCTTCTTCCGGGATCATGTATAGGAGGTCGTAGCGGCTCGCCAGTTCCGTCTGGGCGGCCTGGGCCGCTTCCGGAGTGAGGTTCTTGACCCGGAGATAGACGTCCCGGAAACCTTCCCTGGTGGTGGCGTAGGAGGTGAGCAGGCTCACGAAACGGGCCCCTTTCTCCCGCAGCAGATCCACCACTTCCTTGATGACCCCGGGCTTATCTTCCAGGCGCAGGGCGAACTGCACCCCGCCCTGGCTGATGCCGGTGATGTGGATGAAGGCCTTGAAAACATCGGATTGGGTGATGATTCCCGCCAAGCGGCCGCCCGCGTCCACCACCGGCAGGCCGGAGATGGTCTTTTCCAGCATCAGCTGGGCCGCGTGCTCCACGGTATCGTCCGGGGACACGGACAGGGGGTTCCGGGACATGATTTCTTTGATCTGCAGTTCCCCCAGCAGGTAATAAAGTTCGTGCACATCCAGGGTGGTGGCCTTGGAGGGGGAAGCCTCTTTCAGGTCCCGGTCCGTGACCATCCCCACCAGCCTGCCCTCATGGACCACCGGCAGCCTCCGGAAGCGCCGCTCCTTCATGAGATGGATGGCCTTCATCATGGAAGTTTCATCGGTAATGGTGACAGGGTCCTTGGTCATCCAGTCTTTTACCAGCATTTTCAACCCCCATTGCTAAGTCAGTGGCCAATGGCCAGTGATCGGTGGTCAGATTAGGCGGAATTTTTCAATGCCCATACTGGCCCCTGATCCCTGACCCCTGCATTATAAGCGAGGTTCTTCCCCTTTGAAAAGTCTTTCCAGATTTTCCCGGTGGCAAAATAGGACCAACCCCGAGAGGAATCCGGCCAGCAGCAGGTAGGCCTTGGAATCGGAGAACAGCCCCATGGCCACCGGCAGCAGCCAGGCGCAGATCAAGGCGCTTGCAGAAAAGATGCGGGTCTTCGCCAGGGCCAGGGCATAAACCAGGACCAGAGTTAACGCAGCCCAGGGGGCCAGCGCGGCCACCACCCCGAAGGCGGTGGCCACCCCCTTGCCGCCCTTGAACTTCAGGTACAAAGGAAAGACGTGGCCCAGGACTGCGGCCCCTCCCGCCGCGGCCACCGCGGCCTCCCGCCAGGGGGCCGGGGGGGGTAACAGAAAGCAGGCCAGCAGCACCGGCAAGGTCCCTTTCAGGGCGTCCCCCAGGAAAGTGAGGGCCGCGGCTTTTATCCCCAGGAGGCGGTAGAGGTTGGCGGCCCCCAGGTTGCCGCTCCCAAAATTTCGGGGGTCCTGCCCTCCAAGAGCGCGGCTCACCACCAGCCCGAAGGGGATGGAGCCCAAAAGGTAGACCAACAAGGTCACTCCTAGAAAAACAGCCATATGTCGCCCCTTTTTGCGTCTTCGGTTTTCGGTTTCCGGTTAATAAAGCCTTTTGCAAAAGTCTTTTTTCTGCGTGTCCTTTCTCTGCGTCTCTGCGGTGAATTCTACCTGTTTAACCACAGAGACGCAGCGGACGCAGAGAGATTAGGATAAATATTAATTTTTTGCTATTCCTTGGCATTATTAATGACAACCGCCTTAAATCAATAGCTTTTTAGCATATGGAACGATTTTAAAGAAATTATCCCAATCAGCCGATAACAAAGCAGGTTGCAAGCTTTGAGTGGGGGGGCACAACCGGGTAGGGGACTTATGAAAGCGGAACCCAGCTTAAAGGTAGTAAAAGGCAAGGCTGCCTCGGGAACCCGCCCCCGCAGGCGTAATCAGCCGATAACCAAGTCGCCGCCGGAAGTAATGTCCCTGATCTCCTTGGAGAACCAGAAGGCATCCCGGCCGGAACTCCACTCCCTGCAAGAAGCGCAAAGCCTCCTGGATGAGCTGTTGTTTCAAGTGAGGGACGTCAAGAACGACCTGGATGAGGTTCATCTGCTCCAGGAGCGTTGCCTGGTGCGCCTCTGGTAAGCGGCAAACGCCGCGGCCTTTCCAGGTATTTCTCACCTTAACCGCCCCGAGCCGGGGGAAACCCTTGGCCCAGGGGTTTCGTTTTTTTGCCCCCTGTCCATTGATCTGCTTGTTTTTTGGAAAAACGAAAAACAGTATTAAATGGCTCTGCTGGCCGTGTTGAATTGCCGGTGGCAGCAGCGGGCGCAGCCCGGGAAGAGCCCTTTGCCGATCCAGTGCCGCAGCCGCTGCATCCGGGGCCCGTTCCACATCTTAAGAAACGGCTGTTGTGAGATGTTTCCCACCACCAGGTTCAGGCAGGGGGAAAAGGTGCCGTCGGCCAGGATGCGGCCCGTGGCCCAAAAATCATGGCATCCCTGGGGAAACGGGTAAGCCAGGTCCAGGTAATAGGGGGAGAGCAATTTGTCAGGGAAGTTGGGCATAAAATGGAGCTTTATCCTCCCCTGGGCCTGTTGCCGCGCTTTTTGTAAAGCGGCCTGCAACTTCGGCAGATCCTCCCCCCGCAGTTCGCTCTGGTAATACTCATCTTCGCAGATGGAAGGATGGGCCACTTCCAAGTCCATCTCCCGGCATCTCTCCGGGGAAAATAAACGGTTGTGCCGGGTCACGTTCTCCGGAGAATCGAACATGGTGTGCTGGAGTTGCAGGCAGTCCCCTTTAAGTCTGACCGCGAGAGGCGCCATTTCCTCCAGGTAGTCCAGATTGGCCTTGGAGATGGTGCAGTTGAAGGAGAGGATGGGGTTGGGGCGGCGCTGCCTCCGGCGGGCCTCCACCAGGGCCTGCACCCCCGCCTCGATCCGGGCAAAACCCCCTTTTAAGCCGCGGATGCGGTCGTGCACCGGCGGCGGGCCGTCAATGGAGACGTTGACCGCTTCCACGCCCGTCTCCACCAGAAAGTCGGCTTCCCGGGCCAGGAGCGTGCCGTTGGTCTGCAAATGGACCACCAGGCCCCGTTTTTTGGCTTCCAGGACAAAGTCCCGGAAATGCGGGTACATCAGCGGCTCCCCCCCGGTTACGAACAGCCAGGGGTGAAACGGTTTCACCTCTTCCAGGAAGCGGACCCAGTCCGCCAGGGGCAGCTCCCGTTTCCGGGAATACCAGGGCCGGTTGGCGGGAACTTCCCCGCCGTGGCGGATGCCCCGGCACATGATGCATTTTAAGTTACAGCGGTTGGTGAGATTCAGGTTGAAGCTGGTGGGCGGGGCGCTCAGGCCCGGGCGGAAGCGGCGGTCCCAGGGAATGCCGAACCGGTGCCGGAAGTCCATTCGAACCACCGCGGGGATGATGGCCGGATTCTGCCGGGCGATGCGCAACCCCCGGCCGATTAAAGAAAAAAGGTGACCCATGGTTTCCTCAAGAATTGTTCATTAAGTGTAAATCTTGGGGAAAAGACGTCAAGGAATTTCCGCTCTCTGCGCTCTCTGCGTCTCTGCGGTAGAAAAAATCACCGCAGTTTCTCATGAGCCTTTGGCGCACCCGTAACCCATGAAAAATCCAGCCCCCCTCACGCCGGCCCTCTCCCCCCGCCAGTCACCGGCACGGGTGAAGGGTACCCATTGGGCGGGGGGAGAGGGGGTAACTCCCAGGCATCCCTTGGTTTTTACTGGCCACCGACCACTGGCCACTGACCACTTTTCGAAGCAGAGACGCAGAGGACGCAGAGAATGATTATCCGCGATCAATTATGTCGCTCTGAATAGATAAAAACAGCCCGGCAAACCGGAGTTTGCCGGGCTTGATGGGTTTCATGAATCAGGTGGGTTAAGCTGCTTCCCGCCTATTCCTCTTCCAGCTCGATGCCGTCCCGTTCAAACTGGGCGTCGCGCAGTTTCCGGGCCGCGGCCTGCTCTTCTTCGCTCCAGGGCTCGAACTCCAGGCAGTTGGCCACCAATTCCCAGAGGTACAGGGTTTCGGTGTAGTTGCCCATGTCGAAGCCTTCCCGGCCCTTCTTGAACTCACCGGCCAAACCCTTCATGATCTGGTCCCGGCAGTTGTGGCAGGGCGCGACTACGATCTCGGCGCCGCTGTTCCTGATCTGGTCCACCTTCACCTTGCCGTAAGCCAGACGCTCCTCGTCATAGGGCATGGCCCAGGCGCCGCCGCCCGCGCCGCAGCAGAAGTTGTTCATGGGATCGTCGCACATTTCCCGGTAGAGACTTTCGTCAAAGCACTGCTTGGTGATCCAGCGGGTCTTCTCGGCCATGCTCTCGCCGAAGGCAAACTGGCCCTTGCGCACATAGTTGCAAGGGTCGTGCACCGTCACGGTTTCATGGTACTTGTGTTTATTGAGTTTGATCCTGCCTTCCTTAATGTACTCCTCCAGCAGGTCCATGACGCTGACAACCTTGAATTCATCGTAAACTTCGGGGAACCAATTTTTGAACCCGAACCGGGTTGCATAGTAGGCGTGCCCTCATTCGGGGTACAAGATCGTTTTACACTTAAGTCGCCGGGCGTTCTCGATGACCCGGGCCACCTGCTCCTTCATGCTGGGGTCGTCGCCGGAGAACAGCCCCCAGTTGACGCCTTCCCAGTTCACCGAAGACACGGTCCAGTCTTCCTTGGCCGCATAGAAGATGCGCCACCAGAACTTCATGTCGTCGGGTTCGCCGAAAGGCTCCTTGGAGTTGATGGTGACGATGACGTTGGCCCCTTCCTTGTCCACCGGCACATAGAAGCCGGGGGTGGGCTGCTCCTCGTCGTTTTCCATCTCCACGCCCAGGTCGGCCAGGAGAAAGAGAAAATCATCCTTGGGGATGCCCAGGTTGTTGCCCCTCTCCAAGTTCATCATGGTGCCTTTGTGGATGGGGCCGGGCACCTGGTCCCGGGCCCGGGCGGTGCGGCAGGCGCGGAAGGTGCGCATTAACTGGATGCCCATGGGGCACTGGTACTGGCAACGGCCGCACAGGGTGCAGACCCAAGGCCACTTGGAGTCAATGACCTCCTGTTCCATGCCGAAGACAATGGCCCGGATGGCTTTCCGGGCGTCCCAGCCGGGGACCAGGCCGGTGGCGGGACAGCCGCCGCCGCAGGTGCCGCAGGTATAGCAGCGGTCCGCCATTTCGGGAATCACCGGAATTTTCCGGTTTTTTCGATTTACCTCAACAGCCTCTCCCATTTACTAGTTCCTCCATATTATTCAGAATTCGTTATATTTTCTTTAATTTTTTTAACCGTTGCCGGGGTGCTAAATGTGAACCAAAAAAAGTATAGCAAAAATAACTGGTACATTCAATTTTCGCGTCTTAACACCTTAGCAGAATTTTTTCTAACTAGCAAACCCCAGAAGGCCCAAAATTTGCGCGGCCGCATCTTTAACGGCCGCGGCCACGGCCGGGGAGAGTCCCGGCCTGACTTCCTCCGGCAATTCCTGGACCTGGGCCACAATGATGTGAATCTCCACCCGGGTATGCTCCTTCAGTTCCTGAAGCAGGTTCACCGTAGGAAACTGGTGCAGGGAGAAATCCGCGGTTTTCTTGGGGGCAATCGCGTCCACCGGGATTTCGAAGACCTCCCCGGGCTTGCGGTCCGGATGGTCCACCGCGTCGATGATGATGATCTGTTGGGGTTTCTGATCACTTAAGGCCAGGTCGAAGAGAATTTCCCTGATGCTGGTGCCCACGTCCAGGACCAGGACGTCTGCCGGCAGGGTATAATTCTCTTGCAGATATTTGGCCACCGCGGGTCCGAACCCGTCGTCGCCGAAGAGGATATTGCCGCACCCGCAAACCAGGGCGCGTTGGGCAGATTTATGACCGCTCATGGGCCGGCTGACACCTTTGAATTATGATATTTTTCCATTCCCTGCCCATTATTTTGCCTTAAGCTGGAAACATTTGCTTCAGAAAAAATAACTTGGCTTGCTTGAATCACGCCAAAATGGGAAAATAGCTCAAATTTATCCAAATCAGGAGGACCGCATGCCTGGAAAAAAGACCTTCATCTTAACCATAATGGCCTTCCTGTTCCTGGGCCTTGCGGGTTGGGGCAGCGCCACCAGCCCGGCTCCCGATCCCCCGGGGGGCCCCCCGGCGCCACCCAATCCGGATAAAATCCTCAAGGAGATGGCGGACTTTCTCAAATCCCAGAAGCAGTTTTCCTTCCGCGCCGAAGTCACCGACGATCAGGTTTATGGCCAGGGCTATAAGCTGCAATATGCCATGGACCTGGAAGTCTTTATACGGCGGCCCGACAAACTCCGGGTCAACGGCCAGGGGGACCTGGAGAACCAGGAATTATTTTATGACGGCAAGGCCCTGACCCTGTACCAGAAGGACAAAAACCTCTATGCCAGCGCGGCCATGCCGCCCACCATTGAAGAGGCCCTCGCCAAGGCCCACAAGGATTTTGACGTCCAGGTGGCCCTGGCGGACTTTGCCTGCGGCAACCTTTATGATTTCATGATAGATGACGTGACTCAAAGACTCTATGTGGGCCTGAACCGGGTGCGGGGGGTGCCGTGCCATCATCTGGCCTTCGACCAGGACGATCTCTACTGGCAGATCTGGATCGAAGCCGGGGACAAACCCTTGCCCCGGAAGATGCTGATTACCCAGAAACTGCTTGCCGGTTCCCCTCAGTGGACGGCCTACCTGAGCGATTGGAACCTCTCTCCGGAACTGGCCGACACCCTTTTTACCTTCACGGCCCCGGCCGAGGCCCGCCGGATCGAGTTTTTACCTCCGTCCGCGGGCGAAGTTAAGACCACACCTCGCAGCAAAAAGAAAGGAAAGAAGCCATGAACGCGCATAAGATGCGGGGATTTTTAGCGATCATGCTGACCCTGGCCCTGCTGTCCGGCTTTTCTCTGTATCCCAACTGGGCGATGGCCAGGGGCGGAGAGCGCGGCGGCGGCCATGGCGGGGGGCATGGCGGCGGCCAGAAAGGGTCGCATGGAGGCGGCGGGCACCACGGCGCCTTCGGCGGCGGCGGGCTCCGGGGCGGCCAGCGCGCCCCTCAAGCAGGCAAGGGGGGCATTCAGAGGGGCGGCCAGAAATCCGGCCAGCGCCGCGCCGAGGGGAGGCCCCAACCCGGGCCGAAGCCGGGTCCACAGCCTGGCCCTCATCCCGGACCGCAGCCCGGTCCGCACCCGGGACCTGGTCCTGGACCGCATCCTGGCCCGGGGCCGGGTCCGCACCCGGGACCTGGTCCTGGACCACATCCGGGTCCTGGACCGCGTCCGGGGCCGGGACCGCGTCCGGGGCCGGGACCGCATCCGAGCCCCCATCCTGGACCGCATCCCGATCGTAACGTCACTCGCAACGTCAATACCAACGTCAGCGTCAGCGGCGGCGGCTGGGGCGGTCCCGGCTGGGGCTGGGGTCCGGGCTGGGGTTGGGGCGCAGCCGGAGCCGGCCTGGCGGCGGGCCTGGCCATGGGCGCGGTGGTCGCCTCCATCCCCCCAAAAGCTCAGCCGGTCATCGTCAATAACCAGCAGTATTACATCTCCGACGGCACTTACCTGAAACCTTGCTACCAGGGATCGGAGCTGAAGTACTGCGTAGTTCCCAACCCTCAGTTGCCGCCGCCCTGATCGGCGCCACAGAGTCTTGTGCCTCCAGGACCAGTCAGGCTTGACTGGCCTGGAGGCGCTTTATGCACCTCTTTCAAAACCTCTTTCCTTAACCCGCCCCATACTTAAAGCTGATCCTCTTTGACAGGGTCTGCTTCACTGCGCAGTCTCCCGCCACCTCCAGCAAGGCGGCTCTTTGGCCTGCCGTCAGGTCGCCTGTCAATTCCACTTCGTAGGTGAAGATCGTTTCTTCGGGACGGCTGCGGTCCAACACCACCTTGGTGGATGCTTCCTTAAGAGGAATGCCGTGCTTAGCCGCATACTTGCGCAAGGTAATATTGATGCAGGTGGCTAAAGCCGCTTCCAGCAGGTGATGGGGCCAGAAGCCGCCGCCGCTGCCGCCTTTCTCCCGGGTGGTGTCCGCCATCCCGTGATGCTCGTTGTCGGTAAATGGAGTCCGGTAAGCCGGGTCTGCGCTGCCGGCGATAATCATGGGCGTTTATCCTTCTATTTTGAATTTTGACTGTCCGAAAAGAAGCCTCACGCAAAGACGCAAAGGCGCAAAGCAAGACGCAAGAATAAACTAAAAAAGGTTAATCAGTGGGGCGGCCGTCCCTGGCCGGCCGACATCTCTCCGGCCAGGGGATAATCATGGGCACCCGTTGCCGGTATTCCTCGTATTCCTTGCCGAAATCCCGGAGCAGCCGTTTCTCTTCCGTGGACTTGAGATAGAAGACCACCAAGGCCAGCCACACCGCCCAAATACCCAGGGCCGCCAGGGAGTTCCAGTAAATCGCCAGGGCCGCATAGCAGGAATTGACACCGAAGACCATGGGATTCCGGGTAAACTTATAGGGGCCGGTGACCACCAGGCGTTTGGTCCGGGGGCTGATCTCCATATCGAATAGATCAGTGGGGCCACCCTTGCCCCGGAAAAAGAGCGCGGCATTGGACCATATGGTAAATACCAGGCCCGGGAGGCCCAACAGCAGGGCGACGGCCAGGCGGAAAGGATAGCTAAACAAGTCGGGGCCGGGGAAGGCCCGGGCCGCCGCATACAGGCCGTAGGGAATCGCCACCATAAAAACACTGCTGCCGAGCAGGTAACCCAGGATGTACCGTAAAAGTTCCTTCAACTTCATGATTGAGACCTCTGCGAAAGTCCCCCCACTTGTCATTCTGAGGGAGCGGAGCGACCGAAGAATCTCGTTTTTGGCGGCAGGGCTTTTCCCGGCGGTGCAGATGATTAGAGAAAAATTAGCAGTCCTGGTCACCCAAAAGCCAGATTCTTCACTCCGCTGCGCTCCGTTCAGAATGACAGAAAAAGACTTTCACAGAGGTCTTTGGTTCGTGCTGCGACGCCGCCAAGATAGGCCTTATTTCCAACTCCCGGATGGTGCGGCACCCGGGCAGGCATGAAATCCCGGAGCCCCCGGCTGGGGCCGTTCCGTGATATTATCAATCCTTGCAGCAGAAAGCGATGCTCCAAGGATTGGCTCCTTGCACGCCCGGGAGTTAAAGGATAGACTGAAGCCGATTGCAGCCGCCGGCTGCCCCAAGGGTCATCTTTTCCGGGGAGGTAAGAATCGTGCACGAATATTCCCTGATGCAGGAAGTGGTGAAAAACCTGCTGGCCAAGCTGGAGGAGCCGGGGGTGGCGACGGCAGGCGCTAAAATCGAGGTGGTCCTGAAAGTGGGGGCATTGGCCATCCATTCCGCGGCCGCCACCCGCCAGGCCTACGAAGTCCTGGTGAAGGGCACCAGGCTGGAGCAATCCCGCCTCAACCTGAGCGTCGACCCCCTGATCCTCACCTGCCCCAATTGCGGCTTTTCCGGGCCTCTGCCCGAAGGCGCGGTGGACCCCCACGAACAACTGCCCCTGGCCCCCTGCCCTCAGTGCAATGCCATCTCCCCGGTGGCCGGCAGCCGGGGCGTGGAGTCCATTGAGCTGGTTTTGGACTGAAGAATTCACCGCAGAGCCGCAGAGGGCGCAGAGGTTCACAGAGAGGAAAAAAATTTTGCCCTGGTAAAACCAGGGCAAAACCTTCTTTTCCTCTGCGTATCTCTGCGTTCTCCGCGTCTCTGCGGTAAAAACTTCTTTCAAGGCGTTGGTTGCAAGGCATCGGTCACCGCTTTGGGATTGCGGGCAATCACGGTGAGATAGGCACGCGCCGCCGCATCAGGTTCCTTGCGGCTCTGTTCCCAATCGCGCAAGGTGCCCAGCGGAATGTGGAAACGCGCCGCAAACTCTTCCTGACTGAGGCCCAGCGCCCGGCGAATGACCTTCACTTGCGGGGTGCGTTTCAGCCTCCCTTCGTTCTCGGGAGTTATGGGTTGCGTATCGGGGTCACTCAAAGCTGCGGCATGACACTCTGCTTCAGTCATGGCGTCAAAGCGAGACCAGTCATACTTGTCTCGAGTTTTCTTTGTGGTATCTGCGTCTTTCATAGGGTTCAGCTCTCCTGGCTGAGATAATGCGGATCACATCCCCTCTCATGGTATAGGCTACATGTAACAGGCGGCCCTCCGCCATGCCGATGATGACAAACCTATCTTCGCCGTAAGCCTCACGCTCATCTAGCCATTCGATGGCAAATGGGTCTTTGAAAACCTCCCGGGCCGCTGCAAAACTGACGCCGTGAGCGGCGTAATTTTTGGCCGCCTTGATTTCGTCCCATTCGAAAGCATTATCCTGCATACAATATACTGCTTAGCCGTAGCTCTGTCAATCGTGGCGCCTCTACTATTTCCCCTCTGCGTTCTCTGCGTCTCTGCGGTGAAATCCTTTATTTCCCTTTCTGTTGCATCTTGGCCCAGGGGTCCTTTAGGGTCACGGTGCGGTTGAAGACCGGCGCGCCGGGCGCGGCGTCTTTATCCACGCAAAAGTAGCCCATCCTCTCGAACTGGAAGAAGTCTCCGGGCCGGGCTGCGGCCAGGGACGGCTCCAGGCGGCAATTCTTCAAGACCTCCAGGGAGTTGGGATTTAAATCCGCTTTGAAATTGCCCTCGTGCTCCTCCCCGGGCGCGGGCTGGGTAAAGAGGCGGTCGTAGAGGCGCACTTCCGCGGTTACGGCCTGGTTTGCCGAGACCCAGTGCAGCGTGGCCTTCACCTGGCGGCCGTCCGGCGCGTAGCCGCCCATGGTCTCCGGGTCGTAGGTGCAGCGCAATTCCGTCACCTTCCCGGCCGCGTCCTTCATCACCCCCACGCACTTGAGATAGTAGGCGTAGCGCAGCCGCACTTCCCGGCCCGGGGCCAGGCGGAAGAACTTTTTCGGCGGCTCCTCCATAAAGTCTTCCTGCTCGATATACAGCTCCCGGGAAAAAGGCACCTGGCGGGTGCCCATGCCCGCGTCTTCAGGGTTGTTCACCGCGTCCAGCTCCTCCACCTGCCCTTCCGGGTAGTTCTCGATGACCACTTTAAGCGGCCTAAGCACCGCCATCACCCGGGGGGCGCGGCGGTTTAAATCCTCCCGGACGCAGTATTCCAGCAGCGCCAGGTCCACGATGTTTTCGCGGCGGCCCACGCCGATCTTCTCGCAAAAGGTGCGCACGGCCTCCGGGGTGCAGCCCCGGCGGCGCAGCCCCGAGATGGTGGGCATGCGGGGGTCGTCCCAGCCCTTAACAAAGCCTTCGTTCACCAGTTGCAGGAGTTTCCTCTTGCTCATCACCGTGTAGCTGAGATTGAGGCGGGCGAACTCGTATTGATAAGGCCGGTAGGGCACCGGCAGGTGGTCCAGGGTCCAGTCGTACAGGGGCCGGTGGTCCTCAAATTCCAGGGTGCAGATGGAATGGGTGATGCCCTCGATGGCGTCGGAGATGGGGTGGGCGTAGTCATACATGGGGTAGATGCACCACTTGTCCCCGGTGCGGTGATGCTCCGCATGGAGGATACGGTATAAGACCGGGTCTCGCATATTCAAATTGGGGGAGGCCATGTCGATCTTGGCCCGGAGCACCCGGGCGCCGTTGGGGAACTCCCCGGCCCGCATGCGCTCAAAAAGATCCAGGTTCTCCGCCACGGAGCGGTTCCGGTAGGGGCTGTCCTTCCCCGGCGCAATCAGAGTGCCCCGGTACTCCCGGATCTCATCGGCGCTGAGATCGTCCACGTAGGCCTTGCCGTCCTTGATTAGATGCAGGGCATAATCATACAACTGCTGGAAGTAATCGGATGCGAAATAGAGCCTCTCCCCCCAGTCGAATCCCAGCCAGCGCACGTCCTCCTGGATGGACTCCACGTATTCCTGCTCTTCCTTGGTGGGGTTGGTGTCGTCGAAGCGCAGGTTGCAGACGCCGCCGAACTCCTGGGCCACCCCGAAATTGAGGCAGATGGACTTGGCGTGGCCGATGTGCAGGTAGCCGTTGGGCTCCGGGGGAAAGCGGGTCATGACGCGGCCCTCGTTTTTCCCGGCCTTCAGGTCGTCCGTGATGATCTGGCGGATAAAATCCAGGGGTGGGGTGGTTTCGATAGCGCTCATGAAGTCGGCTCCAGGCTCAAGCATCCGGTTATTAATTTAAAGCCACCAGTGTCTTTCATTTTTTAGCAGAAAGCAAATAATCAGTCTTTATTGACCTGAGATACTGCCAATGAGTCTTACGGGTACGAGGCAAACACATCTCTACATAACAATCTTCACACAAGATTTGTGAGTGATGATTGTATTCTTCTCCGTTTTTAATTGCTCTTTGGCATTTACAACACTTTATTATCATCTCAGACCCGCCGATAGACAAAGACAAACGCCTCGTCATTAATATCGATAATCAGATCTCCGCCCCGGCTTAAGCCGTAGGCCAGCCAACTGGGCAGGTCCTCCCGACAGCAGACGATATCGGGGGAAGAACGGCCCGCGGCCCGGTCGTGCCAGGCGAGCAGCATGGGCTCGGTGCAAAGTTCCCGGGCCCGCTGCTCCGCGGCCTTTTTAGCCCGGGAAAAATCCAGGGCCTCATCCGCAAGGAGCAGGTCCACCGGCTCAGGAAGCATCTCCCGGGTCAGGACGGGGCAGGTGGTCATTTACTGAAAATTTACCTCCCCCTCCGAGGCTTCCATCTCCCCGGGCAATTCCGAAAAAGGAAAGGGCCGGCGGTTTTCATTCAAGCTGATAAACCGCCAGACGTGGTAGCCGTAGGCGATGACCTTATTGGCGAAGGCGCGCACCGGCTCGCTGTGCTGCAAGGTAATGAGGAGGTACACGTACTGGAACAGGGTGGTGAGCACGATGGTGGCGTTGATGATGCCGTTGATGGGCAAAAAAAGGATGGTAATGAGCAGGCGCAAGGCGACCTGCTGCCGGCTGACAGCGGGTTTGGGCTGGTCGTTCATGATTCCTCCCGGCCGGGGCTGGTGGGCGGCGGCTCTTTTGATAAATAAAAGCATTTGGAGATAACCCCAAATATAAAGTTAGGCGGGCGGATTTGCAAGGCGGGGCATGGACCTTTCAGGAAGGTTTCTAACGGGTTGACGGGGGAAAAAAATAGTGGCAATCTCTAAAAAATTATGAAAAAAATTCTTGACAGCCGGAAGGCTGGGAGTTATTTAATAGCAATTGAGACTCATTCTCGATAATATGAAACCCGAGATTGACGTTTTCCGTGAGTTCCTGGCCCACAAGGGGATGCGCGCCACCCCGGAGCGGGAGGCGATCCTGGCGGAGGTATTTGCCAATCATGATCACTTCGACGTGGAGGAACTCATCATGCGCCTGCGGCAAAACGGCCAGCGCATCTCCCGGGCGTCCGTTTACCGCACCATGGCGCTGTTGGTGGAAAGCGGCCTGGTGCAGGAGGTTTACGTTGAGGACGGCCACATGCACTATGAACACGTTTACGGGCATGAGCACCATTGCCACCTGCGCTGCCTGGGCTGCCGGAAGATCATCGAGTTTAGAAACGGCGCCTTGGAAGAGGTGGAGCAGCGCATCGGCCGGGACCACCGCTTTGAGGTCACCGGCCACAAACTGGAAATCTACGGATACTGCCCGGAATGCCGGGGGCAGAAAAAGTAACTTAAGGATTAAATTTTTTTTGGTATTTATCTGAGACTAAGTCTCAGTCGCAGTCTCAATCATGGAGGCGGCTTATGCCCTTATACGAATACCAATGCCTGGATTGTGGCAACCGGGATGAAAGGCTGGCGGGGCTGGACGACCATACGGCCGTCTGCCTTCTGTGCCGGGGCCTGATGCTCCGGCAGGACGAGGATCTCTTTGGGCGCTACTTTGAGGGACGCGGCTCCAAGGCCCGATCCGGGGCTGCCGCTTTGAGTTTGTCTTCATAACCGAAAACACCATTATTTTGGAGGACTTAATGACTCCGTTAGGGCTTCTGGCAGTGGGAGAAAAGGCTGAAGTGGTGGAGACCAGGATGGAAGAGCTGGTTTCTGCATGCTCCAAATGCAAGTGCGACCGGTCCGGGTGTGTCTCCAGGATCGAGGACATGGGGCTGCGGCCGGGCAAGACCATCGAAATCCTTAATAACCACCGGGCGCAGGGGGTTCTCCTGGTTAAGGTGGATGAGTCCCGGATCGCCATGAACCGGGGCATGGCCATGAAGATCATGGTGCGGAGGAAGGACGGATGAACCTGGCAAAACTGATGCCCGGGGAACGAGGCAAAATTACCAAAATCGGAGCCATCGGCTCCATGAAGCGCCGGCTCATGGACATGGGAGTCCTGGTGGGGGAGACGGTGAAAGTTGAAAAAATTGCGCCCCTGGGGGACCCCATTGAAATCACGGTAAAGGCTTACAAGCTCTCCCTCCGGAAAAGCGAAGCCGAGGGCATCGCCGTGGAGGTCCTGAAATGAAAACCTCCGCGGCCTTGAAACAAGTTCTGCATCCCCAAAAAGTGCTTACTGTGGCGGTGGCGGGCAATCCCAATTCCGGAAAATCCACCCTGATCAACGCCCTGGCCGGCACCCGGCTGCAGGTGGGCAACTGGCCCGGGGTGACGGTGGAAAAGAAGGAAGCGGCCCTGGAATATCAGGGACACAAGATCCGCCTGGTGGACCTGCCCGGCACTTACAGCCTCAGCCCCTATTCCCAGGAGGAGATCATCGCCCGGGATTACCTGGTCCAGGAGCATCCGGACGTGATCATCGACGTCATCGACGCCACCAACCTGGAGAGAAACCTCTACCTGACCATGCAGCTGCTGGAGCTGGGCATCCCGGTGGTGGCCGCCTTGAATATTTACGATGAAGCGGAAAATAAAGGCTACCGCATCCAGACCAAGGCCATGGAAGAGATGCTGGGGGCTAAAGTCGTCCCCACCGTGGCCACCCGGAAGCGGGGCCTGGACGCGCTGCTGGACGCGGTGTTAGCCGCGGGGGATAACGCCCCGGACTTCCGGGCCAAGACAGTGCCCTACGGCGAAGACATCGAGGCCGCGGTCACGGAAGTGGAGAACTCCATTAAAAAACTGCATCCCCATTTGACGAACCGCTATCCCCCCCGGTGGCTGGCCCTCAAGATCATGGAAAGCGACCGCCAGGTCTTGCAGGAAATCAATGTGGGGGGGAATGAGGCCTTAGTGGGCGAAGCCTTCCAGCATCTGCAGAAAGCCCATGGGGAAGACATCGAAGCCCTGATGGCCGATGCCCGTTACGGCCAGGCCGCGGGCCTGACCCAGGAAGTGCTCAAAAAGCCGGAAGCCGACCGGGTGGAATTGACCGAAAAGATCGACCGGGTGGTTTTAAACCGCTTTTTCGGCATTCCCATCTTCCTGGCCGCCATGTGGGTGGTCTTCAAGCTGACCTTCGACGTCTCCTCACCCTTCGCGGACTGGATGGACAAGACCATCAACGGTCCCGGCAAGCGTTGGATCGCAGCGCTCATGGGTTGGATCGGCGCTCCGGATTGGCTGGTATCGCTCGCCACTGAAGGCGTCATGGCCGGCACCGGTTTTGTTTTGGTCTTCGTGCCCGTGATCTTTGCCATGATGTTTTTCATCACCTTTCTCGAAGCCAGCGGCTACATGGCCCGGGCCGCGTTCGTCATGGACCGGGCCATGCACGCCATGGGGCTGCACGGCAAATCCTTCATTCCCATGCTCCTGGGCTTCGGCTGCAACGTGCCCGCGATTTACGCCACCCGCACCTTGGAAAACCCCAGGGACAAGGTGCTCACCGCGCTCCTGGTGCCGCTCATGTCCTGCGGCGCCCGGCTGCCGGTGTACGTGCTGTTTACCGGCATCTTCTTTGCGGCCAGCTCGGGCACGGTTATCTGGTCTTTGTATGTCTTAGGCATAGTCCTGGCGGTGCTGGTGGGAATTGTCTTCAAGCGGACCCTCTTTAAGGGTGAATACCCCTTATTTATCATGGAGCTTCCCCCGTACCGGCTTCCGGGGATGCGGAGCCTCCTGATCCACACCTGGGAAAAAGGCAAACACTTTCTGATCAAAGCCGGGACTTACATCTTTGCGGTTTCGGTCCTCACCTGGTTCCTCCTGAACCTGCCCTGGGGAGTGGAAAACAAAAGGGACTCCTACCTGGGCCAGGCCGGCGCAGTCATCGCCCCGGCGCTGCAACCCCTGGGTTTCGGTAACTGGGAAGCCGCGGCCTCCCTCATCACCGGGGTGATCGCCAAAGAAATCGTGGTGGGCACCATGGGAGAGATTTATATCCCCAAACAAGAAGAGGAGAAAAAGGAAGAAGTCCCCTCTTTGGGCGAAGATTTGCAGGAAATCGGCGTCTCTTTCCTGGCTGCCGGCCAGGAGGCGTTTATGAACGTCTTTTCTTCCTTCGGGGTCGCCAAGCTGGCCGCGGAGGAAAAAGAGAAGGCCAAGCCTTTAAAATCAGTGATTCAGGATAAGTTCACGCCGTTGAGCGCCTACGCCTTCATGGCCTTTGTACTGCTCTATATGCCCTGCATGGTGGTGGCCGTGGCCTTCCGCCATGAGTTCGGCACCTGGAAGTGGTTCGGTGTGGCCTTTGCCTACGGCACGGCCCTGGCTTGGGCGGTCTCTTTCGCCATCTTCCAGGGCGGGACGCTGCTGGGATTGGGAGGTTGAGATGAGTTGGACGGATTTTTTGCTGGCAGGGGCTCTGATCATCGGTTCCATCTATCTTCTTTACCGCTCCGTGTGGAAAAAGAAGGGGTTTTGCCCGGGCTGCGATGCGCATACCTGCGCGCCAAAATCTGAGAATAAAAGGCATTGAAGCGTGTTTATCTCAGCGCCCTCAGCGTCTCTGCGGTTAATCTTTTTAACCGCGGAGACGCAGAGGGCGCAGAGGAGTGACGATTATGGCGCAACCCAAAAGAATCCGGCACCCCCTCAGCAGTCTGGTCCAGATGCACTGCTCCATTGTGGGGACCTGTCTGACGTTGAAAGAGACCCAGAAGATCGCCCGGCATTTCCGGTACCCGGACGACCTGGCGCCCTACCAGCTTCATACCTGGCTGGTGGAGGCCTGCTCCAAGTTGCCCTTGGTGGCCAAGCATGTGCAGAAACATCTATGCCAGAAATACCGCCTGGCCATGAACCGGATTGACGCATTTGCGTCCGAAGAACTGGGCCGGGCCTGGAAGGACGCCCTCCGGCAAGGTGAGACTGCGGGGACTTATTGGGCCATCATCACCAGGCTGGACACCCCTGCCGACGTTTTGGCCCGGATCTTCGGCGACGTGCACATGATGTCCCACCTCCAGGGGGCCGAAACCCGGGATGAACTCAAGGAGCTGGAGCCTTTGCGCCGGGACAACGAGGCCTTGAAAGAACAGGTGCAGCGTTTATCCGGCCAGGTGGAAGCGGTGAGAAAAGAGCGGGAAGAACTCAAGCGCCTCCTGGCAGGAAAAGAGGCTGAAACCCTGGACCTCAAGCGGAAACTGGCGGGTTCGGAGGAGCGCCTGGCCGCTCTGGCTGCGGGCCGGGACCTGGAACGGCTGAAAAAGGAAAACCGGGATTTGGCCATGAAGCTGGCCCAGGAACAAAAAAGCCGGGAGAGATTGGAAAGGCGGCTCCTCCAGGAGACGGTCCGGCAGCTGCCCGGGATCACCCTGCCGCCGAAATTAAAGCATCCCGCGGCCGTTAACTCCCTGGTGTCTGAAGAAGAGGCCTGCCCTTTGCCTCCGGGGGAAAGATGCCCGCGTTTCAATAATAAATTCATCCTCATTGTGGGGGGGCTGGATCGTCTGGAGCCTCATTACCGCAGCCTGGTGGAAAATGATTTCGGGGCCAGATTCCTGCGCCACGACGGCGACTGCAAAAACGGCCAGGCGCGGCTCGCCCGCATGGTGAAACGGGCCGAAGCGGTCATCTGCCCCATAGACTGCAACAGCCATTCGGCCAGCCTCTGCGTGAAGAAGGTGTGCAAGGATCTGAATAAACCCTGCGTACTCCTGCGCAATTCGGGCCTGGGCGTCCTGAAGAGAACCCTGTCCAGGCTCGGGGAAGAACTACCTACTGTAGATGAAGAAAGCCTGGTTGATGCCAATCGAAACAATTGATCAAAATCCGGCCGGTTATCTTTTCCGGGATTCCGGGAAAACAACTTCAGGGGAAAATGATGCACCGCCAATCTTTCCGTCATCGCTGATTTTTTCTTGACGGATTGCATCCACTTCATATATTTTGTATCCAATAAGTATTCGGGTGCCCATATAGGGTATAATAGGGAAGCCGGTGCAAAACCGGCGCGGTCCCGCCGCTGTAACCGGGGACGAAACCTGCACGCAGCCACTGTCTGGCTCAAGACGGACGGGAAGGCGCAGGGATTAGGCGGATCCGGAAGTCAGAAGACCTGCCCGAATCAGGTTTAAGCCCTCCGCGGAAAATAGGGCCTGAGCCGCATTAAGGATCAAGAAGCTGGGTGCAATCCTTAAGTCTTAGTGACTTAAGGATTTTTTTTTAGAAAAAATCAGCCGAGGGAGGACGACATGTTTAAACGGATGAGATTCGGCATGGCAGCTTTGGCGCTTGTTCTCGCACTTTTGAGCGCCCCCTGGACCCTGAACGCGGCGGACACCGCCAAACCCGCGATCGTCCTGACCGCCTTCGGCACCAGCACCGCGGCCTTTGATACTTATCAGCACTTTGAGGAACAGGTGAAACAACGTTTTCCGGGCCATGAAATCCGTTGGGCCTTCACTTCCCATAAAGTCCGTGGCAAGGTGGCCCGGGAAAAGGGCCAAAAACTTAATGACCTGCCCACTACTTTGCAGGAATTGAAAGCCGCGGGCCATACCCGGGTGGCCGTCCAGTCTCTTCATATCGTGCCTGGAGAAGAGTGGGAAAAGAAGATCGTGGCGGAAACCGGAAAGGTCCCCGGTCTGCAAGCCGCCCTGGGGAAGCCGCTGCTGAGCGGGAAGGAAGATCAGGAGCGGACCCTCCAGGCCCTGGCAAAAACCTTCCCTAAGGACTTGAAGAACACCGCGGTGGTCCTGGTGGCCCATGGCAGCCCCATCCCCCGGGGGGAAGAAGCCTATCTAGCCTTTGACAAGCTGTTGCGCTCCCGCTACCGGAACGTTTTCCTGGGAACGGTGTCCGGCAAACCCGCCAGGCAGGAGGCTTTGGCCGGGGTGAAAAAATCCGGGGCCTCCACCGTGGTGCTGATGCCCTTCATGTTTGTGGCCGGGGAACACGCGGCCAAGGATATGCTGGGGGACGCCCCGGAGAGTTGGAAGTCCGAGCTCATGAAGCAAAAGGCTTACCATTTGGAAGGGATCACCAGGGGTTTGGGGTATCAGGAAGGGATCGTCCGGATCTATCTGGATCATTTGGCCGCGGCCCTGAAAACCTTCCAGGGATTCTGAGATTAAGCGCACAAGTAAAGAAAAGGTTTGACAAATGAACCGTGATCATCTCATAATCCGGTCAGCATTGAAGGCGCTTGAAGCCCTTCGGAACACTTTTTTACTAAAATCAAAGCATTTATCAGCCATGAAGGCCCGCCGCCCAGAAGGGCAGGGAGTTCGTGGCTTTTTTATTTTCCGGCCCGGGAGCGGGCCGTAACTATCAATGATAACAAGGATAATCCGGAAAGGAGAAATTAGATGTTGCGGACACTTGGCAGGCTGATGATCTTTTTTACAGCCCTGGTAATCATGTTGGGATTGAACGCGGCCGCGGCCCGGGCGGACCTCGGCCCCGGCGAAGCTCAAAAAGCGGCTGCCCCAAAGGAAGGGACACAGGTCCAACCTGCGGAGGGAGCCAAAGAGGAAGGGAAAACAGAGGAAAAGAAAGAAGAGCCCAAGGAGGATGAATGTCCCTCCACCTTCGGGCCCATCATCACCGACACCGCCGTCCCCATCGAAAAGGGGAAATTCGCGGTCCAACCCACCTGGGGGTTGAGTTTCACCACCCATAACTTCTCTCCCAGTTGGCGGCGCATCTCGGCCCGGGGGGATTTTCAGTCCTTCGGCATGAGCTGGAAGTTCACCTACGGCCTGTGGGACAACCTGGAAGTCTACACCGTGATTCCTTTCATTTACAATTGGGCCGGCAACGTCAACGACCCCGGGCCGAACCGGGAACGGAGCGCCAATTTTGCCGGCATCGGCGATATTAACCTGACCCTCAAGTACCGCCTGGTAGAGGAAGGCCCCATCGCGCCCACGGTGAGCGCCATCTTTGCCCCCACCTTCCCCACCGGCCATTTCCGGCACCTCAATCCCGGGCGGCTAGGCACCGACGCCATCGGCGGCGGGAGCTACGCCTTCACCACCGGCTTTAATGTCTCCAAGTATGTAAAACCTTTCATTTTTTACGGCAATTTTTATTACACCCCCCAGACCAGCTTTACCACTGATGAGGAAGATGACAACGGCAATCCCATCCAACGGCGGAACCACCCCCGGGACTTCATCACCATGAACCTGGCCGCGGAATACCCCATTACCAAGAAATGGGTGGCCCTGCTGGAGCTGACCAGCTTCTGGGACGTGGGTCGGATCGTAGGCCCCAAGGCCACCGCCCAGCCCGCCGCGCTGGTTTCGCTGCTGCCGGGGATCGAATACATGGCCACGGACAAATTTTCCCTGGCCCTGGGAGTAAGCATCGACCTGGCCGGGAAGAACACCAGCGGCAATATTACGCCGCTGCTGTCCATGGTTTATGCTTTTTAAGGCAACAACCCGTAAATTCACTTTAAGATAATTAATGGAGGCATAAAAGCCTTCCCCCTCACCCTAACCCTCTCCCCCATCGGGGGAGAGGGGATAAAGAACCATCTTCGGGAAATATTCCCTTAACCATGGGAGAATCTTCTCCCTCTCCCCCCTGGGGGGAGAGGGCCGGGGTGAGGGGGGGGTGAGCAACATCATACCCTTATGCATTAAGGAGGATTCCCATGCAGCGGTTGCAATTTATCATTATCGGCTTGATCGCGGCCGTCATCGCCCTGGTCCTGCCCCTCCAGACCGGGGCCCAGGGCCGGGGCCAGGGTTTCCGGGCCTGTCCTTATACCCCCTATCAATGTCCGGTGAAGGCGGTGTGCAAACCCTTTGATGAAAAGGGCAAGGTGGCCCAGGTCTTAAGCGAAACCCTGAAGGAGGGCATGCACCCCGGCATGGCCTTGCTGCTGGACACCAAGACCCGGGGGCAGGTGCATATCCACCTGGCCCCGCTCTGGTACCTTGAGCGCCAGGAGTTCGAAATCAAGCCCGGCGACGAAGTGCAGGTCAAGGGCATGTGCGAGACCACTGAAGGCAAGCTCCGGGTGGTGGCCTATGAATTGGCCAAAGGCGACCACGTCCTTCACCTCCGGGACGCCCAGGGCCGTCCCAACTGGGAGGCCTGGCGGAAGCGGTAGAGGTAGAAGATTCTGGGGGAGGGGGCTAAGGGGCCAGTAGCACAGGCGTCCCGCCTGTT
>QZIZ01000162.1 GCA_003599195.1 Deltaproteobacteria bacterium | reverse complement strand
CCCGCCGAGCCCGTTTCCTGGCGGGACCCGCTGCTTACCTTCAACACCGCCTGCCACTCCTGCCATGTCAGCCAGTTGGCCAGCAATTACGACTTGGCCAGCGACACTTACCATACCGTCTGGGCCGAGCCGGGCATCAATTGCGAGACCTGCCACGGCCCGGCCGCGGAGCACGTCCGGGTCTGCCGGGAGGCGCCCAAAGATCAGGCGCCCCGGGACCTCAAAATTATCCGGGGCGGCCGGGACTTCACTATAGAGCAGAACAACGCGGTCTGCGCTCCTTGCCATGCCAAGATGATGCCCGTCACCGCCTCGTTTCAACCCGGAGAGCGTTTCTTCGATCACTTTGACCTGGCCACCCTGGAAGACCGGGATTTTTACGCCGACGGCCGGGACCTGGGGGAGAATTTTACCGAGACCCTCTGGCGTTTGAGCCCCTGCGTCAAAAGCGGCCGGCTGTCTTGCCTCCACTGCCACACCAGCAGCGGCCGCTATCGCTTCAAAGACGAGGCCAAGGCCAATCAGGCCTGCCTGCCCTGCCATCAAAAACGGGTGGAGCAGGCCGCGGCGCATATCCATCATCCCCCGGATCAGCCGGGGACACCGCAGAAATGCATCGACTGTCATATGCCCATGACCGAATTCGCACGCATGCGCCGCAGCGATCACTCGCTGCTGCCCCCGGCGCCTGCGGCTACCCTCAAGTTCAAGTCCCCCAACGCCTGCAACCTTTGCCATCAAGATAAAAGCGCGGCCTGGGCCGACCAGCAGGTGAGGAAATGGCGCAAGCGGGATTATCAGGCGCCGGTTCTTTACCGGGCGTCCCTGGTGGACGCGGCCCGCAGGCAGGATTGGACCAGTCTGGGGGAAATACTCAGATATATCACCAACCCGGAGCGCGACGAGATTTATGCCGCGTCCCTCATCCGCCTTCTGGCTGCTTGCCCGGAGCCCCGGAAATGGCCGGTGATTACCAAAGCCCTCCAGGATCAATCGCCACTGGTGCGGGCCGCGGCCGCCGCGGGCCTGGAAGGCCATCTCACCCCGGAAACCCGGGACGCCCTGCTGCACTGCCTGGGGGACGATTACCGGCTGGTGCGCATCCGGGCCGCCGCGTCCCTGGCTCCTTATCCCCGGGAACTGTTAAGCGCCGGGGACCAAGACCGCCTGGATGCGGCCAATAAAGAACTTTTGGCCGCGTTCGCAGCCCGGCCGGATGATTGGGCCTCCCACTACAATCTGGGAAATTTTTATGCGGCCCGGCAGGAATTCACCAAGGCGGCGGAGGCCTTCCAGGCTGCGTCCCGGCTCCGGTCCGAGGCCATTCTCCCCTGGGTCAACGTCTCTCTGGTCTACGCCCGCCTGGGTCAAAGCGGCGAGGCCGAAAAGGCCCTGCGCCGGGCCCTGGAGATCGACCCGAACCAGGCCACGGCCAACTTTAACCTGGGGCTGCTCCTGGCGGAGCAGAACCGGCTGCCGGAAGCGGAGGCCGCCTTCCGCACCGCGCTCAAGACCGCGCCCCGGTTTCCCGAGGCCGCGTATAACCTGGGGGTGCTCCTGGCCCCAGACCGGCTGCCTGAAGCTCTTCAGTGGTGCCGCAAGGCCCATGACTGGCAGCCGCAAAACGCCAGATATGCCTTTACCCTGGCCTACTATTTAAAACAGCAAGGGAATTTTCCCCAGGCGATCTCGGTTCTGGAAGGACAGGTGCGCCAAAAGGCGGCTAATGCCGATATTTACCTGCTTTTAGGGGATCTCTACGAACAGGCGGCTAAACCGGAAGCCGCCAAGAGGGTTTACCGCCAAGCCCTGGCGGATGCGGGGGTGCCTCCGGGGGTTAGACCCCGTTTCCAAACCAAACTCCAGGCCCTGGCTCCCAGGAAAGATCACCGCTAGCAAAACGTCCCCATCAAGAGCTAACGTAAATACCGGCGCTGCCGGAGCCCGGCGCGTTTCGGCCCGGATTTTGGCCGATTCATCCCAAATATCTGGATGCAAACTTCGCACTACATAAAATCCTAGTTAAGACGTAGCTGTTGTCCATTAAATGGACTGGCATGGTTATTCGCCCTGAAAAGTTACAGCAAATCGTTGGAGAAAAGGAGGAAGGAATGAAGTTCAAGCTGGTGTTGATAACCCTTATTTGTTTGGCTTTGGCGCTGCCCTTGAATGCGGCAGACAAGCCCGGCGATGTGCCCCTTCCCAAAGACTTGCGGATTCAGGGGAAGGCGCCGGCGGCCCTGACGGCCAGGGCCTGGAGCGGCAGATGGAGGAACCCGGAGGCCCCGCCGCAAGAAGGCCTCAACGCGGTTCTCATCTTTGAGAAGGTGGCCGGTAAAAAGGCCAGGATCATCTATGCCTACGGGGATTCCCCGGAATTGAAGATCAAGGCGGGCTGGGCCAGATACCCGGTGAATCTGGCCACCGAAGGGAATAAGACAAAATTCTCCTTCACCTCGAAACTGGGCCATGTCCTGGACTTCGAAATGGAAGGGGACAAAATAAAGGGGAGCCTCCAGGGCAAAAACGTGAAAATTGTAATGGCCCCTTTGCAGTTGGGGAAAAAGTGACGGAAAAATCTCTCCTCTGAAGATGGTGAAATTTTCTGAAGGGGGTCGGACTGAGGCATTCCGGCTCCCTTCCAGTGGCGCAAAGAAGGGACAAGAGCAGGGATAATCCCCCGAAAGAAGGAGGACTTATGCCCAGAGAAGTCAATCGTGCTTATTGGGATGAATATTTTCAAACTTACAACCAAAAGCGCTATGACGACTTGGTGAACTATTTTTACACCGATAATCCCACCTTCCAGAATCCAAAATACCAGTTGGCCGGCCGCCGGGCTATTGCCAATTTTTTCAAAGGGCAGCATCTCGAGGTGACGGAGATCCTGACGCCCATCACCGTGATCATCACCCGGGAGGTAGCCGCCCTGGAGCTGGATGCTGTCTTCTCCTCAACCAAGGACCTCCCCCAATTCTATGTCTTTCCCCTTAAGAGTGGAGTGGAGGTCAGGATGGGCATGGCGGCCTTTTATCACCTGGAGGGGGACAGGATCGCCCATGCCCGAGTCTATTGGCTGAAACCGGCCATCTAGAAACTGAGGCGAGATAAGTTCATCGAGTCTTTAATTACAGCAAGGGATAGAATAGGCCATGCTTCCATTGGAAGGCAAAAAAATCTTATCTTTTGAAACCTGGGGGGCGGGAGCTTTTCATGCAGAGTTATTGGCCCTCATGGGAGCGGAAGTCATCAATGTCGAAGACCCGCAGCAGCGAGGCAACCCGTTGCGCCGGATGGGCTCTCTATATTTGGATGAGGAGAAACAGGATAATGAGGGGAACCAATTCTGTCTCCACAACAAAAAGAGTCTCGCCCTGGATATCCGCCTCCCGGAAGGCCAGAAGGTTCTTCACCGGCTGGTAGCTGTCTCCGACGCGGTGATTAACAATTTTCGGGGAACTCTGCCGGAAAAGCTCGGCATTACTTACCGGCAACTTAAGAATTACAATGAAAAGGTCGTCTGTACTCACCTCTCCGCCTACGGCCGGGATAACGAACGCGCCGGTTGGCCCGGATACGACTTTCTGATGCAAGCTGAAACCGGCTGGATGTCGGTGACCGGGGAACCTGACAGCATCCCGACTAAAGTGGGAGTCTCGGTCGTGGACCTCCTGGGAAGTGTTTATGCGGCACTTTGCACACTCGCGGCCTTGTACCGGGCTGAAAAAACCGGTAAAGGTGGAGACGCCGACACCAATCTGTTCGACATCGCCTTGAACTGCACCTGCTATCAAGGATTATGGTTTCTTAACGACGGGTTTGTGGCGGGTAAACAACCCCGCTCAGCCCACACCACCGAAGCGCCGTCTCAACTGTACAAAACTGCCGACGGCTGGATCTATCTCGCCTGTCTCTCTCAAAAATTCTGGGAGCTGCTAAGTGACCGGATCAGCCACCCCGAACTGAAAGACGACGAACGCTTCTCCATCAACGACAGGAGGCTGGAGCATCGCCAGGAGTTGACCGAGGTTCTGGACCGGATTTTTTCCCAGGAGCCCACGGCTCATTGGCTGCATCTTCTCTCCGGGGCCATTCCCTGCGCCCCGGTGGCGGACATCCGCCAGGCTTTCGAAAACCCCTTCGTGCAAAACTCCGGCAAGATTATCACCTTGCCTTATGAAAAAAGTCCCGAACGGCGCCAGGTGCAGTTCATCGCCCCCCCGTTCAGTTTTGATGGAAATAAGTTCACCGATTTCAAGATCGGGCCCAAGCTCGGTGAACATACTGAGGAAATCATGAAATCGCTTGGCTACGATCGGAATGAAATTCAAAAGTTGAAGGAAAAGCGGATTATAATCGGGCAGTAACGAAAAGCTGACCGGTAATAAGGCATCTCCTATGAAAGCAATTGTCTTTAGTAGTTGCAGCCTCCTCGATACCACACGGGGACAAATTCTCCCGGATCACCATGTGCTGGTGGAAGGCTCGCATATCAAGGAAGTGAGCGACCGGCCCATCAAAGCGGGAAAGGCCCTCACCATCGATCTGGCCGGCCGCACCCTGATGCCCGGGCTGTGCGACGCCCACGTCCACGTCACCGCGGTGGAGGCGGATTTCGCCCGAATCGAGCGGATGTCCCCCGCCTATGTTACGGTCCGGGCCGCGCAAATCTTAAGAGAGATGTTAAACCGGGGTTTTACCACGGTGCGGGACGCGGGCGGCGCGGATTGGGGGCTGGCTCAAGCCGTGGAGGAGGGGCTGCTCCCCGGCCCGAGAATCCTGTACAGCGGCCATGCCCTGTCGCAAACGGGCGGGCACGGCGATACCCGGGGCCGGGGGGAAGATCAACAGCCGCACCGCTTCCCCGGCGTCGGCGTCCTGGGCCGCATCTGCGACGGCGTCACCGAAGTGCGCCGGGCGGCGCGGGAGGAAATCCGCAAAGGCGCGCACCAAATAAAAATCATGGCCTCCGGGGGCGTGGCCTCCCCCAATGATCCCATCGGCTTTACCCAATTTTCCCTGGGGGAGATTAAGGCCATAGTAGAGGAGGCCGAAGCTGCGGAAACCTATGTCATGGCCCACGCTTACACGGCCCGGGCCATCAAGCGGGCCCTGGCGGCCGGGGTCCGGTCCATCGAACATGGCAATCTCATCGACCGGGAGGCCCTGGATTTACTGGTGGCGAAACATGCTTTTTTCGTGCCTACCCTGGTGACCTACGGCGCGTTGGTCAAAGAAGGCCTGGAATCGGGATTCCCCCCCGAGCAACTGGTCAAGGTTAAGGGGCTGCACGAACAGGCTCTGGCCGCCCTGGACGCGGCCCACCGGCAAGGGGCGCAGATCGCGTTCGGCACCGACCTCATTGGCCCCATGCACCGCCGCCAATCCCTGGAGTTCGGCTTGCGCCGGGAGGTGCAGCAACCCGTGGATATCATTCAGTCGGCCACCATCCGCTGCGCCCAGTTATTTAACCGGGCCGGGCAGATCGGCGTCGTTGCCCCCGGGGCCTATGCCGATTTGCTGGTGATCGACGGCAACCCCCTGGAAGACTTGGGCTTATTGCAGGACCCGGAGAGCCATATCAGCATCGTTATGAAGGAAGGGAAGTTTTTCAAAAACCGGCTGGGGTGATGAGTTCCAGGTTCCAAGTTCAAAGTTCAAAGTTAGGGATTGCCCATTTAGAATGAAGGTGTTGGGACTTGCGCAAGGGTCTTAATTCACAATCAAAGTACTTTGAATTGTAGGGGCGAACCTTGTGTTCGCCCTGATTGTGTCTGGGCGAACACAAGGTTCGCCCCTACGTTTTTCTCGCCACCCGCTCTTTTTCCTGGAGGACATAGGCCAGCAGCTCCTTGGCAAAAGGGGACGAAAGGTGAATGCGCGCCGGGTCCAGTTCGGCATTGAGAAACTGGAGGCGCAGGAAATCCCCGTCCGCCGCGCAGTGCGGCTGGATGCCGGAGAAAAAGAAGCCGTCGGCTTCCGCGGCCTCGCACAGATAGGGCGCGCCCCCTTGGGCCAGGGGCAGCAGGAGGCCCACCACCTTGGCCCCCACCATGTCGCAGAGGTCCCGGCGGGCCTGGTAAATCTCCGGCAGGGTGCCGATGCCGATGCGGTTCACCTGGATGACGCCGGCGCCGGTGGCCTGATCGTAATGGACCTTCAATTCCCCCGGACCCGTGGGGCCGCTGGGCTCCAGAAAATGCAGGTCCACCCCCAGCCGCCGGTAAATTTTCGCCAGCATCTCCCGGTGCCGGGAAGGGGCGCAGATAGCGTTCCTCTCCGGCGGGGCCAGGTACTTGAAGTAGAAGACCATGGTTTCCCGCTGCAGCCCCGGCTCCGCCTCCCTTTCCCACTGGCTGGAGGGGGGACGCCGGCACTGGAGCGTTTTAAAATGCGCCTGCCAGTCCAGGAGCTTGATGCCCGTGGGGTGGAGTCCCCGGCTGTCGCTGCCCTCCTGGCTGATGGTGTGGATGGTGACCGCCTCCCCGAACAGGCCCGCCAGGCCCAGACGCATAACCTCTTCCTGAAGGCGGTCGCCCATGAGCTGGCGCAATCCCCGGCCCCGGTGGGCCGGGGCCACCGCCAATTGGCCCAGCTCCGCCAGGGGACCCAGGTCCGGCCGCTCCACCCCCGCGTGCCCCGCAATTTCGCCGTCCCCGGCCACGGCCACCACCCCTACATGCCGGCCGGCGGCCAGGTCATGATCGAGCCGGTCCGGATAATAGAAGTCCTCGTTGCTGTAACTGTAGCCATAGACGCGGTACATTAATTGGGCCACGTGGACGCCGTCTCCGGGGCGCAGCAGCCTGATGGCGTATGCCTGGGGAGCCGCGGGCCGCACCCTCTCCGCGGGGGGAGCGGAGGTCTCCGGTTCCGGCGAAGGCAAGCGGCAGACCCCGGCCAGGTTTTTAGTCAGGCGCAATTCGTTGCCCTCCACCCCATGGTAGACCCAGCGCACTTCGTCGACGCAATGCTGGATGGAGGCCAAGCCCCGGCAGGGGAGACAGGTGGAAGCCTGGTTTTCCAGGTCCGGTTCGGGGGCGTCCGCCTCCCGGGTCCGGTAAAAGGGCAGGCCACGGTCATGAATGGCTAAGGTCAAGGCCGCGGGCGTCAACTCCCCCGCCAGTTTTATGGCGCTGGACTCATCGCCCTCAAACGCGTGTTCCATGGCGTTTTCGCAGGCCTCCTCCACCGCCAGGGCCAGGGATTCGGCCTGCTCCTCCGGGAGCCCGGCCAGCAGCGCCAGGCCGCGTGCATAATCCCGGATGAGCCGCAGCATTCGCAGATCCGCAGGTAGAGTGAGTTCTGTTTGGAGCGTTTTGGGCATATGATGCCACCTGTCCGAAAAGAAGCCTCACGCAAAGACGCAAAGGCGCAAAGCAAGACGCAAGAATATACAAAATACAGCCAATCGTTGGGGCGGCCGTCTCTGGCCGCCCGAGAGGTTGGCGGGCGGGACGCCCCTACCGCTCCTTTCCTTATATTGAGGTAGTCGAAGGCGAAGGAGCAACTGCTATAATTTTTCGGTGAACGAAATGATAGCAGAATTATGCAGTAAATTGGGGGCCACTTTCAAGAAGGCAACTATCTTTATTATTGTGAATAAAAGCATTATAATTCTAATAAGTTCGCCAATCAGGGCTGCTATCCAGATGATAGTGGGGACAAACAGCAGGCCTGGATGCCGGTTCCCCCCTGCCGCCTCTCGCATTGGCAACGTCTTAACCATCTTAACAGAGGTAAGCTTCGTTGCGAATCTGATTTTTGGGGGACCGGTATTTTTAAATCTGCTTGTAATCATCGGCACCGCCGGGAAAAGCTATTAACTTGGAACTTGGAACCAGGAACTTGGAACTATTTCCTAATATAACCGTCATCACCACCCGCACCGCGCTGGTCCGGTCCAAAATCCCCGGCGTCGATTATGTCATCAACCCCTACCTGGGCTGCGGCCACGGCTGCCGCTACTGCTACGCGGTGTTCATGCGCAAGTACTCCCGTAATCATGCCCGGTCCGCCTGGGGGGAGTTCGTGGAGGCGAAAGTTAACATTGCCGAGGTCTTGCAGGCCGAACTCTCCAGGAAAAAGCGCCGCGGCCGGGTGTTGCTCTCCAGCGTCTGCGATCCCTACCAGCCCGCGGAGCTGAAATGCCGCTTGACCCGGAGTTGCATTACCATTTTGGGGGAGTACGGCTGGGGCGTGGACCTGCTTACCAGGTCGCCCCTGGTGTGCCGGGACCTGGACCTGCTCACCGCCCTGCCCGACGTCAGCGTCGGCCTGTCCATCCCCACGGACGACGACCGGGTCAGGCAGACGCTGGAGCCCCAGGCCCCGCCCATCGGCGCCCGGGTGGCCGCGCTGCAAAGGCTGCGGCAGGCGGGGCTGAAGCCCTGGGTTTTTATCGCGCCCATGCTGCCCCTGAATCCGGAGCGGCTTTATGAACTCCTGGCTCCTCATACGGGCCGGGTAATGGTGGACCCCTTGAACTACCGGGGCCAGGTGCGGGCCCTGTTTCGCAGCCGGGGTTGGGATTATTACCTGACCGACGCCTACGCCGCGGCCACCAGGGCCAGGCTGGAGGAGTTGTTTGGGGGCCGGGATATTTGACAAGGCCCGGAACTTTTCTTAATTTATGGGACAATAATTCCCAGGTTCACTCTCTGTGGCAACAAATCCAATTGCTACCTAATTGATGATGGGCATCTTTTTACCGAAAACCGAAAACCGAAAACCGAAAACGATACTAAGGCCCGCTGCGCATCTCTCCTTGAAAATGCAGTGGCTGGATTGGGGACTCAAATTGCTGGTCCCCGCCCTCCTGGCCCTGTTGTTGGCCGGAGCTTATCATTTCGGCTCCCTGGACGCCTACCTGCAACTCCTGAACAGCCGCTCCTACGGCGCGTTCCTCCCGGCCCTGGGCGCGGTTTACGCCCTGGTGGTGCTGCTTTTTCAACTGCTGCGCACCGTGCTCTGGGCCTGCTACCGGCCTTATCCCCGGACGGATGGCCTTCTTCCCTCGGTAACCGTGATCATCCCGGCCTACAATGAAGGAGCCATGGTGGAACAGGCCCTGAATTCCGTGGCCGCCGCAGTTTATCCTAAGGAGAAATTGGAAGTAATCTGCATCGACGACGGCTCCACGGACGACACCTGGGACTATATCGCCCGGGCTAAAACCCGCTACCCCCATCTGCTCAAAACCGTCCGCTTTCCGGCCAACCGGGGTAAAAAGGAGGCCCTGTACGCCGGTTTCACTCAGGCCCGGGGGGAAATCCTGGTGACCCTGGACTCCGACAGCATCATGGAAAAGGATGCCCTGGGCCATCTGGTGGCCCCGCTGCTGGCGGACGCCCAGATGGGGGCGGTGGCGGGCAACGTCAAGGTCTTCAACCGCAACCAGAGCCTCATGGGCAAGATGCAGGCCGTGCGCTTCGTCAACCTGGATTATCTCCGGGCCTCCCAGTCGCTGTACCGCACCGTAATCTGCACCCCCGGGTCGCTGTCGGCCTACCGGCGGGAAGCGCTGACGCCGGTTCTATCGGCCTGGCGGCGGCAGACCTTCCTGGGCGCGCCCTGCTATCACACTGAAGACCGGGCCTTGACCAATTTCATCCTCAAGGCCGGGTATTACACTTATTATCAGCGCACCGCGGTGGTCTACACTTTGGTGCCGGAGACCTATCTGGGGGTCTGCCGCATGTACCTGCGCTGGGAGCGGGGCAACGTCCGGGAATCATGCGTGCAGCTCGGCTACCTCTTTACCCGCTACCGCCGGAAATACCGGCTGATGCCCATCGTCGAATTTTTCCTGTCCCAATTGGAATACCCCCTGACCCTCCTGTTCCTGGGGCTGCTGGCGGCCTCCATCATCGCCTATCCCTTGATGCTCTTTAAATTCCTCACCGCAGTGGCCGTGGCCTCGCTGCTCAATCTGCTGTATTACATCTGGCTGGAGCGGGACCTGGATTTTATCTACGGGATCATTTACAGCTACTATGCCTTCTTTCTCCTCCAGTGGATTTACCCTTACGCCTGCGTCACCGTCCGCCACCGGGGCTGGCTGACGCGGTAGGGCGGGGCAAAAAAAAAGAAGCCAGGAATCAACCCCTGGCTTCTTTAAGTTGCAGGCCGGATTGCCTGCAAGTTTTGGATTAATATCGGCGCCGTCTTTAGGAACTGGGAACGCTGCTGGGTTTACACAGCAGGTCGGCCGAAGTGGAGAGGCGGCCGCACTGCTCGCAGACATACTTGATGTCTTCCAGTTTGCCTTTGCAGTAATGCTTGACGTGAGGGCCTTTTTCTCCGCAATAGGCGCAGGTCATGGGCTCGGGACCGGGATTGCACAGGTGGCCGGGCTCATCCGCCAGGGCCCCGCAGGTGGCACAGGTATAGACTTTCTTCGCCATAACTCCTCCTTAATGCAGTCAACTGGGATATAGGCAAAAAATAAGGTGGAAATGAGGCTTGTCAATCCTGGGACCGGTTTTTTTCGGGGTGGTTCCCTATGGGCCTGGGACCGGGGCGTTTTCGGTTTTCGGTAAAATTCAGATACTTGCGCCTTTCTTTGCGCCTTTGCGTCTTTGCGTGAGGCCTATCTTTCCGTCAAGGGGCGAGCGTCAAGGTCCCCGTCATGCTTTCCACCCGGGCCCACACCCCCAGGGGCAGGGTATGGTTGTCCGGCTGGTGGCCCACCGGCAGGCCAGCCAGCACCGGGATTTTAAGCGGCTCCAGGGCCGCGGCCAGGACTTTCCAGAGGTTTTCCTCAGAGCCGCCGCAGCCGGTGAACGCGCCCAGAACCACCCCCTTCACCCCCTCCAGGGCGCCCGCCAGGAGCAGGTGGTGCAGCAGGCGGTCCAGGCGGTAGAGGGCTTCGTTATGGTCCTCCAGGAAGAGGATATAGTCCTGGAACCGGGGGGCATATGGGGTGCCCAGGAGATGGCACAGGGTGGTAAGATTGCCCCCGGCCAGGACGCCTTCCCCGGTTCCCGGCAACAAGGCGGTCAGTCCCGGGAAGGTGACGGTCTGCGGCCCCGGGGCCGTCAGCCAATAGAAAAAACTCTCCCGGGCCTCCGGGGTGAGGACCGGCAGATGGGACACGGTGGGGCCGTGAAAGGTCACCAGGCCCAGGCCCCGGTGCAGGCGCCAGAGGAGGTTGGTGAGGTCGCTGAATCCGAACAGGCGCTTGGGCTCTTCTTCCAGGGCCGCCAGGTCCAGGTGGGGCAGGACCTTTAAAGACCCGTAGCCCCCCCGGGCGCCGATGATGGCCTTCACCTCCGCTTGCCGCCAGATTTCCAGGAATCTCTGGGCCAGCCGCCGGTCGGCCTCACGGCCCCAGGCCCGGGTCTCAAAAACCTCCGGGCCGCACACCACCTTGAAGCCCCAATCCCTGAGGATGGCCACCCCTTTGCCCCAATCCTGCCGGGAGACCGGGCTGGCCGGCGCGGCCACCGCCACCCTGTCCCCGGGGGTAACCGGCGGCGGCCAGAGGCAGGTTAAGCCTTTTTCCGTGGAAGCTTTCATAGATTTAGAGATTAATCGTTGTCGCCCTGAATAACAATTATTCTCTTTTCCTTGTCTAAATTTTTACCATATGATACAAGAGAACTTAGTCAGTTCATCCCTTTTATCGGTGGTTTCCCAGACGTTGCGCGGTTTGTGGTCCAAGATAAATCTCCGGCCCTCGTGGACCGGTGTGGCCCTGGTCCTCATCTTCGGGTTGGGGGTCTTGTTCCGGGTTTACGGCCTGGGGGACCGGGACCTTTGGACCGACGAAGCGTGGGTGGCCCTGGCCGCGCTTAAGGACACCCCTGCCGCGGCCCTGGCCGCGGGGGAGTCCACCCCGCCTCTGTACCTGCTCACCGTCTGGGCCCTGGCCCAGGCCTTCGGCGGCAGCGAAGCGGTCCTGCGCTCCCTTTCCCTCGTTTTCGGCCTGGGGACGCTGGTCCTTTTCTGGCCCCTGGCCCGGAGGCTGACCCCGCTGCCCGCTTCGCTCATGGGCCTGGCCATGGTGGCCTTCTCCCCCATCACCGTCTACTTCGCCAAGGAGTTGAAACAGTACAGCGGGGACGCCTTTTTCGCGGTGCTGATCTTTTTCCTGGTGGAGCGGCTACGGCAGCGGGACCGCGGCTGGGCCTGGGCGGCCTTGGGTATAGCCGGCATTCTCGGCCTGGGTTTCTCCCATGCCCTGGTCTTTACCCTCCCCGTGGCCCTGGCGGCGCTCTGGTTCGGCCTGCCTGCCCGGCGGTTGCAGGCGGCGCTCTTGGGCGGCGTCTGGGCCGCAGCTTTTGCCGCTTATTTTCTGGTATTCTTTCGGGGCCAGGTGGACCCGAAACTGCTGGCCTATTGGGCCCAGGATTTCCCGGACTTCTCCGGCCCGGGAGCCTTTCTGTGGTGGCTGGGCGCGGCCTTCCGGCGCTATTTCGACTACTTCTTTGACTATCCGGGCATCTATTGGGGCCTGCCCCTGGGGGCGGCGGGAATCCTGGCTTTGGCCCGGCGGGGCAGCAGCCGGGCCCTGTTTTACTGGCTGGGGCCGATTCTCTTAACCCTGGCGGCCGCGGCTTTGCACCGCTACCCCTTTATGGGCCATTACAACGGCAACCGTCTGATGCTTTTCAGCGCGCCTTTGCTCTATCTGGTGGCGGCGGCAGGGCTGGTGTCAATACTTGGCTGGCTTTGGGAAAAACGGTATAGAGTCCCGGCCCTCTTACTTGCCGGTCTCTTGCTGCTGGTGATAGATCCTGTGGGTTTGATCGAAGAAAACCTTGACCCCGCGCATAACCGGGAAGAGATCCAACCCCTGGTGGACCAACTGAAAGAACGGCTGCGGCCCCAGGATCGGGTGTATGTCTATTATTTTGCCGTCTCCCCCTTCAAGTATTATTTCCAAAACCCGGGGGAGCGCATCCATTGGGGCAAGTCCTGTGGGGAAACGGAACTGGAGGTGCCCGCCGGCCGCGGGCGGCAGTCTCAGCGGCTCTGGCTGATAGCCTCACATTTTCCTTCTCTGGAAGGAATAAGGAAATTTAGCAGAGGACTTCTGGGACCCCAGTGGCGGGAGGCGGCCTGCCTGTCCAGGACCAGCGCCGCCCTGTTTTGTTTCGAACGGCAAGGAACGCAATTCGCTAAGAAAACGATGTCCCCTCCAAAACCTCCCGGATCCGGTCCTCCAACTCCGCCAGACGATAAGGCTTACAGATAAGGCCCGCGGCCCCCATTTCCATGGACAGGTCCGCTTCCCGGGAGGGGAAAAAGCCGGAGGCCACCAAAACCCGCACTCCCGGATCCAGTGCCAGCAAGTCTTGGAGCACCTGCAATCCGTCGCGGTCCGGCAGGTAATAGTCGAGGATCACCAGGTCCACCTTCCCCAGGCGGCGATAAGATTCCAGTGCTTCCCGGCCGTCCCCGGCCGCCTCCACCTCATATCCCAGATGCTCCAGAAGTTCCTTTCCCAGGGAGCGAATCAGCGGGTCATCATCTACCAACAAGATTAACTGCGGCATTTCGTAACAGCTCCCGAAGCCGATGGGTTGGAGCGCCCTCCCTTTATTTTCCTGATCCGACCCGGAGACGCAGTTCTTTTATGACTCCAGGGCCTAAGGCTTTCGCCAGTTCCCCCAAGATGCCGGGGCCGAGGAATTGCAGCTCCTGGCCCCAGGCCCCGGCGCTCACCTCCACCCAGAGCTCCCGGCGGCGGACCTCCAGCAGCCGGGTGTGCGGCAATATCTCCGGGGGCACCACCGCCTCCCACACCTGGCGGATGCGGCTGCGCTGGCCCAGGTTGTTCCAGTCCAGGGGTTTCATCAAGCCCTTAAGGACTTCTCGGACGGCCACCGGGTTGGAGAGGGGCTGGCGTTTGGGCAATCTATGCATAATAGTATCAAGTTCTTAGTTTTTCATTAAAAAAATAGCCGATTTTCAGTAGCTTAGTGCTAATATTTGTATAAATTTGGGTGACGGCCCTCATCCCTCCAGGTGTTACCATGTCCACGAACGTCCGGATAACCCCTCATAAAGTAGCAGATGCCTCCGGCTAAGGCCTTAAACCGAGGCCGGCTTCAGGTGCCTCCAATCCATCGGTTAAGAATTGATAACTAAGAATCTTTTCACCGAAAACCGAAAACTAAAAACCGAAAACCATTTTTTCACCCCCGGGCCCGGGCAAAACCCGGGGCGGAGCGCTGGATAACCTCATCGGGCACGCAGAAGGCCAGGCGGAAATATCCCGCTCTCCCGAAGCCCCGGCCCGGCACCGCCAGGATGTTTTCCTGCTTCAGCCGGGCCACCAGGGCCAGGTCGTCGCCTCCCGGGGCCTTGGGGAAGAAGTAAAACGCGCCCCTGGGTTTGACGAACTCGTAGCCCGCCTGCTCCAGCACCTCGCTGAACAGGTCCCGGCGCCGGGCGTAATAATCCACGTCCACCGACACCTCCAGGAGATTGGCCGCCACCCGCTGCATCAGGGCCGGGGCGTTGACGAACCCCAGAATGCGGTTGGCCAGGACCATCCCCGCGAACAGCTCCCCCCTGCCCGCGGCCCGGGGGCTGACTGCGGCGTAACCCAGACGCTCTCCTGGTATGGAGAGGTCCTTGGAAAAGGAGGTGGCCAGCAGGGTGTTGGGGTAGGCCGCGAAGATGCTGGGAAGATTTAAGTTGTCGTACACCAGGCGGCGGTATGGCTCATCCGCCACCAGGTAGACGGGCCGCCCGTGGCGGCCGGCGTGGTGGGTAAGCAATACTCCCAGTTCTTTCAAGGACTCGGCTCCGTAAACCTGGCCCGTGGGGTTGTTGGGGGAATTGATGATCACCGCCCGGGTCCGGGGGCCCAGGGCTTTTTCCAGCCGGTTCAGGTCCAACTGAAAGTGCTCGTCCGTCTCCACCACCCGGGCCACGCCCCCATGGTTGTCGGCATAGAACAGGTATTCCGGGAAGAAGGGAGCCAGGACCACCACTTCGTCGCCGGGGTCCAGCAGAACTTTGAGAATGACGTTGAGGGCGCCCGCGGCGCCGCAGGTAATAACTACGTCCTCGGTCTTGAAATCCAGGTGGTGAACATCCTTCAAGTGATGAGCCACTGCCTGGCGGACGGGGAGCAGGCCGGAGTTGGGCATATAGCTATGGAGGCCGGGCTTAAGGTCCTGGACCGCGGCCAGGAGTTCTTTCTTGAATTCCCCGGGCGGCTCCAGGTCCGGGTTCCCCAGGGTGAAGTCAAAGACCTTAGCGGCGCCGATCTTGGCCTTCAGCTCCGCGCCTTCCTCGAACATGCGCCTGATCCAGGAGGCGCTTTCCAGGGCGTGTTTGATGCGGTTGGAGACGGTCATGGATTTTTTGTTCTCTTCTTTCTTTTAGATACGAATGGGACGTTGCGGGTTGCAGGTTACGGGTTGCGGTTAAAAGCCGAAGAAACCCGCAACTCGTAACCCGCAACTCGCAACCCGATCACGGCTTCTCCTCCACCTCATACCCGGCATCCCGAAGCGCCTTGAGCACCTTCTCCCCATGCTCCCGGTCCCGGGTCTCCAGGTTGAGCTCCACCCTAGTATAGTCCAAAGGCAGTTCCGGGGCCAGCCGGTCGTGGAAGAGATGCAAAATATTGGCCCCCTGCTCCCCCAGGAGGCTGGCCAGACGGCCCAAGGCCCCGGGCGCGTCGCTCAAGGTGACCCTCAAGCTCCAAAGGCGGCGGCGCTCCAGCAAGGCCCGGGGCAGCACCCGCTCCAGTAGCGGGATATCAATATTGCCGCCGCTTACCACCAAGACCACCTGCCGCCCCAGGTCCCGGTCCTTGAGAGGTCCTAAAAACGCGGCCGTAGCCGCGGCCCCGGCCCCTTCCGACAGGATTTTCTTGCCCTCCAGGAGAAACAGGAGGGCCTGGGCGATTGCCATCTCCTCCACCAGGACCAGGTCCTGGAGCAGTTCCTTCAGCTTGGGGAAGGTGCGGCTGCCGATCAAGGGCACCCGGATGCCGTCCGCCAGGGTGGGGCGGGCCGCGACCGGGGTGGGACCTCCTTTTTCCAGGGCCGCGGCCAGGGAAGGCACCGCCGCGGCCTGGACGCCGATGACCGCGGTTTCGGGTTTGCGGCCCTTCAGGGCCAGGGCCGTGCCTGCGGCCAGGCCGCCGCCCCCCACGGGGATGACCACCGTGTCTACCCCGGGAAGATCCTCCAGAATCTCCAGCCCCAGGGTGCCCTGGCCGGCCATCACCTCCGGGTCGTCACAGGGATGGATAAAGACATAGCCCTGGGCTACCAGTTCCTTGGCCCGCTCCAGGGCCTCCGAGAGGTCCCGGCCGTGCAGGATAACTTGGGCGCCGTAGCCGGCGGTGGCCATCTGCTTGGAGATGGACGCGCCCCGGGGCATGACGATGGTGGCGGGAATGCCTAAGGATTTGGCGGCGAAGGCCACGCCCTGGGCGTGGTTGCCCGCGGACGCGGCCACCACCCGGTCTCCTTCGCCCCGTTCTTTAAGAAGCTGAAGGCGGTTCAGCGCGCCCCGGAGTTTGAAGGAGCCGGTGGTCTGGAGGTTCTCCAGCTTGAGGAAGACTTCTCGCCCGCTCACGCGGCTCAAGGTCTGGGAATAGACCAGAGGCGTGCGCAGCGCCGCGCCCCGGACCCGGGCCTGAGCGGCTTCGATGTCTTGGGGACTAATCGCCATTATCCAAGAATAGACTCAACCGCAGATATATGCAGTCATATCAAAATATCATTAATCCGCGATGCTGCCGCCACCGCCAGAATAATGACCTGGACCAAATTTTGTTACAACCCCTTCTTTATTAAACATAACAGTTAGAGTATTTGATTTCATATCAGATCCACCGGCAAAAAGACCAACTACGGGAATAAAAGTAGTTGGTCTAGTAACTAACCTGGTATACATATACATCCACATTTCTTCTTTATCGCCGAAGGTTACATGGTTCGGTTCTCCAAAAAGAGCCTTAATATCAGCCTTTGTAGAAACCCCTATTTTGATTTGATCAATATTTCCTTTTTCTGAGACCCTTTGATCTCCCATACTATAACATCCTAATATAATAAAAAAACTTAGAAATAAAGCTCCATATTTCATGGTTAACCTCCTTGTAGTATCTACGATTTATGGAGATATATATTAAATATGAAGATGCTATGGGCGCGTAATCCCTTTGGCTATGTCTTTACCTTCTTTATTGCTTTACTTCAATTTAATGTTTGTCAATCACGAACAGCTTTCCTTCCATAGGGCAAGGAAAGGTTACCAACAATCTGGGCGAACACCAGAAGGTGTCTGCGGCCTCCCCTTTCCAGGGGAGGCCGAAAACATTCTGCCGCTAACGGCTGAACCTGATGGAATCGATGATCCGCTGCAACTCCGCCCGGTTGGCGTTGAAATCCTTGGGTTCAGAATAGGCCTGGAAGGTATAGCTATAGTTTTGTGGATCCCAGCAATTCCACTGAATCCGCTGGAAACCGCCGGAGCCTTTTTCCGCGGTCTCGATGGTCTCCCAGCCGATGATCCCCTCTTTGCCGGCGCCGCCCTGATCCCGTCGCTTCACAGAAAGATATTTGCCAATGCTTTTCTCTGACATGGCCGATTTATAAGATGCCTCTACGTTGGCCTTCCTGATGTTGGTGTCGGGGGGATACTGGTGCCATGTAATGTTAAATCCGCAGGTGGTCCCCGGTTTCATGAAGATGATGTCTTGTCTTTCGGCGTTACCCGTGGGATCACCCCTTTCCAGGCGCCAGCCCGCAGGGATGGTGTAGGAGAATTTCCGGACCTTGTTTTGGTAGGTCTTTGGCGCAGTGGATACCCCGGTTTTGGTGTCGCTCATCGATGCCGAGCCTTCGTAGGCCTTGGTCGGCTGCTGCTGTTGCGGCGGCGGCTTTTCCGCTTCTTTGGCCCGGCGCAAGGCATCCGCGCCGCTTTGAATGGCTCCCCACTGGCTCCAGCCGGGGGAGGCCAGCCATACGCCCAGTAACGCCATGACGCCCAGAGTCCACATCAGCTTCCGCATTTGAATCCTCCTTCATAAGATATGATAAACCTTGTTTTCGGCTTTTTGGGGCTTTAGGTTTAACCACATCTCAAGCGGCCTGGGCCTTGCGCCAGCCCGCGGCCTTCAGCTCCGCCACGTGCTTGAGCCACTCGGTTTTAAGAGATTGCAGATAAAGGGGCATATCCTTCTCGATCAGGGGCGCCAGGCGCCGGTGCAGGGCCGTGTTGAGGTCCAGGTCCCCAGGGGAAAAACCCTGCCAGCTCAGGTAACCCTCATCAAAAAGAAATTCCGGGGTAACTGCGGCCTTGACGCTCTGCTGCAGCAGGGCCTGAGCCCCCTCCAGATCATATTCCAGGATCCAGCCGCAGTCCCGGAGCATGGTGGCGCCGTTCCAGACCGCCTGGTCCCGGCAGAGGGGACAGTAAAGATTAACCAAAATTTCGGGATAAAGCAGATTATCGCGAAAGAGCAGAGACGCGGAATTCCGGCCGCACCGGCAAAAAAGGCGTTCATTGCGGCACATGGGGTATCTCCTGAAATGGATTATTCTTAATTACTACCTTTCGGGTATAATAGCAATTATCCTTTGCTGGTAATGAAGAATTATACCAAGTCCCCCGGCCAACAGCAGAGGCTTTTAGTGTAATATATTGATAATCTTCATTTTTTTAATGTAAAACGCAAAAGGCAAAACGAAAAACGGGATCACCGGCCATGGAACCGATCTCCCAGGTGTTGGCCCGCCTGCCGGGCCGCTTCGCCGCCGAGTTGGGGATCGACGTCAAGGCCTCTCCTGAGGCCCGGCAACAATGGTTCCTGGCCGCCATCCTTTACGGGGCCCGCATCTCCGGCAAGCTGGCGGCCCGCACCTGGCGGGTCTTTGCGGACCGGGAAATTTACTCTCCGGAAGCCATCCTGGAGCAGGGCTGGGATAACCTGGTGGTCCTCCTGGACGCCGGGGGTTACGCCCGCTACGATTTTAAGACCGCCACCAAACTGCTGAAGGTGATGGCCTCCTTGAAAGAGCAGTACCAGGGTTCTTTGGAGCGGGTGCATGAGGCCGCGGCGGACGAAGACGACCTGGAACGGCGGCTTCAGGCGTTGGCCCCCGGGATCGGCCCGGCCACGGCCAATATCTTTTTACGGGAACTCCGGGGCGTCTGGGCCAAGGCCAACCCGGGCTTAAGCTCCATGGCGCAACTGGCCGGAGAACACCTCGGGCTGCTGCCTTCGGGCCTAAGCCCGGCCGCGGCCCTGGCCGTCCTGGAAGCGGCCTGGCTTAAGCAACCGGTCCCGCCTCACGACTTCGCCGACCTGGAAGCGGCCCTGGTGCGCCTGGGCCGTGACTATTGCCGGAAACCCCAGGGACTTCCTTGCCCGATGGACCGCTATTGCGGCCGAAAACTCCCTGATGGGAAGGTAGGCCGGGACATTAATTAGGTGAAAAGGGTAAAAGGGTAAAAGGGAAGGATGAGAGCGCCATACCCTATTTCCCCCTTCCCCGTTTCGCCCTTTCGCCTTTTCCCCCTTTGCCCCCAACTCAGAATTCAAATTCCTAACAGAATTGGTATCTATACCGTCAAAAAACCGGCAACTAGGCAAAGATTACCACTGCCCGGCCTGGCCCATTTCCATGGAAACCCGCGCCATTCCTGCATCTCGTCTTTGGTATTGAAATTGCATCAAAACCGGTAAAGTTCCCATAAGGAGATGTGGAATGGAAATTTCCAGCCTTTATCCCCAGCAGACAATGACGTTGGAATCGGGGGTGGAAGACCGGGCTGCGGTTTCCCGCCAGGCAACGGCGGCGGCCCTGAATTCCGAGGATCAAACTGCCGCTGAAGAAGACCGGGTGGAATTAATCCGGGCCCAGAACCTGGCCTCCCCTCCCGCGGCAGACGTGGATCTCGACCAGGCCCGGCAGCTTCTGCAGCAGGTGCAGCAGGACTGGAGCGCCTTGGGCCGCAAAGATCTGCGGGAGCTCTATCAATTCGACCGCCTGCGGGAGATCGTCGCCCAGGTAAAATCGGTGCAGTTCTAACGAAAACCGGAATTATTGCCGATCAAGAGGCTATCATGAAGATAGAAGATCTGCTTTCTATAGCTTTGACCCCGAAACCCCAGGAGGCCAAGCCCGCCAAGGGGGCAAACTTTGCCCAACACCTGGAGGAGGCCCTGGCCGCCGATACCCAGAAAACCGCGGCTCCCCAAGCCGCCGGGAAGTTGGCGCCGACCGCGGCGGTTGACCCCCTGGCGGAAATCAGCCGCAACCCCTCAGAGGTGCTGGACAAGGTCCTGTCCCGCCTGGACACCTACCGGGAGGCCCTGGCCCAAACCGACTTGCCCCTGAAAAAATTGTCCACCCTGGTGCAGATGCTGGAGACGGACAGCCAGCGGCTTCAGGACATGGCCCAGAGTATGCCCGGGAATTCACCTCTCAAGCAGGTAATGGAGGAGGCCGCAGCCCTGGCCTACACGGAGAGCTTCAAGTTTAACCGGGGCGATTACGTGTAAAGGTTAGTAAGAGGCGTTGCCTTTAAGGACGCGAGCGCCGTCCTGGAAGGAATGGACCCCCCCAGTAGAAGCCTCCAACAAAGACTGCAATCCGGCAGGAAGAAGGCCAGGGGCAAGGTGAAGCCGGCGTCAAACGCCGGCTTCACTTTTTTTATCCTTGGCAAACCCGCTTTTTTATCCTAATATTGTCAAAAAAATTCCTTACTTGTAACCAATCCTGCTAGGAATATAGATATGACCGACTGCATTTTCTGCCGCATCGCCGCCGGAGAGCTGCCCGCGGAGATGGTGCTGGATACGCCCCGGGTCCTGGCCTTCCTGGATATCGCGCCGGTGCATTACGGCCATACCTTGATCATCCCCAAAGACCACTACCAGAACCTCCTGGACCTGCCCGATGATTTGTGGCAGGAGATGGGCCGGGTGGCGCGGCAGGTGGCCCAGGCGCTGCAAAAGAGTTTTTACGCCAAAGGCTTCAACTTGGGAATGAACAACTTCGAGGCCGCGGGCCAGGTGGTCTTCCACGCCCACCTCCATGTCATCCCCCGCTACCAAAACGACGGCCTGATGCTTTTCCCCCAAGGGGCCTATCCCCCCGGGGATATGGCAAAGGTGGGGCTGCGCCTGCGGGAGGCGCTGGGGGGATAGTGGCCAGTGGTCAGTGGCCAGTAGGAGTAATCAGTGATCAGTAATCAGTGATCAGTAGGGTGCGTTCTACGCACCATCTTTGGTTAATTCCCGGGAGGTGACTGGGCCTCCAAATTGAGGCACTCCTGCAGTAAACTTGTCGCCGGAGAAATGGGCAACACCCGGCCGTCCAGGGAGGATACCGGCATTATTCCCATTAATGAATTGGTCAGCCAGAGGCCCTCGGCCTGGGCGATTTCACTGAGGGTGGTGGGCAGGCAGGTCAGGCCCAGCCCCCGCTGGGCCAAGCCCCGGCCCAGGACCTCCAGGGTCACCCCCGGCAGGGCGCTGGGGGCCTGGGGGGTATAAAAACCGCCGTCCCGGGCATAGACCAGGCTGGCGGCCGCGCCTTCGGACACCAATCCGTCCGCTTCCAGAATCAGGGCCTCATCGGCCCCCCGGTCCAATGCGTACTGCCGGGCCGCCAGATAAAACAGATAATTAAGGCTCTTGTGCTTACCCGTAAAAGTGGTGCGCCGCTCCGGGAAGGTGGCCAAAGCCCAGCCCCGGGCGTATTCCTCCGGGCCGGGGGGGGTGTAGGGCTGGGCCCAGATCACCAGGGTGGGCCGGGCCGCGGCGGGCAGCCCCAGGGCCGGGGCCGCGCCTCTGCTAAGCAAAATCTTCACCCGCGCCAGGCCGTGCTCCAGGCCGTTGGCCGCCAGTAATTGACTTAATCGATCTGCCCAGGGAAAGCTATCGGGGAAGGGAATTCGGAAGGTAATGGCCGAGGCCCGGAGCCGGGCCAGATGCTCTTGCAGGAATTGGGGACGCCCGTCTTCCGCCCGCAGGGTCTCGAAAAAACCGTCCCCATAGAGGAACCCCCGGTCATTGATGGACACAGCGGCCTGTTCCAGGGGTACCAATCCCTCATTCATCCAGACGAATTCGGATTTTTTCATAACATCTGCGTAATTCTAATCGTAGGAGCTAACCTGGTCAGGGCGAACACAAGGTTTGCCCCTACGGCGCTATTCTCATTTATACTGCCAGTACCACTTATTACTTATTACTTATTGAGCCTTTTGCAAAATCCATTTTGAATGAATTTAGGCGTGTGCAAAATCTGGTTCAGTCCCCCCTCCCCCCTCGAAGGGGGAGGACTCTTCGGTCGCTTCGCTCCCTCATAAAGGCCAATCTAAGCAATCGAAGAATTTTGCAGAGGCTCTATTACTTATTACTATAATTTACTAACCCCTG
>QZIZ01000111.1 GCA_003599195.1 Deltaproteobacteria bacterium | reverse complement strand
GCGCTCATCTGCAACCTGGTGGACGCGGACCTGCTCCTGATTTTGACCGACATCGACGGCTTATATGACCGGGACCCCCGCCAGGACCCGGAGGCCCGGCTGATTCCTTTAATCGAGACAAACGACCCGGTTCTGCAAAAAGCCCCGGGCCGCAGGGCCGGGACCTTAGGGCGGGGGGGCATGGTCACCAAGATGCAGGCGGTGAAAAAGGTAGCGGCCGCGGGCATCCCCAGCCTCATCGCCAACGGGTTGACCCCCGGCATACTGGACGCGGCCTTCAGCGCCGGGGACGTGGGCACCCTCTTTGTGCCTCAGGCCCAGAAGCTGAAAAGCCGCCAGTACTGGCTGGCCTACAACGTCACCCCCCAGGGGGCCATCCTGGTGGACCAAGGCGCCCGGCAGGCCCTGGTGCGCCATAAAAAGAGCCTGCTGCCCGCGGGCATCGTCGAGGTCTTCGGGGGCTTCCGCAAAGGCGCGCCCGTGCATCTGGTGGACCCGGAAGGCCGCCCCTTCGCCATGGGCCTCACCAACTACTCGGCCCGGGACATCAACCGCATCAAAGGCCGCCAATCCCAGGAAATCGCCCAGGCCCTGGGGCATAAGGATTACGACGAGGTGATCCATAGGGATAATTTGGTGATTTTTCCGGAGATTTGAGATATCTCACGCAAAGACGCAAAGACGCAAAGGCGCAAGAAATTATTTCAGGTAAAGGGTTAGTGACTGGTGGCACAGGCTTTCCAGCCTGTGCGAGCAGCGCTGTTTGCTCGTTCCCAAGCTGCGCTTGGGAACGCAGGTTTGCAAAAGCTGTGCTTTGAGAAAGGACGCATGCGGACCCGTTACCGGATAGTTGAACCAGGGTCATGTTATTTTGCCACATCAACCATTGTCGAGTGGATTCCCCTCTTCACTCGTAAACCTTATTTTGACATTATTATTGAGTCGCTAAAATTCTGTCGCAAAAATAAAGGATTGAAAATATATGCTTATGTAATTATGGATAATCATGTCCATCTGCTTATTTCAGGAGAATATTTATCCAATATTATCAAAGACTTTAAACGACACACTGCTAAGGAATTGATTAAAGCCTTAAAGGTAGATGGGAAACAATGGGTATTAAGTCAATTTAAATTTCACAAACTTGCTTATAAAAAAGATAGTAATTATCAGGTTTGGCAAGAGGGATTTCATCCCCAAATAATCTATTCTGATGAGGTTTTGAATCAGAAGATTGAATATATCCACAATAATCCTGTGAGGGCTGGTTTTGTTGAAAAGCCGGAAGATTGGCTTTATTCCAGCGCTAGGAATTACTGGGAGTTAAGTTATATAATGGATATCGATCCCATGGAGTGAGAAGCAAAGCGCAGCTTTGACAAATTTGCGTTCCCAAGCACAGCTTGGGAACGAGCAGAATAACCCCCACCCCCAATCCCTTAAGGGGAAAAGAAATGTCAGGTCCAAAATTTGTCTTATTTGATCTTGGAAAGTCATCTAAGCCTCTCAGCAAACTTGTTGATGCTGTTTCCCAAGGTCTTGGCACCCTTTATGAGCCGACTAAAATTCGCCGAAAAGCAAAGGCCCTAGCAGATGCGTCACTTATTAAAGCTGAAGGAGATATTAAAAAGAAAGAATTATTGAGAAGGGCAGCCAACCGCTTGGCTTTTCAAGAGATTTCTAGACAAGAAAATATTGAACATATAATAGAAATCGCTGCTGAGAATTTGCCCGATACTGTTTCTGAGGAACCAGTAGACCGAGATTGGATTTCCAGATTTTTTGATGAATGCAAAGATGTATCTCATGAAGATCTTCAAAAACTATGGGCTCGAATATTAGCGAATGAGGTAGCAATTCCAAAGTCATGTTCAAGGAAGACTTTAAGTATATTAAAAGATATAAGTTCAAATGATGCTCATATATTTAATATATTTTGTTCTTTATTATGGTTACACGATGATGATTATTTTTTTCCTTATAAATATGACTTAGATGGAAATGAATCTCAATTAGTAAAATATGGTCTGAGTCAGAATAAGTGCCTTCATTTGGATAATCTGGGGCTAATTCACTGCAAAAACCTTTTTACACCGATTAATTCAGGAGATATATTAAATTATTACAATCGTAATCATGTGTGTTACACTCAATCGTCTAATATTGAAGCTGAAATATATTCTTATCCTTTAACACTGCCTGGTATAGAGTTATTATCCGCGATTAACCCAGAATTTAACTGGGAATTTTATGTCCATAGCTCAATGTTATTTTCTGATGATTATGGAGTTTTTTTAGCATGTCTAATTTAGTTCTTGGCGAGGTATTCTTTGAACTGGACGATGCCATAACCCTCAAAACCTATCCCAACAGCGTGACCGCGGAGATGGCTGCGAAGTTGCTGGAGTTCGAGGGCATCGAATTCCTGTTCTGGCCACTAAATAACCTAAGAGGCACCCCTTGAACCTGGATGAAGCGGTAATAATAAAAAAATTCAGCAGCCGCATGGAGGCCGACATCGCCGCGGGGCTGCTGGGGTCCGAAGGTATTGAAACCATGGTCCTGGCTGATGATGCCGGGGGCACTTACCCCATGCTCCAGTTCGTCCGGGGAGTGCGCCTCCTCGTGGCCCCGGAGGACGAGGACCAGGCCCGGCGGATTTTGCAGGACATGGAGACCGGGGAGGCGGCCGAATCGGAGTGGAATGTCAGGACGGCAGCGACTATCATTCCTTTCCAGAAAAAGAAGACTGAGCAGGTGAAACAAACCTTGGAGCAAGCCATGGACATACCCCAGGTAATCAAGCAGATGGCCCAGGAGGCCAAAGTTGCGGCCCGGAAATTGGGCGCCCTCTCCCGGGGGGTGAAAGACCGGGTGATCCTCCGGGTAGCGGAATTATTGCAAGAGCAGCAGGCCCGCATCCAGGCGGAAAACCGCCGGGACGTGGACGCGGCCAAGGACCAGGGCATGCCTGCGGCCTTCATCGACCGCCTCACTTTATCGGACAAGGTCATGGCGAGCATGATCAAGGGCCTCCAGGAAGTGGCCGCGCTCCCCGATCCGGTGGGCGCGGTAACCGGCATGTGGGTCCGGCCCAACGGCCTGAAAGTGGGCCGCCAGCGGATTCCTTTGGGGGTCATCGGCTTCATCTACGAGTCCCGGCCCAACGTCACGGTGGACGCCGCGGCCCTGTGTTTTAAAAGCGGCAACGCGGTGATCCTCAAAGGCGGGAAGGAAGCGCTGCACTCCAACCTGGCCCTGGCCAGGCTGATGCAGGAGGCCCTGGCCGAAGCGGGCGTGCCCGCGGCCGCGGTCCAGGTCATCCCCAGCGTCGCCCGGGAGGCCACCACGGAATTGCTGAAACAGGACGAACTGGTGGACCTCATCATCCCCCGGGGGGGCGAAGGCCTGATCCGCTTCGTGGCCGAGCACTCCCGCATCCCGGTGCTCAAGCACTACAAGGGCGTCTGCCATATCTTCGTGGATGAGAATGCTGACCTGGACCTGGCGGAGACGGTCTGCTTCAACGCCAAGGTGCAGCGCCCCGGGGTCTGCAACGCCATGGAGACCATGCTGGTGCACGAAGCCGCGGCCCGGGATTTTATCCCCCGGATGTTTAAGCGTTTTCGTGCGGCCGGGGTGGAGCTGCGGGGCTGCCCCCGCACGCAAGAGCTCGACCCGGAGACGGTGCCAGCGAAGGACGATGACTGGGGCGCGGAATTTCTCGATTTAATCCTGGCGGTGAAGGTGGTGCCGGACCTGGACGCGGCCCTGGCCCATATCGCGAAGTATAGCTCCAACCACACGGAGGCCATCATCACCCGGGATTACGACCGCTCGCAGCGGTTCTTAAAAGAAGTGGATTCCTCGGTGGTCCTGGTGAACGCCTCCACCCGCTTCAACGACGGGGGAGAGTTGGGGCTGGGCGCGGAGATCGGCATCAACACCTCCAAGCTCCACGCGTTCGGGCCCATGGGGTTGGAGGAGCTGACCACCACGAAGTTCATTGTTTATGGGGATGGGCAGATTAGAACTTAGGGGGAAAAAGGCGAAAAGGGGAAGAGGGGAAAGGGATAGGACGTGGCAAGATCATCCCAAGTCACAGATAACAAGGTATTAAACGTCGGGGCGAACCTTGTGTTCGCCCAGATGCATACAGGGCGAACACAAGGTTCGCCCCTACAAAATCAGTATCGATCACCCCTCCCTTTTCCCCTTTTACCCTTTTCCCCTTTTCCCCCCTCAATTAACCTTTTCCCCTTTTCCCCCATCTCAATCTCCAGGAAGCGCTATTGAATCCGACTCGGCCAAAACGTTTGGGCCTCTTCGGGGGCACCTTCAACCCCATCCATTACGGGCATCTGCGCACCGCCGAGGAGGTAGTGGAGGCGCTCTCGCTCACCCGCCTCTGGTTCATCCCCGCCAGCCTGCCGCCCCATAAAATGGGGGGGCTCATCCCTCCTTTTGAAACCCGCCTGGAGATGACCCGCCTGGCCGTGGGGAAACATCCCCGCATTACCGTCTCCGACATCGAGGGCCGGCGGCCGGGAAAATCCTACTCCATCGAGACCCTGCGTCAGGTCCGGGAGGAATACGGCCGGGACTGGGAGCTTTATTTCATCCTGGGGCTGGACGCCATCCTGGAGATCACCACCTGGAAGGACTACCGGGAATTATTCACCCTGTGCCACTTCGTGGTCCTGGACCGCCCGGGCTATGACCGCGGCCAGTTGGAGGCGGTGCTGCGCCGGGAGGTCCATCCGCAATTCCAACCTCTGCCTGACGCCGGGGTGTATCAACATCCCGGGGGAGCCAGGGTTCATTTCCTGGCCACCACCCTGATGGATATTTCCGCCACCCGCATCCGCGCCCTGGCGGGGCAGCGGCGCTCCATCCGTTATCTCTTGCCGGAAAAGGTGCGAAGATATATAATAAAAAACAAGTTATATCTTGAAGGAGGCCCACACGGCGCTGGCCAAAAACACCCTTAGCGCACAGGCCCTGCTGGAACTGGCGGTGCAGACCATCGATTCCGTCAAGGGCCTGGACCCCGTAGCCATGGAGGTTAAGGGGCTCTGTTCCTTTGCCGATTATTTCCTGATTTGCTCCGGCACATCCCGGCGCCACGTTCTCGCCCTGGCGGAGCACCTGGAAGAGGCCCTGGGCCAAGCCGGGGTCAAACCTTTAGGGGTGGAAGGCCTCCAGGAGGGCCTGTGGGTCCTGATGGATTATAACGATGTGGTGATCCACATCTTTTCCGAGTCTCACCGGGAGTTTTACAACCTGGAGGGCTTATGGGCCGAGGCGCCCCGTCTCTTTATGGAAACCGGCCCCGGGGTTTCCCCTGGTCCGGCTGCCGCCGGCTCCGGGAAGGAGACCGATCCGACCCGCCATGAATAAGAATTCCCCAGCCCGCGTTTTATCCCTCCTCCTGGCCGTCCTGATGCTCTTCTTACCTCTGCGGCCCTCCTGGGGGGGGATGTTCGATTCCCTGACTATTGACAAGGAGCGGGAGATCGGCGAAGAGTTTTTCCTGGAATTGCAGCAGGTTATTCCGGTCGTAGAGGACCCTTTCATCGCCTCTTATTTCAACCGGCTGGGGCAGAAACTGGTGTCCCAATTGGAGGCGCAGCCCTTCAAATACCGCTTTTTTGTGGTCAATGACCCTTCCATGAACGCCTTTGCGGTGCCCGGGGGCTATATCTTTGTCACCACCGGCATGATCCGCATGATGGAGCGGGAGGGAGAGCTGGCCGGGGTCCTGGCCCATGAAATTTCCCACGTTTATGCCCGCCATATGTTCAAGACCATGGAAAAGGCCAAGGTGGCCAACGTGGCGTCTATATTAGGGGCCCTGGCCAGCATTGCTCTGGCCGGGGTGGGGGGCGCGGCTTTAGCCCAAGCCTTGATGGCCACCTCCATGGCCGGTGGCACCAGCGCCATGCTCGCCTACAGCCGGGACTTTGAAAAAGAGGCTGACGCCCTGGGATTCAAATGGATGGTCAAAGCCGGGTATGACCCCCGGGACATGATGAGCATCTTCAAGAAGATGAACCGGCAGCGCTGGTTCGAAGGCGGGAAAATTCCCATTTATCTCAGCACCCACCCGGACATTGACGGCCGCCTGGTGGACCTGGGACACCAATTAAGCCAATACGGCCAACCGCGGCCCTCCGCCGGCAACAATCCTGAATTCCAATACTTCGCCATCCGGGTGGAGGCCACATCCGGCAACGCCCATCAACTTCTGCGGCGCATGACCCAGGACAGCCTCCGGGAGCCGCAAGATCCGGCCTTCCATTACGGTAAAGCCCTGGCCCTGGCCAACCTGGAGCGGGGCGACGAAGCCCTGGCCGAGTTCCAGCAAGCCCTGAAACTGACCCCAGGAAACTACCTGATCCAACGGGATCTGGCCATCTATTATTTTCAACGCAACCGCTATATGGACGCCTCGAAAATCCTGGAGGATTTGTCCCGGCAACACCCCCAGGACGAGGCGGTGCTTTATTACCTGGGACGTATTTGCCAGGAACGCCGCCAGTACGACCAGGCCCTGGCCCTCTTCGAAAAGGTGCATAAGCTCAACCCGGCCTTCATCGAAGTCTATTACAACCTGGGGACCGTTTACGGCGAAAAGAAGCAGTTGGGGCCGGCGCACTATTATTTGGCCTTCCACAGTCTAAAGACCAAGGCCCTGCCCGTGGCCCTGTTCCATTTCCGCAAGGCGTTATCGAATCTCAATTCATCCGACCCCCGCTATCCCGAAGTAAAACGCCAGATCGCCCGGCTGGAAAAGATGAAGGTCCGGGTCCGTAATTGAGTGAGCAGTAAAAACAAGACTCTATTTATTTTCTTGCACTGATTTTTCTGCTCACCGCTCACTATACTGAGCGTCTTTATTAACCGCGCCTAGCATTTCTTTGCGGCCTCTGCGCCTCTGCGAGAAACCTTTTTTCTCGCAGAGACGCAGAGAGCGCAGAGATTAATAATGCCCAATTATTTATGTCGCTATATATAATTTAAGCCGCCATGCCCATTTACGAGTATCGCTGCCGGGATTGCCGCCGGGTCTCCAGTTTTCTGATCCTGAATCTGCAGGAGCCCTTCGCCCCGGTTTGCGGGAAGTGCGGCGGCGGGTCCCTGGTGCGGATTCTCTCCAGGGTTAATTTGCAGCTCTCGGAAGAATCCCGCCTGGAACGCCTGGCCGACCCTTCCCAATGGTCCGGAGTGGACGAGAACGACCCCAAGAGCATAGCCCGCATGCTGAAAAAGATGGGCCGGGAGATGGGGGAGGACTTTCCCGGGGAAGTGGATCAGATGGTGGAAGAGGCCATGGAGGGCGGCGCGGGAGAAGCCAGCGAGACCGGCGAAGAGTAGCGAGAGCTTTTAATTTCTAGCAGCCGCAGGTTTTTGGGGTTTATTCCCGCTCGATTTCTGGGTTTTCTGGGCCAAAGCGTCGGCCGGCTTGGGGTTGGCCGGGGTTTCCCTGACGATATTATAAACCGCGCCCTTCTTATCCTTGCCCTGTTTCAGGGAGACCTTTTCCCCTTTTTTCTGCAGCTCCGCCAGCTTGGCCTTGGCGGCCTTCGGATCGCGGAACTGGGCCACCCGCACGGGGGCAGCCTGGGCTTTCGCCGCGGGCGCCGCGGCCGCGGCCTTCTCCTTCTTTTTGGAGGCCGTACGGACGGTTTTGGGCGGCTTGGTGTCAAAGCTGTTTTGGAACTTCAGCTTGGCGGCCACTTCCCGGCGGAGCCGCTGCAATTCTTTGTCCCGGGCCTCCCGATCCCGCTGGGCAACCCCTTTCTTTTCCTTTTTGGTTTTAACCCCGGGGGCAGGGGAGGATGTGGGGATCATAGTCCCGGGAACCGTCTCGGTTTGAGCGGGCGCGGCCGCAGGAGGAGTCTGGGGGACCTTGGACTGGGCCTGGGTGCCCGGCGCGGCAGGAGTAGGGGCCGGGGCCGCTGCGGGCGCAGGTTCCGGCGGCGGCGACCACTGGGCCATCCTGGGAGCATCCGGAGTGATCAATCCCCAACTGCTGAACCAGCGGTAAATGTCCCCCCGGCCCGCCAGCACCCCCAGGACGAAGATAATCAGCATCAACCAGGTCAGCCCCAGGGCGCCGCAGACGACCTGTTTCAGACCCAGGATCAACTGCCACTTCGCCTTCTTGGTCTTTTTCCCCCGGCCTTCCGGCATCTCTTCTCCTGTGAGCAGTGAGCAGTGAGCAGTGAGCAGTAAAAGAACTGCCTTATTACAACTTGGTTTTTACTGACTGCCGATCACTGATTACTGATTACTGATCACTTATCACTCCCAACCGCTTACTGCTTACTGCTCACTCCCTTCACATCGTGTCCGGGGCCTCGACGCCCAGGATAGCCAGGCCGTGGGCCAGCACGGTTTGGATGCCCCGCACCAGGCAGAGCCGGGCCTGGGTCATGGCCGCGTCTTCGGAGATGAACCTGTGTTTATAGTAATAACTATGCAGTTGGGAGGCCAGTTCCGTCAAGAAATAAGTGATGCGGTGAGGCTCCAAATTCCGGGCCGCGGCTTCCACCAGCTCCGGGTAGTTGGCCAGCAGCTTGAGTATGGAAGTTTCTTCCGGGAGTTGCAGCAGGGCAAGCAGGGCCGGGTCCGGCTCGGGCACGGTGATGTTCTGGGCCGCAGCCTGGCGGAAGACCGAGGCCAGCCGGGCGTGGGCGTACTGCACGTAATAGACCGGGTTTTCCGGGCTCTGGGTCTTGGCCACCTCCAGGTCGAAGTCCAGGTGGGAGTCGGCCCTGCGGGTAAGAAAGATGAAGCGGGCCGCGTCCTTGCCCACTTCGTCGATGACTTCCCGCAAGGTGACAAAAGTGCCGCCCCGGGTGGTCATGGCCACCGGCTCACCATGGCGCAGCAGGGAAACGAGCTGCACCAGGATTACCTTTAACCGGCCCTCGCAGCCCATGGCCTCCACCGCCGCGTGCAAACGGGGCACATAGCCGTGGTGGTCCGCGCCCCAGATATCCACCACCAAATCATAACCCTGCTGGAACTTGTAATGGTGGTAGGCGATATCCGAGGCGAAATAAGTGGTGACCCCGGTGGAGCGGCGCACCACCCGGTCCTTATCGTCCCCGAAGGCCGTGGCTTTGAACCACAGGGCGCCCTCGTGTTCGTAGAGGAACCCCCTTTCTTTCAGGAGGTCAAAGCTTTTCTCCACCAAACCCTGGGTGTAGAGATCGGTTTCGCTGAACCAGCGGTCGAAGGAAACGCCGAAATCCTCCAGGTCCTGCTTGATCTCCGCCAGGATGACGTCCCCGGCGTAGCGGCCCAGGGTGATAATTTCCTCTTCCGGGGGAGCGGTGGAGGGCGGAGGATTGCCGGCCGCCAGGTAATCCCGGGCCAGGTCCTTCATGTAATCGCCCTGGTAGCCGTCTTCAGGGAACTCGATCTTTTCCCCCTGGAGCTCCCGGAGGCGGAAATAGAGCGATCTCCCCAGGGTGTTGATCTGGTTGCCCACGTCGTTGATGTAGTATTCCCGGACCACCTCGTAGCCCGCGGCGGTGAGCAGATTCGCCAACGCGTCGCCTAAGGCCGCGCCCCGGCCGTGGCCGATGTGCAAGGGCCCGGTGGGGTTGGCGCTGACGAACTCCACCTGCGCCTTTTGGCCCTGGCCCAGGCCACAGTTGCCGTAGGCCGGCCCCAGGCTGCGAATCTCCGGGATGACCAACCGCCAGTAGGCTTCTTCGATGAAAAAGTTGATAAACCCCGGCCCGGCGATCTCCACCTTTTGCAGCATGCCTTCCGGGGCCGCGAGGTTTTTGCTGATGATCTCCGCGATCTTCCGGGGGGCCATCCGGGCCGGTTTGGCCAGGACCATGGCCAGATTGGTGGCCAGATCGCCGTGGTCCGCCTGCTTGGGGGCCTCCACTTCGAACGTGGGGAGGGTCTGGTAATTGACCTCTCCGGCGCTCCGGGCCTGTTCCAGGGCCTGGGTGAGGAGTTCTCTTATCTGCTCTTTCGGTCGCATCAGTCCTATTTTCTTTAAGGTAATTTCTTTATCCGATTATTCCCATAACTCCGAAAATTCTAGGAATTGCCAACCGACAATGAGGTCGCCATTGGTTCCCTCCCCCTGAGAGGGGGGAGGGCTAGGGAGGGGTGGCGTCTTTGAAGACTCGTGGTCTAAAGTCGCCACCCTCCCCCTAACCCCCTCCCCTCAAGGGAGGGGGGACTTTAGCGGCCGTTGTCCCCAGCTTTCTGCGTTTTTTGGGGGGTTACCTGCCCTCTTGGATTCCCTAATTCGGAGCAAAAGACACAATCGTTTTTTTTATTTCTCACGCAAAGACGCAAGAGTGTTCTTTATAAAATGGCCACTGACCACTGACCACTGACCGCTTCTTCTCCTCAGGGCTCTATCCGGGTCCCCAGCAGCTCCAGAAACTTCCGCATCCATTCGGGATGGGCCGGCCAGGCGGGCGCGGTGACCAGGTTGCCGTCCACGTGGGCGTTGGAGAAGGTCTCATTGACTTCCCCCCACCTGGCCCCGGCTGCCAGCAGTTCATGCTTCACCGCGGGATAGGCGGTACACAGCCGTCCTTCCAGCTTCATGGCCGCGTTCAATAGTTGCAGGCCGTGGCAGATGGCGGCAATGGGTTTTTGGGCTGCGTCGAAATGGGCCACCATCTCCACCACCGGCTCGTGCAGCCGCAGGTATTCCGGGGCCCGGCCTCCGGGGATGACCAGGGCGTCGTAATCTTGGGGCCGGATGTCGTCAAAAGAGGCGTTTAAGACAAAATTATGCCCCCGCTTTTCGCTGTAGGTCTGGTCGCCCTCGAAATCGTGAACCGCGGTACGCACCGATTCTCCTGCCTTCTTCCCGGGGCAGACCGCATGCACCGTATGCCCCGCCATGACCAGCATCTGGAAGGGGACCATGGCCTCGTAGTCCTCTACGTAATCCCCGACAATCATCAAGATTTTTTTGGCAGCCATTGAATTTCCTCCTCAAATCCGAGGGTTATCAATGCTTCAAGCTCAAGCCGACCCCCGACCCTCTCCCACCGGTGTTTGGACCGGGGAGATGGGTAACAACCGTTCGGGGACATAGGTAACACAATTTGGGGTTGGGTTTGTAACGTTATGCGACCTCAACAATTTTTAATCACTCGGGACCGGCATTATCTAAGCTAATGGTACTGTTGGGGGTGCAAGGAGTAGGTTTCTTTCAGCCTGCGCATAAATTCTGCCGGATCATTCTCATAAAAGGTTTTGCGAACCGGAGGCCAGGTAGCCTTAATATAGCAATCCTCGCATAATGTTCGCGAATGGAATGCCCTCTCCTCTCCAGTTTCTATAACTCTTTTACATTCATCACAGTTTAACATAGTCTGCTTCCAGAGACCGAAGTAGGGCTGTATTTTTCACCAGCTTTTCTCCAGGCCATAAAACTGATCACTGATTACTGATCACTTCTTCTCCGGCGGCACTTCCCCCACCGGCTTGGCCTTCAACGTCAAATCCCGGGAAAACTCCAAACAATGCTGGCCGGTAAAGGAAAATTTCTTGACGCAATTCTCCCGCCAGGCGCAGATCAGGCAGATGCTGGGTTCCTGGGTATCCGGCTTTTTGTCCACCATGTCATGCTCCCACATAACGCCTGGGGTTGGCGTTCCCCAGGGCCAGGTAGATTTCGTAGCTGATGGTCCCGGCCCAGGCAGCCAGCTCATCCGCGGTGAGCCGGGCGCTGTCGCCGCCGCCCAAAAGAACGACCGGGTCCCCTTCCTTAACGTGGGGCAGGTGGCTCACCTCCACCATGGTCAGGTTCATGCACACCCGGCCCCGGATGGGGGCGCGCAGGCTGTGGATGAGCACCTCCCCCCGGCCGGAAAGCAGACGGTTATAGCCGTTGGCGTAACCCACGGGCAGCACCGCCAGGCGGCACCAGTCCGCGGTGGTGTAGGTGCAGCCGTAGCTGATGCTGCTGCCCGGCGGCAGGCGCTTCACCTGGAGGACCCGGGTGGTGAAGGACATCACCGGCTTAAGGTCCACCGGTGGCCGCCGCTCCGGCGACGCCGGTGAGCCGTAGAGCATGATCCCCGGCCGCACCAGGTCGAAGTGCGCTTCTTTCAGTTCCCAGAGCGCGGCGCTGTTGGCGATGTGGCTCAGGGGCAGCTCCCAGCCCCGGTCCCGGGCGGCCCGCAGCAGCCCCTCAAACTGCTCCAGTTGCCTTAAGGTATAACTTTTATCTTCCTGGTCCGCCACTGCCAGGTGGGAGGTCAGTCCCAGGACCTTCAATTGGGGGTAGGACCGGAGGCCCTCCAGGAAGGGGAGGACCTCCTCCGGAACCAGGCCCAGACGGCCCATGCCGGTGTCCACCTTGAGATGCACCCCCGCTGTTTTCCCCTGGCTCGCGGCCGCCGCGGCCAGGGCCTGGGCCACGTCCAGGCGGAACAGGGCCGCTTCCAGGCCGGCGGCTACGGCCGGGGCCGCTTCCTCCGGCAGGATGCCCAGGAGCAGGAGCACGGGCAATTCCAACCCCGCCTGACGCAGGGCCAGTCCTTCCTCGAGAGACCCCACCCCCAGGTAGTCGGCGCCTTCCGACACCAAGGCTTTGGCCGCGGGCAGGAGGCCATGCCCGTAGGCGTCGGCCTTGACCACGGCCATGAATTTCACGCCGGGAGCGCACAAGCCGCGCAGTTGCCGGTAGTTATGCCTGAGGGCCGCCAGGTCAACGACCAGGTCCGCCATGGAAGAGACGATCATGAATTCTTACTCTTTGCGGCGGTATTCAAGGGGAATCTGTTCCCCCTGCTGCACCACCTTCTGTTCCAAGAGCCGTTTATGGCCGCTCAGGATGTCCTGAATCCTGGCGTCGCTCAAGGCCAGAATCTGGGCGGCGAAGATGGCCGCGTTCTTGGCCCCTGCGGCCCCCAGGGCCATGGTGGCCACCGGCACCCCCGCGGGCATCTGCACCGTGGCCAGCAGGCTGTCCAGGCCCTTGAGGTCCGAACTGGGCAAAGGCACGCCGATCACCGGCAGGGTGGTCTCCGCGGCCAGGACCCCGGCCAGATGGGCTGCGGCCCCGGCCGCGGCAATGATTACTTGCAGCCCCCGGGGAGCGGCTTCCCGGGCATAGGCCAGGACCCTCTTGGGCGCGCGGTGGGCCGAAGCCACCGTCACCTCCACGCCGATGCTCCACTCCTTGAGCAAAGCCGCGGCCGGCTCCACGCTGGGCCAATCCGAGGCGCTGCCCATGACGATTCCCACTACTACGTTATCCGCCATGCCAAATCCTTTGATCAATGATCGATGGAAAGGGGAACCACAGGATTGTGAGCAGTGAGGGGTGAGCAGTGTGCAGAAAAACAAAGCCTGCCGAGGCTCCGCTTTTTTCACTACTCATTGCTTACCGCTCACTGCTTACAGCTCACTCTATCAGAGATTAATACTGCGCAGCCAGGTACAGAACGGTGTCCACGTAAGCCTCAGAGTGATTGTAGCGATAGACGGCCCGGCGCCAGGTGGCGCGGTTCTGCTGTTTGAAACCGCTTTGATGTAAATAGCAGGCGATGCTGGAGATGGCGTCGGCATGGGTGAAGAGATCCACCCGGCCATCGCCGTCGCCGTCCGCGCCGCAATTTTTCAGGCTGGTGGGCAAAAACTGGCAGAAACCCATGGCCCCGGCCCAGGAGCCTCTATAGAAGAAAGGGTCCAGCTTCTTTACCCGGCAATATTCCAGAAAGGTCAGCAGCTCCCGTTGGGCCCAGGCCGCCTTTTTATGCAGCCGCGCCTTGAGCGTGGGGCTCAGTCCCAACTCCCGGATGATCTGCGGATTATCCATCACCGCCAGGGAGGCGAAGACGTTGAATACCGGATACTTGCCGGTGGCGTTGCCCAGGTCGCTCTCCACGGTGAGGATGCCCACGATCACTTCCGGGGCCACCCCGTAGCGGCTGACCGCTCGATTCAATTCCGCCCGGTGCTCCTGTAGATAGGCCCGGCCCCGGGCCGCCACCTGGGGAGTATAAAATTTGGCGTAAATGTCCCGGGGTTCCTTCTTCAGATAAGCGATCTTCTTTACCACGTCCGGAAGGAAGCTGTTCCGGGAGTCGGAAAAGACCTGGTTGACGTAATTTCGGTCCAGACCCTTGCGCACCAGTTGATTTTTCAGGTCCACGTAGGCGACAGGAGGATGGTCGGCCAGGGCCGGGAGGGAAAGCGACAAAAGACCCAAAAAGACAAAAATCTTTACTACCCCAAACCGCGATTGCAGCATTTCCACCCCCCCCTTGCTGGCCTTCAAGCTACCTGGTTTACTCAGGTTTGTCAAGGCGGGGCGGGGGGTTGGTTGGGGGTGATCTAATATATTAATTTTTCCAAAATCGGCTTGAATTTTGCTTGACAATGGTTTATATTTAAGTAAACTCATTCATCATGCCGAAGCCTCGAAGCGAGACCTTTTTCCTTGGGAGGAAAGTAAGGATTGATTTTTTCTTATCTCCTACTGGTCAATGTCCGGCAATAAAATTCTTAGATAGCAAAAAAATATCCAAAATTCATCGAGCAAAGATTTTGAAAATTATTGAATATTTTGCAAATCATGGAGAACCCAGAAATACTGATTTTCTCGCAAAATTAAAGGGGAAAAGGGCTTCAGGATTTTATGAATTCAGAGATGTTTATAATTCCAAAACAAGATTTTTCTTTTTCTATTTAAATAGTTCTCATATAGTTATTACGCATGGTTGTTTTAAAAAGCGAGGCGATACTGACCAAACAGAAATCGAAACAATGATTGAAATAAAGAAAACCTATGAAAATGTATTGTTATATGAGGATTAATTGCCATGAAAACTACGATTCTTGATGAATACCTGAAAGATGAAGAATTCCGGAGACTTTTTGCTCAAGAGGATTTGATCATGGAAGTCGCTGAAACACTTTGTAGGCTTCTTGAGGAAGAAAATGTTTCCCGTAAGGAACTGGCCGCGCGGCTGGGGAAAACCAAAGGGTTCGTCTCCCAACTACTTAATGGGGGGCGTAATCTTACCCTGCGCACTGTGGCTGATATTTTGCATGTATTAGGATATAGAGTTTCCCTTATTCCTCAAAAAGAGGGGAAAAATAAAATCTTTGAATTTCCAATACAGTCACAGACGTTATATCAAGTGCCCAAAGGGCCTGAATATAACCATGCTGGCGAGTTAAATTACTACTCTCAGGCTGACAACTATCATAATATCAAAAAAGCCATTTCAGGTTAAGAGGGGCCTTATGGATAAGCGTGTTACTCTAACTATAGAAATATTTGATCCCGATAAGAAAGCCGCCCGAGCGGCCCAAAAGGCGATCTTAGAAGAAATTTATCTGGTTGATGCCAAAACCTGGCGGAAACCGGGGGTTATTTCTTCTGAAGTTCTTGCTTTGCAGCATAAATGTTCCACGGAAATTCTCTTACCAACTCCGAAAGGATATAAAGAGCGTCTCGATCTCTACTTCATCCTTTGTAAATTTCAGGTTGCCGCCTTTAAAGATAAATCCCCGAATAAACCGACTATGAAAATTGAAGCCACTTTTTGCACTTCCTTTTCTCTAAACCACGCTGATCCAGATGGCCCTAATCGATTGGATCTTGAATTAGATTTTGAGGGTTCTTATTCTGCTTTTACTAATCATATTTATAAGATAAACCCCATATCCACTGCGTGGCCGTATTGGCGAGAATTGGTTCAGAACATGAGCACCCGCATGGGTTATCCTGCTCTGATAGTGCCCATGCTGGAAATTGTGATTAAGGAGCCAGAGGATAAAGCAAAAGATAATGTGGCATAATGGGGTGTCAACAACGCGAAGAAACTATAATGAGTTAATTTTTTGAAAAATATAAGATAGAATAATGGCCGCATAAATATAGCGGCCATTTTTCATTTATTTTGATTTTATGCAAAAAGTTCCCCTCTTCGAGAATCAACCCCTGGCCCCCCTCACCACCTGGAAGATCGGCGGCCCGGCGCAGTTTCTGGCCGCACCCCAGGACCTGGAGGAGGTCTATGCCCTGATGCGCCTGGCCTACGGCCGGGGCTGGCCCTTGTTTTTCCTGGGCCGGGGCTCCAACGTGCTCATCAGTGACGCCGGTCTGCCGGGGCTGACCCTGCACCTGGCCAAGTCCCTGCAAAAAATCGAGCGTCACGGCGAGACCCTGCGCGCCGGCGCAGGAGTGGCCCTGCCCCGGCTGGCCCGGGCCGCGGCGGCCTTGGGATTTTCGGGCTTCGAATTTCTGGCGGGCATCCCCGGCACGGTGGGCGCGGCGGTGCGCCTCAATGCCGGCGCGGAAGGGCGGAATCTGGCGGATGTGCTGCGCCGGGTCTGGGTGGCCACCCCCAGGTTGCAGCTCATGGAATTTCAGGCCGGGGAACTGGGGCTGGGCTACCGCTCCTCCCTGCTGCTTCATTTCCCCCATTGGCTGGTGGCGGAAGCGGAGTTTATGCTGCAAACCCCCGCCCCGACTGCGGCGATAGAAGAAAAGATGCGGCAGCTCCTGGCCGCCCGGAAGGCCCGCTTCCCCGCCAATCCCCGGAGTTGCGGCAGCGTCTTTAAAAACCCCGGGGCCGGCCCGGCCGCGGGCCTGCTCATCGACCAGGCCGGTTTCAAGGGACGGCGTCTGGGAGAAGCCCAGGTCTCCCGGAAGCACGCCAACTTCATCCTCAACCAGGGCCAAGCCACGGCCGCGCAGATAAAAGGCTTGATTGCCGAGATTCAGGAAACTATCTGGCGAAATGAGGGAGTGGCTTTGGAACGGGAAGTGGTTTTTCTGCCGGAAGATTTGGAGTGAATGGCAGCTTAGCCATAAGTACCCGAAATACCACTATTATCAGAGGTGTCCAAGCAGAGCTTGAACGGACAATTGCGTTCCCAAGCAGAGCTTGGGAACGAGAATAAAAGCTCTCAGCTTTCAGCGATCAGCTTTCAGCTAAAAAAGAAAACCACAGAGGCACAGAGAACACAAAGGTTCACAGAGAATCAATTTTGGCCCTTGGCGCAAAGCGCCAAGGGCCAAATAGAAACCTCTGTGCCCCTCTGTGTTCTTTGTGTCTCTGTGGTTAAGATTTTTTTTAGCGGACAACTGATGGCTGACAGCTTTAAAGCTCCTTACTCATGGCCGCCATTCTCTGGGCCAGGGGGCCCCGGGAGTTTCTCGCCACTTCCGGCACCAGGTTCAGGGTGCTTCTCTTCACGGTCTCCATAAAAGGAAGAGTCCCCAGATACCTGACTTTGATGGCCAGCACCTTCCTGGCGACATCCTGGATGCGCCTGATAATAGGGGGCACGTCCTGGACGTCGATGACCTGATTGACCACCAGGTAGGGTTGATAAGCAGCCAACGTCTCCCGGAGCAAGGGGAGATAGTCCGGATACCCGGCTTTCACTCTCTCCAGCAGGGCCGGAATATTATTGGCCTTGGAGCCGTTGGGGGACATGGTGGCCTCGTGGATCAAGGACTGCAAACCGAAATTCTTCTGCCCCGGGTCGGCGGATTCTTCGCCGAACAAGCGGTTGAGGCGGCGCAGCAGGCCCACCTTGATAAAATTATAGGCCTCGAGATAAGATGCGGGCTCGCAGGTGGTCACCACCAGGTGGGAATCCCCGGCCAGGAAAAAATCCAGCATGTTAAAGGAGGTATTGCTCCCCAGATCGATAATCACATAGTCCGCGTCCAACTCCCGCAGGGATTTGAGCAGTTTCATCTTGGCCGAGAAACTGACATTGGCGGACCCCAACTGGGAGCTGTCGCCGCCGATGAGATGGGGGCCGAACTTGGTGGGCATGATCAGCTCCCCCAGGCTGGAGACCGCGCGGCTGAAATAATCGTTGATGGTTTTTTTGACAGAGGTCTTGCCCAGGTAAAGATGCAGGTTGGCCCCGCCCAAGTCCAGGTCCACCATCACCGTGCGCCGGCCCTGGGCGGCCAGGAAAACCCCCAGGTTGGCGGCGAAAGTGCTTTTGCCGATGCCCCCCTTGGCCCCGCCCACGGCGATGATCCTCTTTTGCCGGACTACCGCCGCTTCCGGTTCAAAAGTTTGACAGGCGACAAAATCTTTTAAGATCTCGTAGGATTCCTTGACCTTGATAAACCATTGCCGGTTTTTCTCCACCGTCTCCGGCGGCCGGCCGCCGTGCAAATCAGGGTGAAAACATCGAGCCTTGGTGCGAAACGCGTTTTTTATGGTTTCCAGACTCAATTTGTTGATAAAGTCTGGATCAAGGGCCCGGTGCGCGCCGAACAGATAGATCCCGGCGATACGCGCCTGGCTCACTTTCTGGGAAGGAATTTCCTGGTGTAAGTAATCCATGTCCGGCCTCTGCTGCTTGGTCGCGGCGCACCCCCAGCATTATGGGCGCCTGCGGGGCCTATCAATAGTTCGGAATTTATAGATAAAATTAACAGCTTGCAGACATCGTGCCAGGAAAGGAGATAAAGTTATGATCACCCGGGAAACCTATTATTTTCCCAAGCCCGGCCCGGAAAATACCGAATTCTGCCTGGACCTCCTGGAAAAGGCGGTGGGCCTGGGCTATAGGCATTTCGTGATGGCCTCCACCACCGGCGCCAGCGGCGGCCAGGCCGCAACGCGCCTGCAGCTGGCCCCGGACCTCAACCTGGTGGTGGTGGGCCACTCCGTGGGCTTCAAAGGCCCCAATATCGACGAGTTCCTGCCAGAGCATTTCCAGGAGATCACCTGCCGGGGCGGCAAGGTGCTCAAGGCCACCATCCTCACTCATTCTCTGGACACCGCCATCGCCGAGCAGTTCAAGGGCAGCGCCTCCACCCTGCTCATTGCCAACACCCTGCGCCGCCTGGGCCAGGGGTTGAAGGTCTGCTGCGAAATCGTCATGGAAGCCGTGGACGCGGGCCTCATCCCGGAGGAAGAGGAAGTGGTGGCCGTGGGCGGCACGGCCCGGGGCTGGGACACCGTGGCCGTCATCCGCGCCGCCGCGTCCAAGCGCTTCCTGAAGCTCGCGGTCCTGGAAATCTGGGCGAAGCCGCGGGGGTAGTGAGCAGTGAGCTGTAAGCAGTGAGCAGTGAGCAGTGGCCGGTAATTCAGTAATCAGTGATCAGTGGATTATGAGCCTTTGGCTCGTGAATTAGGAAAATTTCGTAGGGCGGGCGTCTCGCCCGCCCTCTTAATTCCCCACCGGACGGTTAATTGAGCTTTTGGATAGGAATGGTTTTTTCCTGCTCACTGCTTACTGCTCACATTCATCACCGTTCTCCTGCCAATTGACAGGGAGGTTCATGAGCGGTATAAGCTAACCATGCCCCAGGAAAAGCCGCTCCTCGACATCATTGACATCAGTTCCTACATCTACCGGGCATTTCACGCCATCCGGGGCCTCACCAATTCCAAGGGTTTTCCCACCAACGCCGCGTTCGGGGTCACCAACATGCTGCTGAAGGTCCTTAGGGAGCGGCAGCCCCGGTATCTGGCCCTGGCCTTCGACGCCAAAGGGCCAACTTTCCGGCATAAGGAATACGCGGAATACAAGGCGCACCGCCCCCCCATGCCCGATGATTTGGCCATCCAACTCCCTTATATCCACCAAATTATCCAGGGCCTGAACCTGCCGGGCCTGGTTAAAGAGGGATTCGAGGCGGACGACATCATCTGCACCCTGGTCCGCCGGGCCAGGGAGCAGGGGTTCCAGGTGGAGATCATCTCCGGGGACAAGGACCTGCTGCCCCTGGTGCAGGAAGGGGTCGCCATGTGGGATCCCATGAAGGACGTGCGCTACGACACGCAAGCCATCAAAGAAAAATTCGGCCTCGCGCCGGGTGAGTTGGTGGACGTGCGGGCCCTGGCCGGAGACGCCAGCGACAATATCCCCGGGGTGCCGGGCATCGGGGAAAAGACGGCCCTCAAACTCATCGCCAAATATCACAATCTGGAAAATCTCCTGGACCACGTAGAGGAAATCAAAGAAAAGGGCCTAAAAAACCGCCTTCGGGAATTCGCGGACCAGGCCCGCTTGAGCAAGAAGCTGACACTGCTGGAGTGCGCGGTGCCCCTGGAGGCGGAGGTCAAAGACCTGCATCCCGGCCCCTTGAACCGGGAGGCCTTGCGCCGGCTCTTTGTGGAGCTGGAGTTCAGCAAGTTCAATAAAGAGCTGGGGTTTGACGCCGCCCAGGCAGGGGCTTTCTCTTTAGTGCAAACCCCGGACGACCTGGACCGGGTGGCTGCGGCCATCCGGGAGAGCGGGGTCATGGCCCTGTTCTTCGTGTTAGGCGACCAGCATCCGGCTTTAGCTCCGGCCGCGGGACTGGGCCTGGCCTGGCGGGAGGGAGAAGGGGCCTATATCCCCTTCGGCGCCGCACTGTCTTTTCAGGCCGTTTGGGAAAGATTAAGCCCGCTGTGGACCGAGGCCCGCATCAGCAAGGTGGGCGCCGATCTAAAGGCCGCCATGCTGGCGGCAACGCGCCATGCGCCGGAGCCGGCGGGACTCAGCGGGGATATCCTGCTGGCCTCCTACCTTCTCAACCCGGTGCGCTACGAACAGAATCTGGAGAACGTGGCGCTGCATTACCTGGGCATCAACCTGCCGGGCCCCCGGGAGTTGGCGGGGCGGCCCATCGCCGCGGCGGACCTGCCCCCGGATCTGGCCTGCCGCTACGGGTGCGAACGCGCGGACGCGGCTCTCCGCATCTGGCCCTTGCTTGCTGCGGACTTAAAAAAAGAAGGTCTTTGGGACCTTTACGCCGGCCTGGAATTGCCCCTGCTGTCCGTGCTGGCCCGCATGGAGGCCCGGGGCATTCTGTTGGACCGGGAATGGCTGCAGCGTTTCGGGCAGGGCCTGGAAAAGGACATGCAGCGGCTGGAGCAGGAAATCTATAGGGAAGCGGGCGAGACCTTCCTCATCCAATCGCCCCAGCAATTGAGCCGCATCCTCTTCGAGAAATTAAAGATCGCCCCCCAAAAGAAAACCAAGGGCAAAACCGCGTACTCCACGGACAGCGAGGTGCTCCAGAGTCTGGCTCCGGAGGTTCCCATCGCCTCTAAGGTTCTGGAATACCGCAGCCTGGGGAAACTCAAGGCCACTTACGCGGACGCGCTCCTGCGCCTGGCCGACCCGGACACGGGCCGGGTGCACACCACCTTTTTACAGTCCGTGGCCGCCACGGGCCGGCTCACCAGCCGGGACCCGAATTTGCAGAACATCCCGGTCAGGGGCGAAATGGGGGCCCAGATCCGCCGGGCCTTCGTGGCGCAGGCGGGCCACGTCTTTCTGAGCGGCGACTACTCCCAGATGGAACTGCGGCTGCTGGCCCACTTTTCCGAAGATGCCGGCCTGCTCAAGGCCTTTAAGGAGGGGGTGGACATCCACCGGCAGACCGCGGCCGTGGTCTTCGGCATCCACCCGGAACTGGTGACCTCCGAGATGCGGCGCCAGGCCAAGGTCATCAATTTCGGCATCATTTACGGCATGAGCGCCTTCGGGTTGGCCAAACAATTGGGAGTGGGCAACCGGGTGGCCCAGGATTTTATCCACCGCTATTTCCAACGCCACGCCCGGGTCAAGGCCTATCTGGAGGAAACCCTGGAGGCGGCCCGGCGCCAGGGCTGGGTGACCACCCTGCTGGGGCGGCGGCGGCAGATTCCCCAAATCAACAGCAGCAACCGCATCCTGCGCCAGGAGGCGGAGCGCGCCGCCATCAACACTCCGCTCCAGGGCGCCGCGGCGGATATTATTAAAAAAGCTATGCTGGAGATAGAACCGGCCTTGCAAAATGCCGGGATAGGTACTAATATGCTGTTACAACTTCATGATGAACTGCTGTTTGAGGTGCCGGAGGCCGAACTGGCAGCCACCGCGCGGGTAGTGCGGCGGGTGATGGAAGAAGTGATTCTGCTTAAGGCGCCGTTGGCAGTGGAACTGCGGAGCGGCCGGAATTGGGGGGAAATGTCCCGATACGGCCAAAAAGCCGGCGATAGTTAACCGGCTCAATTTATTGGCAATAGAGGCAGTTCGGAAAATTATTTCTCTTCCTGGCAAAAAAAAATATTGGGGAGGCTATAATTTTTCTTGATATTTTACAGCCACTATTATTAAATGTGGGCATCTTACTAACCTTTAACCATCTCTTTGAAAAGGGGGGATAGATGATGAGGAAAGCATTGGTAAGGAAGGGTTTTGCTTTCGCGATTCTCATGGCCTTTGTCCTCGCCATGGGAGCAGGCTGCTGCGACGTCTGCAAAAAGAACGTCGATGAGGCCAAGATGTACGCCGATCAGGCGGCGGCCTCAGCGTCTAAGGCAGACAGTGCAGCTCGCAACGCCGAAATGGCGGCTGCGGACGCCAAAGCTTCGGCTGACAAAGCTGAGGCCGCGGCGGATCGGGCTGAGGCTGCTGCTGCCAAGGCAGAGGCCTGCCTGATGAAGAAGATGCGGAAGTAGCACCTGGGGTAGACTCAGCAAATTTTAGGAGAGACGAAAG
>QZIZ01000167.1 GCA_003599195.1 Deltaproteobacteria bacterium | reverse complement strand
AGCATTTAACCGCCGATGCACGCCCATCTACGCCGATATCATTTTTCCTTCGCCACCGCCAACAGCCCCAGGCCCAGCCAGAAGGCCTCCCGCAGCCTTCTCAGGATACTGAAGGCCACTCCCAGGACCATGCCCAGATCGAATCCCAGGGCCAGCAGGATATTCCCCCCCTCCTGCACCCCCATGGCCGCGGGGATAAAGAACCCTAAAGCGGTGAAGAGCATGGCCAGGGCGTCCAGGCAGACGGCCAGGTCCCAGCCGATGGGATGGCCCAGCAGCCAGAACATCAGGTAAACTTCCACCCCGTGGAGCACCCAACTGAGAAAAAACAGGGTAAAGGCCAGCAGGCAGCGGCCGGGATGTTCCCGGTAAAAAGAGGCCAGGCGGGTGTCCAGATTGTTGAAGGTTTCTTCTTTCTCCTTCAGGGCCGGGGGACAAACCCCCAGCTTGGTTAGGAAGCGGAGGCCGAAGCCACAGGGGGCCTTGGCCTGCACAAAGACGAAGGCGCCCCCGGCCGCGGCCAGGATTAAGGCGGCCAGGCTCAAGTAACCCAGGTGGGAGGAGGTCCCGGGCAGCAGAAAAGGGGCCAGGGCCAGACCCAGGAAGATATACAGGGCCAGGCTCAGGACCAAAATACCCTTGTGAATCACCACCGAGGCGGTGGCTTCGTCCCAGGGGATGCCGTCTTTCTGGAGGGCCGCGGCCTTGAAAGGCTCGCCTCCCAGGCTGGCGGTGGGGGTGAGTTGATTCAGGGACTCGCCTCCCAGGCGCAGCCAGAAAAGACGCTGCAGGGAAGGGATTTTGTCCTTGCTCAACAGCAGGTACTTCCAGGAGATGGACTCCAGGAGGTTTACCAGGCCATAGGGAAGCAGCAGCAAGGGCCAATACCAGCCCACCCGCAGGAGGTACTCGCCGATGGTGTTCCAGCCCACTTCATTGAGAAGCCAAAAAATAAAGACAATGGCAATGGCCAGGAGAATCAGGTTGAGGCGGCGCAAAAAAAATATCCTTTGCCGGAATGGTAGATAAACAACCTTTTAACCATAACAGAACGAAGGCGATCAGTGAAGGGCTGCCGCGCCTTTTACCTCCCCATGCCGGGGCAGGCGCCGCATCAGGAATACCAGGGGCAGCAGGACTATGAAAACCACGGTAAAGAACCAGTAGTCGTCGCAGAAGGCCAGCATCTGGGCCTGGCGCTGCACTTCCCGGTAGAGACCGGCCAGGGGAAGGGGGCTGTCCCAGAGATTCCAATCCGGGCCCAGGCCTAATAAATTCCCGGTCCGTTCCATCCATTCATTAAAAGGCAGGTTAAGGGGATTAAGGCGCTCCACCAGGCGGGACTGGTGGAACTGGCTCCGCCGGGCCAAGAGCGTGGTGGCCGCGGCAATGCCGAAACTTCCCCCCAGGTTGCGCATGAGATTAAAGATGCCGGTGGCGTTGCCCATCTTTTCCTGGGAGACCCGGGACATAGTAAGGGTGGTGAGGGACACGAAGGTGGTCCCCAGGCCGAAACCCTGGATGAACCGGGGCCAGGTGGCGGTATAAAAATCCACCTGGGTGTTGAACAGACTCATGAGATACACCGCCACCGCGTTGATCACCAGGCCGAGGCCCACCAGCCAGCGGGAATCCACCACCATGGTCAGGCGGCCGACAATGGGCATGATCAGTAAAGACCCCACGCCCCCCCAGGCCAGGGAGGTGCCGGCCAGGGTGGCGTCATAGCCCATCAGGGTCTGCAAAAACAGGGGCAACAGCATAATGCTGCCGTAGAGCACGAAACCGAAGAAAAACATGATGGTGACCCCGGCCGTGTAATTCCGCTCCTTAAAGAGGCGCAGGTCCACCACCGGATGCTCCGTCTTCAGCTCCCGCCAAATCAACAGGATCAAGGCCGCCGCCGAGATCACCGCCAACCTGACGATGAACGCGGAGGAAAACCAGTCTTCCCGCTCCCCCTTGTCCAGGACTATCTGGAGCGCGCCCAGGCCGACGATGAGCAGGCCCAGGCCCCAGTAGTCTATACTTCCGGCCTTTTGCTTCTTGATATATTCGGGATCGAAGATGAACAACGCGGTCATCGCCAAAGAAATCAAACCGATGGGCAGGTTGATATAAAAAGCCCAGCGCCAGCTTAAATTATCGGTGATCCAGCCACCCAGCATGGGGCCGATGATGGGGGCGATGACCACGCCCAGGCCCCAGATGGCCATGGCCATGCCCCGCTCCCGCACCGGAAAGGTCTCAAGCAGAATAGCCTGGGAGATGGGCTGCAAAGCCCCGCCCCCGATTCCCTGGAAGATGCGGAAGAAGATGAGGCTCCCCAGGCTGGGCGCCGAACCGCAGAGCATGGAGGCGAAGGTGAACAGCGCCAGGCAGATCATGAGAAAACGCTTGCGGCCGAACCAGGCCGAGAGCCAGCCGGTGATAGGGAGCACTATGGCGTTGGACACCAAATATGAGGTGAGAACCCAGGTGGCCTCATCCACCCCCGCGGAGAGGCTTCCCGCCATCTGGGGCAGGGCCACGTTGACCACCGTGGTGTCGATGATCTCCATGAAGGTCCCGGCCATCACTGCGATGGTGATGAGCCATTTGTTGACCGGGGGTGGGCCGTTGGGGGCGTTGTTGTTCATGAGTAAGGATATTTTGAGAAGAGACGCAGTAGTTCAGTGATCAGTGATCAGTAATCAGTAAGAGAAAAAACCGATCACTGATCACTGATTACTGATCACTGGCTTTTCCGGCCGACAACAACCGGGCGCCCGTCCGCTTCCGGGTATCAATACTCACCCACGAAGACATCCCCAGGCGCAAAGGCTTGTCCTCTGGGTACGGGGGCAAAAGGACCACCTTCACCGGGATGCGCTGCACCACTTTTACCCAGTTGCCGGTGGCGTTTTCCGGCGGCAGCAGCGAAAACGCGGCCCCGGTCCCGGCCATGATGGAATCCACCCTGCCTTTAAAAGTCGTGCCGGGGTAGGCGTCGATGGTAACTTCCGCGTCCTGGCCGAGATAGACGTGGGCCAGCTGGGTCTCCTTGAAGTTGCCTTCGATCCAGAGTTCCCGGTAGTCCAGAGGCACCAGGGTCATCAAAGGCTGCCCGGGCCGCACATAGTTGCCGGGCTGCACCTGCCGGCGGGTGATGAATCCCGAACCTTTAGCCCGCACCTTGGTGTAATCCAGATTGAGGCGGGCCTGTTCCAGTTGGGCCTTGGCCTCTTTAACCGCGGGCTGCTCATCCAGGGGAATGTCCGTGGAGCCGCCGATGGCGGCCAGGGCCTCCTTAAGCTCCTGCCGGGCCTGGTCCACTTCCGCCTTGGTCACCTGGTAGTTGGTATTCACCTTATCCAGAGTCTGCTTGGCCACGGTGCGGCGCTCAAAGAGACCGGCAAAGCGCTTCCGGTCGAGTCCGGCCAGGCGGAAATTGGCCTCGGTTTGGGCCACCTTGGCCTTAATGGCGGCGACCCGGACGTAGCGCTGGGACAGATCCTGGCGCAGGCGGGCCAGGCCGGCCGCGGCCTGATCCACCGCCACCCGGTAATCCGCGGGGTCCAGGGTCAGGAGTATTTGGCCGGGTTCCACCCGTTGGTTGTTTTCCACCAGCACTTCCATCACCCTTCCTTGCACCCTAGGCGAGACCACCCCCACGTGGCCGCTGACGTAAGCGTCGTCAGTCGCGACGAAGATATGGATATAGTACCAGTAGCCCAGGCCCCCGCCTGCCATCAGCAGAAGCAGCAGCGCCAGGCCTAAGCGGACGGAAGTCTTATGGAGCATGCCGGGGTTTCTCCTGGGGGAGCAGAGCGTTGATGGCCCCCATGGCCCAGAGCAGTTCGGCCTTGGCCATTTGGTGGTCGTAGATGGCGGTCCAGTAGTTGACCCGGGTCCTGGTAAGCAGGGTTTCGGCGTCGATGACGTCGGTGGCGGTGCCCACCTGCTCTTTGTAGCGCTCCTCATTGAGGCGCAGATTCTCATCCCCCTGGGTCACGGCCTTTTCCGTGGCCCGGATGCGGTCCGCGGTTTCCTTGACCCGGAGATAGGCGTTTTGCACGTCCAGGCGCACCTGGTCATCCAGGTCCCGCTGCTGCTCCTTAAGCTGATTCACCCTGAGTTTGGCCTGGTTCACCTGGGCCTTGGTGTCCAGCCCGGTGAACAGGGTCCACTGCATGCCGAAGATGCCGAACCACAGGGTGTCGTGCAGCAGGAATTCGTTTTGCTGCCAATTCATGCCGGCCTGGGCGTAAAACCGGGGGAAGAACTGGGACCTGGTCTGGGTCACCACTTTTTCCTGTTGGGAGACACGCTCGCTGACCGCCTTGAGGTCGCTGCGCTGTTTCACCGCGGTATCGGTGGCCTCTTCCAGGCCCCAGGGCCGGGTCTCCAACTTTTCATCCTTTAATACGGTAGCCGCGGCAATCGGCAGGGCCAAGACCTTGTTGAGGGCCGAACGGCTGTCGATGGCGTCGGTCCTGGCCACAATGAGGCGCTGCTCGGCGTCCGCCAGGGAGACCTCGGCCTGGAGGACGTCATTGTAGGTGACCACTCCGAACTCGTGCTGGTCCTTGGCAATCTTCAGGTGGGCCTTGAGACTGACGACATCCTGTTGGGCCACGATCTCCAGCTTCTGGGCCCGCAGGGTGCTGAAAAAGCCCCTGGCGACGTTGAGAAAGAGGTCGTCCCGGGTCTTGGCGGTGTCCAACAGGCTGGCCGATTTGCCCAGGACCGCGGCCTGGTACCGGGAGGGGGTGCCCCAGAAATCGAAGATGGTCTGCTCCAGGACCATCTTGCTGCTCCAGTAGTTGCGGTTGTTGGTGGGAAATGAAATTGTTCCCCCGCCCCCTGTTACCGGCAAGGGGAAGGAACCCACTGGAATTTTCGTCTGGGTTTCGTTATCATTGATGGTCTGGGTCACCTGGGCCTTGAAATTGGGCAGGAAGCCGGACCGGGCCCGCACCACTTCCTCACCGGCGATGAGGGACTGGAGCCGGCTGATCTGCATGCCGGGGTTGGCCTTCCAGGCCAGGCCCAGGGCTTCTTGCAGGGTCAAAGCCCCGGGAGGCTCGGCGGCCCCGCCGGGGAGCGCCGCCAGGAACCAGATGAGCAATCCGGAAAGCAACCAGAACCGCGGTTTTTGCAACCTCATAATGGGGCCACCTCTTCTGCGGCAGGGATTTTGGGAGTCAGGCCGTAAAAGAGCAAGGTCAAAAATACCGCCAGGGCCTCTTTGACGGCTCCTTCCTTGGCTTCCACCATCTGATAGTAACCCATGCCCCGAACCATGCCCCGGAGCATGAAAGTAAGGAGACGGGGGTTGGCCGGGATAAACTGTCCCGCGGCGATACCCTGGGCAAACACCGGGGTCACCAGATCGAAAAATTTATCTTCCCTTTCCTGCAGCTGGCGCCAGTATCCGTGGGGGGAGCCATGCTCGGCCCGGTGCGAGTCCCGGGCGTAAATCGGATATAACGCCCTTTCCTTGATGAGGCATTCCAGCAGCAGGGCCGCCACCCGTTGAATCTTCTCCGCAGGGGAGCCGGGGGCCAGGACGGCGGCCTCGATATCCTGGAGCAGGCTCTCCCCCACCTCGGTGATGAGGGCCTGGATCAGCTCGTCCTTGCTGGGAAAATAGAGGTAGATGGTGCCCTTGGCCACCCTGGCGGCGGCGGCGATCTCCTCCATGGTGACGGCTTCCAGGCCGCGCCGTTCCATGAGCTTCCGGGCCGCCGCCAGGATCTCCCGGGTGCGGAACGCAGTGACCACTTCCTTCTTGGTGGGTTTCGGGGATGGGACCATAATGACTTTTCGGTCAGTAAACTGACTTTATAGTCGTAAGGCGATTCCCGGGCCATGTCAAGAAAAACTTGCAATGGCCTGTGGCCCTGTTTAGACTAGGTAATATCCAGTCATAATGACAGATATTGCGTCTCGCTTTGCGTCTTTGCGTGAGGTAAATCTTTTTGAGACGGAACAGGAGGCGATATGCATCGCCGGGATTTTTTTAAACATCTGGCGGCCCTGGGGTTGATGGCCGGGGCCGGGCGCTATTGGCTCTTGCCCCGGGAACTGTGGGCCATGGCCCCCAAAGACAAGGCCCAACCCATCCTGGCCAAGGCCCAGGGCATGAATTACGCCCAAATCACCGGGGATGCGGTTCAGGCCTTGGGCGGCATGAAGAAATTCGTCAACGCCGGGGAAGTGGTGGTGGTCAAGCCCAACATGGCCTGGGACCGGGCCCCGGAACTGGCGGCCAACGCCCATCCGGACGTGGTGCGCCAGGTGGTGGAGCTCTGCCTGGACGCGGGGGCCAAGAAGGTGAAGGTCCTGGACCACACCTGCCACGACGCGCGCAAGGCCTATAAAAACAGCGGCATTCAGGCCGCGGTGGAAGGCCTCAAGGACCCCCGGGCGGTGGTGGAGTTCGTGGACGAACGCCGCTTCGTGGAGATGCAGGTGGAAGGGGCCAAGGCCCTGAAGAAATGGTATTTTTATAAGGACATCCTGGAGGCCGACCGCTTCATCAACATCCCCATCGCCAAGCACCATTCGGAATCCCGCCTCACCATGGCCCTGAAGAACATGATGGGGGCCATCGGCGGCTGGCGGGGCCGCATCCACGTGGGGCTGCACCAGAACATTGCGGACATGAATCTGCTGCTGCGCCCGGACCTGCATGTCCTGGACGCCACCCGGATCCTGCTCAAAAACGGTCCTTCCGGCGGGAAGATCGGAGACGTGGAAGTGCGAAACCTGGTGGTGGCCGGGGCCGACCCCGTGGCCCTGGACGCTTACGGGACCACGATCTTTGGGCTGAAACCCGGGGACCTGGGCTATATCACCAAGGCCTTCGAGGCGGGCCGGGGGGAGATGGATCTGAATAAGATCAAAGTGTTGGGCGGTTGAAATCGCTTTTAGTTCAAAGTTCAAGGTTCAAGGTTCAAAGTTGAAAAGACCGGGCGGGGTTTCCCTTTTCCCCGCCCGTTTTGTTCCAATCCCATTTTGACAAGATTATCTCATGATAAAGCCTTTTCGCAGTCTCAGTAAAAGTACAACTGTCGGATGCATAAGCGGTATCGTTCTTTCTATTCCTTTTGCCCTGTATATTGGGATTGTGTTGGGTGGGAACTTAGGAGGGAGTTGGGGATGGCAATTAGCCAAGTCGCCGGGAGTAATATTCGGCATTATCGGCGGCTTCGTTTTAGTGGCTGGAGGGATTATAATGATTGGCGCCTTCTTAGGAGGAATTTTCGGTTTTATCGTTAAACAGCTAATGCGTTAGAACACTACTCGTGAATGGTCTCTGTCTTCTACCCCATGTCTTCTACCCTCGTAATACCTTGAAGCGCTGAAAATTTAAGAAAACAACAATTTCTCCAGGGCATTTTTCGGTACATTCTGCGATAATTACATCTAAAACCTGTTCCCAGGAGCCATTGGCCCACCCGTCCTGAAAGCGGTGGGCTTTTATAATGGTGAAGGTCGGGCCGACCTTCACTTTGAACTTTGAACCTTGAACTTTGAACTCTTTGGAGTCAGTGAACCCCAATCCAATAAAGCCGTTAACAATATCCATGGAAACCAAAACGCAAACTTTCCGCCGTTGGATTAACCTGCGGCGATTCTCCCAAATCTTTTTTTTCGCCCTGTTCGTTTTTCTCTTTCTCCAGGCCGAATACGTGGGCCGGGAAATTTTATACTGGCCGGTGGACCTCTTTTTCCGCTTCGACCCCCTGGTCCTGACCGCCCATCTCCTTAACTTCAGCCCGTTGGTGGCGGGGCTCTGGTGGTCCCTCTTATTCGTGGCCCTGACTTTGGTCCTGGGCCGCTTCTTCTGCGGCTGGGTCTGCCCCATGGGCACCGCCTTGGACGGCTGCCGCCGCCTGCTCTTTAAGCCCCGGGAGGACCGGGGCGTGGCGGCGCGCTGGCGCCGGGGTAAATACTACCTGCTTATTGCACTCTTGGCGGCCGCGCCCTTTTCCATGAACCTGGTCGGTTTATTTGACCCCCTGTCCCTGCTCTACCGCTCCCTGGCCATCGTCTTTTATCCCGCGTTCGGCTACGGGGTGGAAAAGGCGGGGCTTACCCTCTATCGCCTGGGCGAGCCTTTCACCTATGTGAGCGAACCGGTTTACCAGGCCTTGAAGTCCTCCGTGCTGCCTTTCAAGCCCCTGGTTTACCTCCTGCCCTTTCTCACCCTGGTTCTCTTTGCCCTGGTGGTGGCCGCGGAACGGGTGGACCGGCGCTTCTGGTGCCGGGCCTTGTGCCCCTTGGGGGCCTTATACGGTTTGGTGGCCCGCTTTTCGCTGCTCAGGCGGCGGCCCACCGCGCTCTGCCCCGATTGCGGCGACTGCGCCCAGATCTGCAAAATGACGGCTTTTGCCCCGGGAAAACCGGCCCGCCACCTGAACTCCGAGTGCCAGCTCTGCCTGAGTTGCCTGGACCGGTGCCGGGAGGGAGACCGGGTGGTCTTTACCACGCGTTCCAAGGCCCCCAGGGCTCCCCTGGACCTGGGCCGCCGCCAGGTGATCACCTCCCTGGCCGCGGGCGTGGCCGCGGTGCCCTTGCTGCGCCTCGGCTCCCTGGCCAAACGTCCCGATGAATACCTGGTCCGCCCGCCTGGGGCCCAGGACGAGGCCGCGTTCTTAAGCCGCTGCATCCGCTGCGGGGAGTGCATGAAGGTCTGCCTTACCAACGGCTTGCAGCCGGTGCTCTGGGAAGCCGGGCTGGAGGGCCTTTATACCCCCAGATTGATCCCCCGCATGGGTTACTGCGCCCATTCCTGCAATCTCTGCGGCCAGGTCTGCCCCACCGGGGCCATTCCCCACCTGCCGTTGGCCAAGAAACAAAAGGAAATCCTGGGGACCGCGTTCATCGACCGCAGCCGCTGCATCCCCTATACCGAAGGCGCGGACTGCCTGGTCTGCGAGGAACACTGCCCGGTCTCCCCCAAGGCCATCACTTTCATCGAGCAGGAAGTTTTTAATCTCCAGGGAGAAAAGGTCAAAGTGAAACTCCCGGTGGTCAGCCAGGAGCGCTGCACCGGTTGCGGCCACTGCGAGAATGTTTGTCCGGTGGGGGGCGCGGCCGCGATTCGGGTGAAGAGGTCGCTGCGGGTGGAGATGTGAATAAAGTGAGCAGTGAGCCCCGGAAAATGAATACAACAACATCAGCAAATTACTGGACGAATGCCTTGCCCTGACATATGGTTTAAGAAAATCCATTGCCAATAAAATAAAGCGATAACATCTTGAATCATCTCAACCCCTGCTCCTCACTGTTCACAGACCCCTGCTCCCTCCGATACTGCTCACCGTTCACTGCTTACTGCTCACTCTCATGAAGCGCCATTACCCCGACCAACCCCTCGTAGGCGTCGGCGCCGTCATCTTCCGGGGGGAGGAGGTCCTCCTGGTCCTCCGGGGCCAGGAGCCGGCCCTGGGCTCCTGGAGCCTGCCCGGGGGCCTGGTGGAGTTGGGGGAGACCCTGGAAAATGCCTTAAAGCGTGAGCTGGCGGAAGAGGTGGGAATTTCCGTGCAGATCCTGGGCGTCACCGCGGTCCTGGACCGGATTTACCGGGATGATGAAGGCGGCATTCCCTACCACTATGTGCTGGTGGATTTTCTCTGCGGCTATGAGGCGGGGGAATTGCGGCCCGGCTCGGATATCACCGCGGCCCGTTTCTGTCCGCTGTCGAAACTGGATGGACTCGACCTGCCCGCATTCACCGCCCGGGTGGTCCGGCGGGCCTGGGAGCAAAAGCGGCAGGGCGAGATTTTACCGATTGTTGACTGAGATTCTTTAGACTAGAATAAATTCCCCGGATAGTTTTTTTATCATCTTTATTCTCTGCTGTTAATGATTACTCTTAATCTAAAGCTTACCTTGAGGATTCCCATCCATGACCATTGACCTGAATATTCTCATCGGCGGAGCCGCGGGGCAGGGAGTGCACTCCATCACCGGGCCTTTGGCCAAGTCGTTGATGCGCCAGGGGTGCTGGGTCCTGTCCTCCCAGAGCTATGAATCCCGCATCCGGGGCGGGCACCTGTTCAACAAGGTGCGCCTCTCCGGCCAACGCCTGGTGTCCTCCCGGGAGGGGGTGGATATCCTGGTCGCCCTGAACCAGGAGACCGTGACCCTGCACCAGGGGGAGCTTTCATCCCAGGGCTTTCTCATTTACGACGCCTCCGAAGTCAAGGAGATCCCCGGCGGCATTCCCTCTCTGGGACTTAAGCATGAAGATCTGCTTCCAGGGGTTAAAGGGAAGGCGGAGATCGCGGTGAACGCCGGGGCCTGCGGCGCGATTTTGGGACTGTTGCGGACGCCCCTGGCCCCCGTGCTGTCTCTCCTCAAAGAGACCTTCGGGGACAAGGGGCCGGAGGTGGTGGATTGGAACATCACCGCCGCCACCCGGGGTTATGAGCAGGCACAGGGGATGGACTCCAAGTTTTCCCTGGCCCGGATCACCCCTTCGCCTGAGCCCCGGCTGCTCATCAGCGGCCACGAAGCCATGGCCTTGGGGGCCCTGGCCGGGGGCTTGCAGCTCATCAGCGGCTATCCCATGACCCCCTGGACCAGCCTGCTCAACGCCGTGGCCCAGCGGGCCGGACTCTATAACGTGGTGGTGGAGCAGGCCGAAGACGAAATCGCGGCCATCAACCTAGCCATCGGCGCTTCCTACACCGGGGCCAGGTCAATGACCGGCACCTCCGGGGGCGGTTTCTGCCTTATGACCGAAGCCTTGGGGCTGGCGGGCATTTCGGAAACTCCTTTGGTGATCGTGGTGAGCATGCGGCCCGGACCCAGCACCGGGCTGCCCACCCGCACCTCCCAGGGGGACCTGGGTTTTGTACTTTATGCCGGCCAGGACGATTTCCCCCGCGCGGTCCTGGCCCCGGGCACCCCGGCCCAGGGGTTCGCCTTGACCGCCAGGGCCTTAAATCTGGCGGACCGCTATCAGCTGCCGGTCTTTTTGCTCACCGACCAGTATTTCGCGGACACCCAATTCACCCACCTCCCCGGGGAATTCCCGGAGGTGGAGGTGGACCGGGCCTTGACTATTGGGCCGTCTTCGGGAACCTATGAGCGCTACGCCTATACCGGCAACGGCGTCTCTCCCCGGCGGCTGCCGGGATTCGGGCCGGAGCTGGTGGTGGCCGATTCCGATGAACACACCCCAGACGGCCACCTGACGGAAGATTTGCAGGTGCGCATCAAGATGCACGACAAGCGCCTGCGCAAGCTCCAAACCATGGTGCAGGAAATGGGAGGGATCACAGTTGCGGGGGACCCGGACGCCCCTCTGGTTCTGCTCTGCTGGGGCTCCAGCCTGGGGCCGGTCCAGGAGGCGGCGGCGCGCCTCGCAGTGGAGAAGACCCCGGCCCGCATGGTGCACCTGAGCGAACTCTGGCCCTTCCCGGCGGCAACCGTGGCCGCGGCCCTGAACGGCGCCAAGAAATTGGTGGTCTTAGAGATGAACGCCACCGGCCAGTTGAACCGCCTGCTGCGCCAGGAAACAGGGCTGAAAGCGGACCACCTGGTTCTGAAATACGATGGCCTGCCCTTTACGCCTGAGTATATTGTGAGAAATTTATCAAAGGTTGCTTAAATCCTTTTCTTGAGGGAAAATATATGCTATGTTTCATCGCCTCATGGGTCTATGTTGATGCGAGGCCGCCATGTTGCCGATAGAGCTGTATGAAGGGATAGAATCGGCGTGGTGCCCGGGGTGCGGCAACTTTCCGCTGCTGAAAGCCTTTAAGCAGGCGTTGGCGGAATTGGAACTCAGACCCCAGGATGTTCTGGTGGTGTCGGGGATCGGCCAGTCCGGGAAGTTCCCCCACTACCTGAGTTGCAACACCTTTAACGGCATTCATGGCCGCACCCTGCCGGTGGGCACCGGGGCCCGGCTGGCCAATCCGGAGCTGAAAGTGGTGTGCGTGGCCGGGGACGGGGACTGCTACGGCGAAGGAGGCAACCACCTCCTGGCGGCCTTGCGCCGCAACGTGGATCTGGCCCTGGTGGTGCACAACAACCAGATTTACGCCTTGACCAAAGGACAGGCCTCCCCTACCACGGATGCAGGGCAGAAGACCACCCTGCAGCCCCAGGGGGTGTACTATCAGCCCCTGGCGGCGTTGGCCCTGGCCGTGAGCCAGGGGTGCTCCTGGGTGGCCCGGGGTTCGGCCACCGACCCGGAGCATTTGCAGGAACTATATAAGCAGGCCATCGCCCATAAGGGTTTTGCCTTGCTGGAAGTATTGCAGCCCTGCGTGACCTTCAACCGGGTGAACACCTACCAATGGTACCGGCAGCGGGTCTACCGGGTGGAAGAGACTCCGGATTACGATCCGGAAAACGAGCTTTGGGCCTACCGGAAGGCCAAGGAGTGGGGCGAGCGCATTCCTACCGGGGTGATCTACCGCCACCCCCGGCCCGTGTTGGAGGAGGCCCATCCGGCCCTGGCCGCCGGGCCCCTGGTGCGGCAGCAACCGGCCAGGCCTGTGGCCCAGCTTTTGGCGGATTTTTTTTAAGAGGAGAGAATTATGACCGCAGACAAACCTCTAACTTCCTGGGATATAGTCCGGGAGCCCAACCGCATCCTGCTGGAAGAAGATTACGGCTCCAAAATGGAGCTGTTGATCTATGCCCTCACCTGGGGAGTGGAAATCGGGCTCTGCTTTGTCTTGGCCGTTAGCTACCTTCGGGGGTAGATAAAGATAAGGGAATGGCGCCAGGAGGCCGGAAGTATTGAATCATCGGACTTGCCTGGCAGCCGTCGGCGCTGCTGCAGGGAGGCCAAAAAATTACGAAATATTTTGTAAGTCTTCCTTGAAAAAAAAGAGTGGCTGGCGTAGAATTTAATAAAATTTTCACAAACCCTTAATATCGCCGGAAACCGGCAACTAGGCGGCTTCCGAGAACAACGACGCGGGGCAGGAACCCACCATACCTGGGGGTTACCACAGGCACTGGCAGAGGATGTTGGCAGAGCCTAGAGGAACCTGGCTGGCAGGCTCAGGGAGGTGTGGTAAGCTTATGATTAACGAACTGTTAGCCCCAGGCGGCAGCCTGGAAATGGTGGAAGCGGTTTTCAAGAACGGCGCCAACGCCGTCTATGTGGGAGCCAAGGGTTTTAGCCGTCGCAAGTGCGCCTGGGAGTTGGAAGACAGCCAGATCGGCGAAGCCGTGCGTATCGGCGCCAATTACCAGGGGAAGGTGCGGGTGGCCCTGAATGCCGAAATCCCGCCGGAAAATCTGCCCCTGGCGTTGCAGAAGGTGGAAAAGTACGCACGCTTCGGCATTGAAGGGGTGATCGTCAAGACCCCGGCGGTGATGCAGGAGATCCACCGGCTGATGCCGGAGTTGGTCATCCATGCCAGCGTGGGCTGCAACATCCAGACCCGGGACGACATGGCCCGGTTTCAGTCGTATGGCGCTACCCAGTTGGTGGCCTCCACGGAAATAGACACCGTGGAAAAGCTGGCCCGGTTCAAACGGGAAGCGGACGAACTGGGATTGAAAACCGAAATCTTGGTTCATGGGAACCGCTGTATCGGCGGAGTCGGCAATTGCCTCTTCCATGAACTCATCGCCGATTCCTACGTGCGCAAGGTCTATCACGACGAAGACGGCAATGAGATCGTGGAATACGAAGGCTGGCCGGACCGGAGCGGCAGCTGCTTCCGGCTCTGCCTGCTCACCGATGAACAGCGCTACAAGGTGCTGCGCCGGCGGGGGCAGCCCCCACATCTCATCGAAGCCATCAACGAGAAGGTCCGCACCAATCCCAACGTGGCCTTCGCCATCCTCGGCGATGAACTGAAGGCCTATCTGGACCTGGGCCTGGCCACCATTAAGGTTCAGGGCCGGGAATACGCGGTCTCCATGATCGCCAAAATGATCTGCTGTTACCGGCAGCTCATTGACGCCCATCAGCGGGGCGAAGACATCAACAGCAATTTTTACCAGCGCATCCAGGACCGGCTGGCCAAGCTGGTGGCAGAGCGGGACCAGGCCCGGATGGAAAAGACCAAGGAGCTGCATCGCCAGATTGTCGGCCTGTAAATCCTGACATCTTTGTTAAAAAATCAAAAATTTACTTTTTTTACTTTTTAATGTATAAAAGCCTACCCTATAATGCAGGTGGGCTTTTATCTTTTCCGGCGGAAGCCGATAATTCCAAAGAAGAATGCGGGTTTTTCTCAATAAGCTGCAAGGTGGGATGAATTGCTGAAGGCCAATAATCCGCGGCTCTGGGCGGGGATCTTGTTGTTCGCCCTGGTGGTTTGGGGGAGTTTTTACAATTTGGCGAATTATCCCACCATCTGGTGGGATGAGGCCATCTTTTCCGAGACCGCGGCCAACCTTGTGCAGCACGGGCGCTACGCTTTCACCGTCCAGAGCCCGAGCCAGCTCTCCGATCTGGATTTCCGCATCAGCGTCGGTCCCGCCATCATCCTGCCGGTAGCCCTGACTTACAAGCTGTTAGGGGTGGGAGTGGCCCACGGCCGCCTGGTGGCCGGAGCCTATCTGGTGCTGGCGTTTTTGGCCCTCTTCCTGGCCGCGCGGCGGCTTTGGGGAGCCTCCGCGGCCTTGGGAGCGGTGGCCCTGGCCCTTCTGGGCACCGACGTTCTCCATTGGGGCCGTTCCGTCCTGGGGGACGTCCCGGCCTTGGGACTCTTTCTCCTGGGGGTTTGGTTCCTTTCCCGGGGGATGGATCAGTCTTCCTTCGGCTCCCTCTTTCTGGGGGGCGTCTTTTTGGGCCTGGCCTTCGACGCCAAGGAATTCTACGGCCTGGCCTTCCTGCCGCCTTTAGCGCTGTTGGCCTGGCAATGGCGGAGGGAGAAAGCCCGGTTGCTGCAGGCGCTAATGGTCTACTGCCTGGGCCTCTTCCTGCCCCTGGCGGGCTTTCTCCTCTTGAAAGTGGTAATTTTGGGGAGCCTGACGGACGCGGTCCTGCATTTCCTTAATCAAAAGAAGCTGCTCCACCACGAGTTTTTTACCCCTTTGACCATCGGCCGCATCTATCCCGAGAGCCTGTTCTATATCCTGGGCCACCCCCTTTTCTGGCTGGGGGGCTTGGGAACCTGGCGGCTCTGGAAAAATGGCGGCCTCTCCTGGGGGGAAAAGTTGTGGATATGCAATTTTCTACTCTGGAGCCTGATGTACCTCACCGCGGTTTACTGGCACCGGTTCGCGTTGCCCGCTTTATTTTTAGCCGGACCCCTGGCGGCCCAATTCCTGCGGGCGGCGGCAACGCGGTTGAGCGCATGCCTGGCCCGGCCCCCCCGGTGGCTGGCCCCCGGCATCGTGGCTGTCTGTTTAATAATTTTTTACCCCCTCCCGGCCGTGGATTTTTTGGAGGCGATCTCCACCCGGGGCACCGACTTGCCGTACCGGGTGGCGGATTATTTAAAGAACCGGGTGCCGAAGGACTGCCTCATCGAGACCCCGGAGTACGAGTTGGCTTTTCTCACGGATGAGCACCGGATTCACCTGATGCCCGCCTACTATTTTATCGAGTCCACCCCGGATAAGGTGGTGCTCCTCAATCCCCGGGATAAGTCCTACGATTTCAACCAGGTCGGAGCTGATCTGCTGATTTTAGGGTCCTTCGGAAAGAGTGTGTTCAAACAGATCTATCCTCCCTCTTGCCTTTCCGGGAAATGGCGCCGCATCGCCCAGGTGGGGTTTTATGATATTTACGTCTCCCGGAAACAGGAAAAAAGGCTGCTGAAAAAGCTGACCTCGCCGGTGGTCCCGGCCCGGCTTGACGCCCTGGCGCCGCGTAATTATACTGCCCTTAATGTTCAACTGCCGAATCATCCGTACTATCACTGAATTCCGCCGCTATTACCGGTCTCTGGGTGCCGGCGACGCAGTTCTCGGTCTGCTCCCCTTAAGAGATGGAGAGGAAGTGAAACTCCTGGACCTGGCGGTCCGGGGCGTAGCCTTTTTCCCTGCGGCCCTGGCCCAGATGCTGGTCCGCTCTAAAGTCGCCCAGGCCGAGGTCCTGGGGGAATTCATGGTCCCCGGCACTTTCGCGGCCTACAGCCTGCCGGACCTGGCCCGGGGTCTGGGGGAGAGCCGTTTCTTAAGCGGCGGCCGGGTCATCACCAAACGGGACCAGGCCCACCTGGGGCTGGGAGTGAGCCTCTGGCCGTCCCTGGAAGTCTTATATAGCCTGGGGGGCCTCCAGGGCCTGCCCTATCCTTTGGTGGTCCAGCCCTTTCTCCCTGAGGCCCGGGACTTAAGGGTGGTGGTCCTGGGGGATTATGCGGAGGCCTATGAACGCTTGAACCCCCACAGCTTCCGCAAGAACCTTTTTCAAGGCGGCTCCTCTAAACCTGTGGACCTTACCCCCGAACTGCTGGGCTTCTGCCGCCGGGTCATGGCCCGGGGCTGGTTCCCTTACGCCATCCTGGACCTCTTAGCCTCGGAGGCAGGCGAACTCTATCTCTCGGAAATTAGCATGAAAGGAGGCCTCACCGGGGCCCGCCTCAGCCAGGGAGAGTTCCGGGAACGGGTGAGGCATTTGGAAGAGGAGTTCATACGGCAATGGGAAAGCTCATAGAAGACCCGGCGCTGCGGGACCGCTCTTATGTCTTTAAGGACCGGACCATGGCCGGGCGGTTGTTGGCCGACCGGCTGTCGGGATATGGGGGGCAGGAGGTGCGCCTCTTTGCCATCCCCGCCGGCGGCGTGCCGGTGGCCGCGGAAATCGCCCGGGCCTTAAAGCTGCCCCTGGACCTGGTGATTGTCCGCAAGATTCAACTCCCCTGGACCACGGAGGCGGGCTTCGGGGCCCTCAACCCCGCAGGCGAAGCGGTCTTCAACGAGGAGTTGCTGAGCCGCGTCCACCTCTCCCCCCAGGATATCGAGAGGCAGGTGCAAAAGACCCTGGTGACGCTCAGGGAGCGGGAGGAGCGATTACGCCAGAACCGCCCCTACCCGGACCTGGCAGGCGCCGCCACCATCATCGTGGATGACGGCCTGGCCTCGGGCTACACCATGCGGTTGGCCGTCAATTTCTTAAAGGGCAAAGGCGCGGGCCGGATCATCGTCGCGGTGCCCACGGCCTCGGCCCGCACCGCCCAAGACCTGCTGCCCCTGGTGGATGAACTTTACTGCCTCAACGTCCGGGGCGGCTGGTCCTTCGCCGTAGCGGAGGCCTATGAGGACTGGTATGATTTGGATGAGGAGGAAGTGCTGGAGATAATGGCGTCTTTAGAATAAATTTCTCTGCGTCCTCTGCGTCTCTGCGGTAAATTTTTTTCACCGCAGAGGCGCAGAGAACGCAGAGAAAAAAAGATGGCAAACAATCTGTTAGATTAATCATGAAAATTGAGAAAACCGTATCATCATCAAGAATTAACCCCATCCCCCTCAACCGCCTCGCCTTCGACATCGACGGGGTGGTGGCGGACATCATGACCACCTTCCTGGAGATGGCCCGGGAGCGCTACGGCCGGGGGCATCTGCGCTACGAGCACATCACCACCTTTTTCCTGGAAGACTGCCTGGACCTGGAACCCTGGATCATCGACACCCTGATTAGGGAACTCATCGACCGGCCCCATGAGCTGCCGGTGGAGCCTTTTCCGCACGCGGTGCCGGTCTTGACCCGTCTGGCCCAAGAGACCCCACTCCTATTCATTACCGCCCGGGACCGGGCTAAGCCCATCCAGACCTGGCTCAACCGCGCCCTGGAGGAGGTGCCGCCGGAGGCCATCCGGGTCTTCGCCACCGGCGACCCGGACGCCAAGATTCACTACCTCCAGGACCACGGCATCCACTACTTCGTGGAAGACCGCCTGGAGACCTGCCACCACCTTGCCGGACACGGCATCACCCCCATCCTCTTCGCCCAACCCTGGAACCGCCGGGAGCACCCTTTTCTGGAAGTGCGGGACTGGCCGGAATTGGCCGGACTCCTCTTCGGGGAGGGTATAAAACAGTGATCAGTAATCAGTAATCAGTAATCAGTGATCAGTTTTCGGGAAGATTTCGGCGTTTATCGGCGTGCATCGGCGGTTAAAAAATTAATTCCTAGGTATTGCTGCTTTCGGGCACGGGCAGGGTAAACCAGAAAACGCTTCCCTGCTCCGGCTCGCTTTCCACCCCGATCTCGCCGCCGTGGGCTTCAACGATGTTCTTGGCGATGGCCAGGCCCAGGCCCGTCCCTTCCCTTTCCCGCCCTGGGATCCGAAAATATTTATTGAAGATCTTCGCGTGATACTCCGGGGGTATCCCCTCGCCGTTATCCGCCACCTCGAACCTGACGAAGCCGTTTTGGGGCTGGGTGCGGATTTCAATGGCTCCTCCCTCCGGGGTATGGCGGATGGCGTTGATGATCAGGTTGGCGAAGACCAGCTCCAGGTGTTCCGGGTCGGCAAAGACTTCATCGCCTAAAGGCGATAGATTTTGGGACAGGGTGAGCCCCCGTTCCTCAGCGAGCAGACGGTGCTGATTGAGGACGTTTTCCACCAGGGGCGGGATGCGCACGTTGACCTGTTGCAGCTCGATCTTCCCGGCCTGGATGCGGATGATATTGAGGGTGTTGTCCACCAGGTTTTGCAGACGTTCGCAGTCCTCCCGGGCCCTATAGAGGAGATCGAGCTGCTTTTCGTCGAGGCTGCCGCCCAGTTGCTCCAGGAGGATATGCACGGCCATATGCAGGGAGGTCAGGGGAGTGCGGAACTCATGGGCCAGGGTGCCCACCAGGTTCCGGCTCATTTCATCGAGTTTGCTCAAGAGGGTGACGTCCCTGAGCACCAGGGTGATGCTGGCCAGGTTCCCCAGGTCGTCAAAGAGGGGCGCGGCTTGCGGCAGAAAGTAGCGTTCCGGCCCCGGCAGCGCGGTCTTCACCGCTTCCCCGATGACCTCCGGAATATAAGGGCCTTTGCCGGCGAGCACATGCCGGCGGACTTTCTCCACGGCCGCGGTCAGGTCCGGGTCGAGATAGCGCAGGTATTCCGGCAAAGTCCCGGAGATCTCAGGCCCGAAGATCGTTTCTGCGGCCTGGTTCATACTCAGGACCTTGCCTTCCAGGTCCAGGGACAACACCGGGTCGGGCAGGCTGTCCATGGCCGCCTGGGAAGTGCGCTGGATAAGGAGCAGTTCCCCCAGGGTGCTGCGGCGGTAGCGCTCCAGGCTGTCGGTCATGGTGTTGAATTCCCGGGCCAATACGGCAATTTCATCCGTTCCTTCCACCCGGGCCCGTACCTCCAGGTCACCCTCTTTGATACGCCGGGCGGTTTGGGTCAGAACCGCCAAGGGCCGGACAATCTTACCGGTGAGGATGAGGGAGACGATAATCCCGGCCAGGGCCGCAAAGATCGCGGCCAGGGTGATCAGGGTGTCCAGCCGCCGGGAAAAACGGCGCACTTCGTCGCTTTTTCTCACCATGGCGTCCTGGTTCATGGCGAGAATTACTTCGGCCCCTTCCTTGACCGCCTGGAATTTGGGATAAAGCCCGGCAAAGTAGAGCGGCTGTAAATCCTCTCCGGGAGATTTTGCCAGAAATCTTTCATAAAGGGCCAGGTAATTCTGCCAAGCAGCTGATAAGGCTTGAGTGGCCTCCGTTTCCCCGGGTTCGGTAATATTGTTCTTTTGCACCTCCAATTCCACGTCAAACAGCTTGCGGTTGGGTAAGGCCAACTTTTGCCCCTCTTCAAGCTGACCCAAAACCATGAAAAGGGCAGCCGAGTCCATCCTTTCAATGGCCTCTTTCATCCTTTGGGCTGCCAGGACACTGCGGTAATTGTCCTTGAGAATTCTCTCTGACGCAGACCCCAGCCTGTCAATAGTGGTAATGGCAATCACCCCCAGAAGGATGAGGGCCAGGGCCATGGGCGCCTGGGCCAGGAGTATCTTGGTTTTAAGCCGCACGCTCTTACTCCTCCTCTTCAAAGGAGACGATGTGCACGTCGAAGCCCGCGGCTTCTTCGATTAAACGCTGGGTCACGGAACGGCCCAGGAGCTTGCGCCACCGGGGCTGCTGCGAGCGGCCGATAATGATGTGCCCCACCCCGTGGGAGCGGGCGAAGTCAAGGAGAGCAGGCACCGGATCATGAGCCTTAAGCCGGACGATTTCCGCGCCCAGTTCCCGGGCTTTTTGAATATTTTCCAGGAGGTGACGTTGGGTTTCGGCATCGATTTTGATGGGAGCCTCCCCCGGGGTTTCCACGTACACCACGAACCAATGGGTATTGAGGCGGCCCGCCATGCGGGATCCCTTTCTTAGGAGGGTGCCGGCCCGGGGTGAGGCCGAGGCCATGCAGACCATCACCCGACCTGAGACCTGAGAGCGGGCCGGTCCGGCTTCCTGGGCGGTTCTAACGGCCGCACCCCGCTCTAGACTTTCTGCGACCTCCAGGAGCGACAATTCCCGGAGGGTGGAAAGATTGGCGATCTTGAAAAAATGCTCTAAGGCCCAGGGAATCTTGTCCGTAGCATAAATTTTCCCTCCCTTCAAACGTTCCATCAGGTCTTCCACCGCCAGGTCCACGGTCACCACCTGATCAGCTTCCTTGACAAAGGTGTCCGGGATGGTCTCCCGGACCACCACCCCGGTGGCCCGCTGGATCAGGTCGTTCAAACTCTCCAGATGCTGGATGTTGAAGGCGCAGATGACATTGATGCCGGCGTCCAAAATTTCCTCAATGTCCTGGTGGCGCTTGCGGTTGCGGCAGAGAGGTAGGTTGGTGTGGGCCACTTCGTCGACGATGGCGATGGCGGGACGCCGGGCCAGGACCGCGTCCAGGTCCATCTCCTCGACAATGATGCCTTTATATTCGAACTGCTTGCGGGGGATCACCTCCAAACCCTCGATCAATTCGGCGGTTTCGGCGCGGCCGTGGGTTTCGATATAGGCCAGGACCACGTCCACTCCCCGGCTCTGCAGGGCATGGGCTTCTTTAAGCATGCGCACGGTCTTGCCCACGCCCGCGGCAAAACCCAGGTAAATCTTCAGCCGCCCGCGCTTGGCGCGCTCCAATAAATCAAGAAAATCCTGAGCCCGGTCGGTGGTGGCGTTCATGAAAGTTCAAAGTTCAAGGTTGGAGGCCATGAGACCTCTGCGAAAGTCTCCCCACTTTGTCATTCTGAGGGAGCGGAGCGACCGAAGAATCTCGTTTTTGGCGACAAGGCTCTTCCCGGTGATGCCGATGATTACAGGCAGAATGGACATTTGGGCCGCCACAAAAGCCAGATTCGCAACGAAGCTGCGCTCCGTTCAGAATGACAAAATAAGGACTTTCGCAGAGGTCTCGCCATTTCAACTCACCCCCAGGCAAAGCTCGGGAACGAGGAATCACTGATCACTGATCACTGATTACTGATCACTGGCTACTGGCCCTGCTCGCCGCTCACTGCTCACTGCCAAAAGCCTTTCCAAACTGCCGGTCCAAAGCCAGGTTCAACAGCAGCACATTCACCCGGGGTTCTCCCAAAAAGCCCAGGTCCCGGGACTCGGTATAGTCCCGGACCACGGCCTCGATCCGCTCCGGGGCCGCGTTCCGGGCCCGGGCCACCCGGGGCAGTTGCCACCGCACGCCTGCGGGGGAAAGATGGGGGTCCAGGCCGCTGGCCGACGCGGTCAGCAACTCGGCCGGCACCTGGGCAGCGGCTTCCGGATTCTGCTTTTTCAAGCTTTCCAAATCACTTATAACACGATCCCGCAATTTCCGGGAAGCGACCCCGTAATTCGACCCCCCGGAAGCCAGGGCGTCATAACCCGTTTCCCCCGCGGCCGACGGCCGGGAATGGAAATAGGCGGGATGGGAAAACCGCTGGCCGATGAGTTCGGACCCCACCTCCCGGCCCCGCTCATCCTTAACCAGGCTGCCGTTGGCCTTGTCGGGAAAGAGGACCTGGGCCAGGCCGGTGACCAACAGCGGATAAGCCAGGCCGGTGAGCAGCAGGGTAAAACAGGCAACCCGGCAAGCAATGCTGAAAGTCCCTAACATTTTTGCGTCTCTTCCTTTGCGACTTTGCGTCTTTGCGTGAGGTTATCTTTTCTAAGCAGTTTAAAACCCCAATCCCATCAGCAACACGTCAATGAGCTTGATTCCCACAAAGGGGGCAATAAGCCCTCCCACACCATAGAGCAGCAACAACCGCCTGAGCAGCGCGCCTGCGCCCAGGGGCCGGTAGCGCACTCCCTTCAGGGCCAGGGGGATGAGCAGGACGATGATGATGGCGTTGAAGATGACCGCGGATAAAATCGCGCTTTGCGGCGACGACAACCCCATGAGATTCAGCGGCGCTATTTCCGGATAAACCATGACGAACATGGCCGGCAGGATGGCGAAATACTTGGCCGCGTCGTTGGCCACGGAAAAGGTGGTTAAGGCCCCCCGGGTCATGAGCAACTGTTTGCCCACCTCCACCACCTCCAGGAGTTTGGTGGGGTTGGAGTCCAGGTCGATCATGTTGCCCGCCTCTTTGGCCGCCTGGGTGCCGGTGTTCATGGCCATGCCCACGTCGGCCTGGGCCAGGGCC
>QZIZ01000152.1 GCA_003599195.1 Deltaproteobacteria bacterium | reverse complement strand
AGAAGCACCACCAGCCGCCGGCCCCGGGTGACCCCGGTATAGAGCAGGTTCCTTTGGAGCAAAAGGTAATGCTGGGTGGTGAGCACCAGGAGCACCGCGGGAAATTCGTTGCCCTGGGACTTGTGCACGGTGATGGCGTAAGCCAGGGTGATCTCTTCCCGTTCCCCGGGGTCATAGGGAATCACCCGGCCCTCGAAGTTTATCAAAAGCTGGCCGTTGTCGCCACCCACCCCCACAACCTGGCCGATGTCGCCGTTGAAGACCTCTTTTAAATAATTGTTCCTGAGCTGCATGACCTTGTCGCCCCGGCGGAAAGTGCGGCCCGCCCAGGTCCAGGTCTCGCTCTTGGCGTTCAGGCGCTCCTGCAGGAGATGATTCAGGGTCTGGATGCCCAGAGGCCCCCGGTGCATGGGGGAGATCACCTGCAAATCCTTGAGGGGGTTGAACCCGTAGCGCCGGGGCAGCTCATTCGCCATCAGGTCCAGAAGACGGCGCTGCAAGGCCAGAGGCTCGTCCAATTCCAGGAAGACGAAGTCGGTCTTCCCGAAATACTTGGGCAACACCGGATATTCCCCCTGGTTGATGCGGTGGGCGTTGACCACGATGAGGGATTCCCGGGCCTGGCGGTAAATCTGGGTAAGGCGGCAGACCTTGAGGACCTCGGAGGCCATCAGGTCTTTAAGGACGTTGCCCGGACCCACCGCCGGAAGCTGGTGCGCATCCCCCACCAGGATGAGGCGGGCGGACGCGGGCACGGCCCGGAGCAGGTGGTGCATTAGGTAGATGTCCACCATGGAGGTCTCGTCCACCACCACCACCTGGGCCTTCAAAGGGTCCGTGGGGCAACGCTTAAAGCCCCCGGTCTGGGGTGAAAACTCCAGAGCCCGGTGGATGGTGGTGGCTTCGGCACCGGTGGCTTCGCCAAGGCGCTTGGCGGCCCGGCCCGTGGGGGCCATGAGCAGGACCTTGGACCCCAGGCCCCTATATAAATCCAGGATGCAGCTGACGATGGTGGTCTTGCCGGTGCCGGGGCCGCCGGTGATGACCAGGACCTTCTCTTTCAGGGCCGCGGCCACGGCCGCGGCCTGCTCCGGTGCCAGCTCCAGGCCCCGGTTTTTCTGGACCAGGCCCACCAGGCCGTCCAGGTGCAAGGGCGGGGTGGCCCCCGGCGCGGCCAGCAGGGCCCCCAGCATCCGGGCCACCCCCGTTTCCGCGGCCCAGGCGCCGCGTTTGTAGACCCCGGGGCCGTCCGGTAGTTCTTCGATGACCACCCGGCCTTCCTGCTCCAGCCTTTTCAACGACCCGGCCAGGGGCTCGGGCGCGATGCGGAGCATTTCCTGGGTTTGCTGGAACACCTTTTCTTGGGGCGCGTAAACATGCCCTTCCCCGGCCAGGGTGTCCAGGACGTGGAGCAGTCCTGCGGCCAGGCGGGCCGGGGCCAGGGGGTCCAGATTCAGCCGGGAGGCCAGGCGGTCCGCGGTGAGAAACCCCAAACCCTGGATGTCCAGGGCCAGTTGATAGGGGTTGGTGGTGAGCACCTCCACGGCCTTGACGCCATAGGTCTGGTAAATCTTGGTGGCCAATCCCAGGCTCACGCCCAGGCCCTGGAGGGAGACCATGATCTCCCGGACTTCCTTCTGCCCCTGCCAGGCCGCCCCGATCTGCTCCAGGCGCTTGGGGCCGATGCCCGGCACCTCTAAGAGCCGCTCCCGGTGGTTGTCGATGACTTCCAAAGTCTCGGTCCCGAAGTGGGCCACCAGGCGCTGGGCCATCTCCGGGCCGATGCCCTTCACCAGTCCGGAGGCCAGGTATTTGGTGATCCCGGCCACGGTCGCGGGGAGCACCGCGTACCACCACACGGCCCGGAGCTGCTCTCCGTACCTGGGGTGGACTTCGTACTTCCCCTTGATATGGAGCTGCTCCCCTTCGCTCACCGCGGCCAGGGCCCCCACCACCGTGACGGGCAGGCGCCGGCCCTTAACCTTCAGGCGCAGCACCGCGTAGTGGGACTCCGGGTCGGCGAAGGTAATGCGCTCCACCGTGCCCTCCAGGGTTTCCAGGGGCTGGGCGGCGATTTCCGGAGGCAAGGGCGGTGGGGTAAGGGCCAAGGTCAAGACCTGTTGCTTTTTCTATTATTACCTTAACTCCGAAAATCGCAATAATTACCAAGGGAAGCGATACCTCCATTTTCCCCTCCCCCTTTGAGGGGGGAGGGTCAGGGAGGGGGTGGAGTCTTTGGACCCTTGTGGCCTAAAGTCGCCACCCTCCCCCTAACCCCCTCCCCTCAAGGGAGGGGGGACTTTAGCGGCCGTTTTTCCCCGGTATACGGTAGTTCCTGGATTCCGCCCCTCTCGGGCGCTTGAAACCGGAGCTAAGTTAAAAATTAATTCCTCTTTATCATAGGCGGATTTGACCAGTTGGGTCAATAGCAGAAGCCTGTGGAGAGAACTCCGGAAATAAAAAAAGCCCGGTCCGGGACCGGGCTTTGCTCCGGAGGGATGAATTAATTACTGGTCCTGGTGAAGACGTCGTTTTGGGGCCAGCCCATCACCGTGACCAGGGTCATGGTGGCCGGACTGGAGGACAGGTTGAAGGTGAAGGGCAGGTACAACGGGTAGTCGGGGTGGTAATCCGGCAAATAGGCCCGGAATTGTTGGTCTTTGTCGTTGTATTCCAATGGGGCGCTGATTTGCCGCGGCCCCATGGTGATCTCCAACTGGCCGCCCGCCAGGCTCACCACGAAGTCGCCATAAGCCGGATGGCGGTAGGTCCCGACATAGCTCTCCAGGGGGGAGGCGGGAGCCTGTTCCTTCGGAGAGATTTGGGGCGGGGATGGAGGCGGCCCCGAAATTTTCTCCATCGCCAGCACCTGCTGCTCCAATTGGGCCAGCGAGGTCTCCCTGCCGAAGTAAAGGTCATAAAAACGGAACACCAGCTTTTGCGGCACCTGCACCCTGGCTGCGTATTTGTGATCGCTGGTTAAGTCCGTCCCTAGGTTGGAGAGCACCACAATGCCGATGTTGGCTCCGGGCACCAGCAGCACGCTGGCCTTAAAACCCACCTCGGTGCCGTCATGAGTGATCAACGGTTGGGGCGCGAGACCGAAGTACATCCAGCCGAGGCCATAGGACACGGGGCCCCAGTACGGCGAGGCGGGGCCGTGTTCCCAAGAGGATACGAACACCCGAGGGGACTGGAGGTAGCGCATGTTGCCTTCCGTCACGATCTGCCGGCCCCCGAATTTTCCCAAGGCCAGGTTCAGCCGCAGCCATTGGGCCATATCATTGGCCGTGGATTTAACAGCCCCGGCCGCGAGCATGTTATCGGTAACGAAATGGTTGGTCCAGTTGTGGGGGATGCGCGCCAGGCTGCCGTCCTCCAGGAGCAGGTGTCCGGTGGCCACATTGGGCCGCAGTTGGTTCACGTCGGCCTGAGTGGTGACGCTGCGGTTCATGCCCAGGGGCTCGAAGATCCGTTCCGAGAGATTTTCCCGCCAAAGCTTACCGGTCTTGGCGGCCACGAGTTTCGCAGCCGCGACATACATGTGGTTCTGATAAGCAAAGGCGCTGCGGAAGCTGGTGCTGGGCTCTTGATAACGGATGGCCCGCACCTGCGTGCCCGGCGTGTATCCTAAAAAACACATACCCAGGTAGGAATACCAGGACAGGCCGCTGCGGTGGCACAGCAGGTCTTCCACCTGGAACTGCCTATTTACCCAGGGATCGAACATCTTAAACCAGGACAGGTGATTTCTGACCGGATCATTCCAGGCAAGCTGCTTCTCATCCGCCAGGATGGCGAGCTGGGCAGCGCCAAAAGCCTTGGTGCAGGAGCCGATGTCAAAGACCGTGTCGGCGTCAACCAAACCGGAACTGGGATTATTGCTCCGGTGGCCGAAGCCCTTAGCATAGATGACCACATCATTTTTGACGATGGCGATGGCCATGCCGGGGATGCCCGCTTCGGTCATCCAGGCGACCGCGTCACGCTCCAGGTCCTGCAGCCAATCGGCCCGGACGGCGCCGGGGTGGAACACCAGCGCCAGGGTCAACAGGCAACCGCCAACCAACGCCAGGTTTCTCAACATCCCTCGGGAAAGCCGCATTTTCTCCTCCACGTTGCCATTCTTTTGCCGAAAACCGAAACCTGAAAACGGCATCAATTGCCGGTGCGGGTAAATTCTTCCTGCGGGTCGTGCATAATCGGGCCGGTGAACAATTTTACCGGGCCGGAGGCCGGGAATTCAAAGGTCATGGGGATGGTAAACTCATACCCGGCGGGATAACCGGGCAGGTATGCCAAAAAGGCATTCCCCCCGGACGCCGCGGGCGCCAGTTCGGCCCGGAATTGCTGCGGCCCCATGGTGATCCACAGTTTGCGGTCCGCTTGGCTGACTACGAAGTCGCCATAAGCCGGATTGTGGTAGACCCCGCAATAGCTCTCCAGGGGCAGGTCGGGAGCCCGGTCGGCCGCAAGGCGCAAAGCCGGGGCCGGAGCCGGCCGGGACCGCTGCCGCATTTTAAGCACCTGCTGTTCCACCTGGGCCTTGGAGACGTCCCTGCCGAAGTAGAGGTCATAGAACCGCCAGACAATCCGGGCGGCCAGGCCATCCCCCGCTTCCACGTTGCTGATCACCGCAATGCCGATGCCGGCTCCGGGCGCAAAACCGATGGCGCTGCCGCTGCCCATGGCGCCGCCGTCATGAAAGAGAAAGGGCTGCGGCGACAGCCCCCAATACTGCCAGGCCCCGGCGCAGTAAGCCACGGGGCCCCAATACGGCGATCCGGGGTTGTGTTCCCAGGGCGCCTCCAGCACCATGGGGGCATGGAGGTAGCGCATGTTGGCTTCCGAAACGATTCGCTGAGTACCCAACTTCCCTTGGGACAGATGGAACCGCAGCCATTGGCCAAGATCATGGGCGGTGGTGCGCACGCCCCCCGCGGCCAGGGATTTGGTCTGGGTGGAATTCCAGAACCAGTTCCGGGGAATGGGCCAAAGACTGCCGTTATCGAGGCGCAGGTGTCCGGGGGCCACGTTTTTCATCTGGTTCACTGCGGCTTGGGTGGTAACACTGCGGGTCATTCCCAGGGGCGTGAAGATGCTGGCGGTGAGGTTGTCCCCCCAACTTTGCCCGGTCACGGCTTCCACGAGTTTCGCGGCCGCGATGTACATGCAGTTCTGATAAGCAAACGCGGAGCGAAAACTGCTGAAGGGCGGCTGAAAGCGGATGCCCCGCAAGCGCGCGGTGGTGGAGTATTCCAGAACCTCCATCATGGTCAGGGAAAACATGTGCAGGCCGCTGCGGTGGCACAGCAGGTCCTCCACCTGAAACTGCGCGTCGACCCAGGGGTCGGACATCCGGAAGGAGGAGAGGTGCTTTCGCACCGGATCATTCCAGGCCAGCTTATGCTGATCCGCCAGCACTGCGATCTGGGCGGAGCAGAACGCCTTGCTGGTGGAGCCGATGAGAAAGACCGTGTCGGCGTCGACCGCAGGAGAAGAGGAATCAACGCTCAGGCGGCCGAAGCCCTTGAGATAGATGGCCGCATCATTTTTGACAATGGCGATGGCCATGCCGGGTGAACCTTGCTCGGCCATCCAGGCGACCGCGTCGTCCTCCAGGTCTTGCAGCCAATCGGCCCGGACCGCCGCAGGGTGAAAAACCACTGCCAAGGCAAACAGGAAACAGCAAACCAAAGCCAGGTGCCGCAACATCCGGGAACCGCCTTTAACGGAGGTAATTGGGGCAGAAAAAGTATTACACAGAGGGGGTGTTAGATATACATATCGGGATTTTTAAAGAATGGTTGAGAGAAATCGTTGCCTGAATTATGGTTTTCAACAGTCAGCTTTCAGCTTTTTAAAAAATATTGGGCGAACTCCTCGGGTTAAACTCGACTCTGGTTTTAATCCCATGGGCTTTTAAGCCCTTAAGCTGACCGCTGCCAACTGAAAGCTAATCCCCCACCGGCTCGGTCATAACTTTTTGGCTGATGCCCCGGCCCAGGGCCACCCGGCCGCCGTTTAAGCCGACGATGATCAAGCCCCGGTTGTTTTGCAGAATATCTACTTCCCGGCCCAGGTTCAGGCCCAGGGCCAATAGTCGGGCCCGAAGCATCCGCCCCCCCTGATAGCCGGTGATGCGCACCCGCTGCCCCGGCTGCACCTGGGCCAGCGGGAGGTCGTTTATTGCCAGATTAGTTGTCATTTCTGCCCTTTTCATAAAAAAGTAGGGTGCGTCTTACGCACCAATTACGATGGACGGCAGGATGATGCCCGCCCTGCCGATTTTTTATAATTTCCGGCTGAGCCCACTGCTCATGAGCGGCCGGCCTCGTCTTCCCTCTGCCGGCATGCGGGGCAGAGGCCTTCCACCTGGAGATGGTGGCCCTTGATCCGATAGCCGTATTCCTTGGCCAATTGCTCTTCCAGGCAATGGAGGAAGAGGTTTTCAAACTCCTGGATTTCCCCGCAGCTTAAGCACCGCAAGTGGTTGTGATGGGAGTGGCCGTAAATGTGCTCGTAATGCCAGTGGCCGTTGCTGAACTCCACCTCCCGGACCAGACCGCAGTCAATGAACAGGGGCAAGGCCCGATAGATGGAGGCCTTGGAGACCTTGACGCCTTTCTGCTTAAGCTGCAAATAGAGGCCGTCCACGTCGAAATGCCCATGAATCTCAAAGATCTCCTGGAGAATGCGCTCCCGCTCCGGGGTGCGCCGCAATTCCCGCAGCCGGATATAATCCTGGAATACCTGTAATTCCGACTTCATGGCCGTTATGTTAATACTATATTAATTGAGAATCATTTGCTATAGTAGCTTAATTCCTCAGCATGTCAAGGAATATTCTTTCTTTGCCGGGAAATCCCTGGTAAAAGAGGACAAGTCAGTTTTCAGTTTTTTAGTCATTTTTGGGGTTTTGCAAATGTGGAAATCGACCTTTTGACAAATGAGGAAATCGACCTTTTGAAATCACAATTTGTGACCTCAAAATCAGAAGGCCGCGTAAATCAAGGAGAAATCGGGAATCTTGAGGTCACAATTTGTGACCTCAAGTTGGAAGATGCGGTATTCCAATTAGATGACACCCAGAGATAGCCAGAGGAATTTGGTTTATGAGAATTGAGCAATCCTTGATACCGGCTGCACGGATGAGCGATCCATCCTCTTGATCAGGGGAGAGCGGGTAATTTTGGATGCCGACTTGGCCACGTTATACGATGTCGCCACCAAAGTTCTTCTCCAGGCTGTCAAGCGCCAAATAGAACGCTTTCCGCCGGACTTCATGTTTCAACTGACCAAGGAGGAGTTCGACATCTTGAGGTCACAATTTGTGACCTCAAGCCAGTGGGGCGGCCGTCGCTATCCTCCTTTTGCCTTCACAGAACAAGGCGTGGCCATGCTCTCCAGCGTGCTTAATTCACCCAGGGCCATTGCGGTGAACATCGAGATCATGCGGGCCTTTATCATGCTGCGCCGGATGCTGGCCTCCCATGCGGACCTGGCCCGCAAGCTGGAAGCCCTGGAAAAGAAGTACGACGCCCAGTTCAAGGTGGTCTTCGACGCCATCCGCAAGCTTATGGCCTCTCCGGAACCCAAGCGCCGGCGGATTGGGTTTCACGCGCAGGAAGGGGAATGAAAGAAGAAATTAACAACTCCGGCCCGGAATTGCCCCCGGAGCGTCAGAAAGAACTCAGGGCCTTGGCCCGCAGATTGGGGCACCGGTTTAAGGACCTGCGTCTCCTGGAGCAGGCCCTGCGCCACAGTTCCTATGCCCACGAGCGGCCGGAGACCGGGGCCAGCAACGAGCAAATGGAGTTTCTGGGGGACGCGGTCCTGGCGCTCGCCATCAGCGACCTGCTCCTGGCTTCTTTCCCCCAGAGCTCTGAGGGGGAACTCTCCCGGAGCCGGGCCGCGCTGGTGAACGCCCGCCAGTTGGCGTCCCTGGCCCGGCAACTGGACCTGGGTCCCCACCTCCTCTTGGGAAAGGGGGAAGAAAGCCAGGCGGGCCGGGAAAAGCCGTCGCTCCTGGCCGACGCCCTGGAGGCGGTCCTGGCGGCCTGCTTCCTGGACGGGGGCCTGAAGGCCGCGCAAAAGATCGTCCGGAACTGGTTCGGCCCGCTGCTGGAAACCAAGGCTCGTCTCCCCTGGCAAGACTTTAAGACCGCGCTCCAGGAATTCACCCAGGCCCGTTTCAAGCTTTCCCCGGACTACCACCTCCTGGAGGAAAGCGGCCCCAGCCACCACCGGCGCTTCCGGGTGGAAGTGCGGCTGGGCCCCGAAGCGTTGGCCCAGGGCGAAGGCCCCAGCAAGAAGCAGGCGGCCCAAGCGGCCGCCCGGTTAGCCTTGGAGAGGTTGGAGGGGGAGGAAGGAGGGGGTGCCAGTAATCAGTGATCAGTGATCAGGGGTTAGGGGTTAGGCGTCAGTTGTTTTTCATTGATTACTGGTAACTGATCACTGATCACTTCTCTCATCTCTGCGCTTCCGACAGGGCGATGTGATAAGTCTCCACCTCGGTCAACGCGGAAAATACCTCTATCACCCGCTCTTCCGTAGCTTCCTTGGCTGATTGGCCGTAAAAGGCCACGGCCCTTGTCTCCCGTTCGTGGGCCGCCGCGAAGTTGGCCTTGGGGTCCTTCAGGCAGGCTTTGTCATCCGGTTTGATCTCGGGTTTGGGCACCTTGAGGATCTTGCAGATGAGGGAGGCGTGCTCCGCCTCGGTGCGGGACAGGGCCTTGAACATGGCCTGGGAAAAGGCGTCCGGCGCGCAGTTGGAGGCGCACAGGTAGAAAGAGGCGTTTTTCACCTCCAGGTCCAGGGCCTTCTCCAGGTTTTCCCGGGATTTGGCGCTGAGATTGGGGACCGTGTTCCGGTCCACGTATTCCTCCGCGGGCTGCATGTATCTTTCGGGCGCGCCGCAGAAGGGGCAGAAGCTGGGCGGCTCGCTACCAAGATAAGGATCACCGCAGATCTTACAACGAAATAGTTTCAGTCCCATATTTGATTCCTTTATTGTTTGAAGCAGTTATGGGTTAGGGGCGAAAAGGGGAAAATGTTAAAAGGGGAAAGCGGTGATTAATACGGCAACCTATCCCTTTTCCCCTCTTTCCCTTTTTCCCTTTTGCCCCCTCAACTCAATCCACCCGATTGAAGAACTTCTTCACCGCGTTGCACACCGGGCATTTCTCCGGTGGCTCCCCCTCCACGGTGTGGCCGCAGATGGAGCAGACGTACATCTCCACCATGGTCTTGTCCGCCAGGTTTTTCAGGGCTTTCTCGAAAAGGGCGGCGTGGATCTTTTCAACTTCATTGGCGAAGGTGAAGGTGCGTTCCGCCTCCTTATTGGCTTCGGCCTGGGCGTCGGCGATCATCCGGGGATACATCTCCCGAAACTCGGAGGTCTCGCCGTCAATGGCCTCCTGAAGGTTTTCCGAGGTGGATCTGACGCCCTTTAAGACCTTGAGGTGGTTATGGGCGTGGACGGTCTCCGCGGCGGCCGCGGCCCTGAAGAGCCGGGCGATCTGGGCGTAGCCCTCCTGTTCCGCTTTGGCCGCGAAGGCCAGATAACGCCGGTTAGCCTGGGATTCCCCGGCAAATGCTTCTTTGAGATCTTCCACTGTCTTTCCCATTATGGTTCTCCTTTTTAAGTCAGCTATTGATTGCCTTCCGTCAATTTCATGGGCACGCCGCAGCAGACCAAAGCGCCGCCGCCGGCTTCCAAAACTTTCACTTTGTTGCCGCAAATCTTACAGACATAAGTCTGTCCCACTGCTGTAGCCATTTACTCCTCCAGTCGGTTTTTCCTGACAGCGGCGGCATAAGCCCCAGACCGTCAGGCGTTGCTGTTCCGGGACAAAGCCATGAAGCATCTCCGGAGATAACGAAGTCAGCGGCGGAGGCTGCCAGTCCAGATCCATGATGCGGTGGCAGCTCCGGCAGATGAGGTGGGCATGATCACGGGTGACTCGATCGTAGCGGGCCATTTCATGGAGTGGATTGACCTTGATGGCCAGGCCCTTTTGACAGAAGACCTCCAGGGTTTTATACACCGTGTTGAAGGAAATGGCGGGAAGGCGCCGCCGCACCTCCTGATAAATCGTCTCCGCGTTGGGATGGTCAGGCAGGGTGTCGAGCGCGGCCAATACCGCCAGACGCTGGGGAGTCACGGCAATCCGCCGGTCCCGCAATTTTTCCATGAGATTTTCCATGAACAACTATCAGATAATAATGATTACTGGACTGTCAAGGCGGGGCAGAAGAAAAATAAAAAAAACCGCCCATCGAGGTGGATGGGCGGAGGGAAAAAGCCGGGTTTAAACCTGAATCAATTAATAGAAATAGGTCAGGCCCGCGTGGAAAAAGTTGACATTGAAAGCGGGGTTTTCATCATAGAGCCCGGCATTCGAGGAATGGCGGAAGCGATAGGCCACGGTGAGGCCCAACTGGGGCATCAGGGCGATGTCCAGGCCGCCCCCCACCTGGGGGGTAAAATTAAAGGCATGGGCCAGGGCCGGGCTGTCAAAGCTCTCGGTGATCATGCCTGCGCCACCTTCGATAAATAGCGAGGCTGCGGTGCCCAGGGGCAGCCTCAGCTTCAGCATGGGCGTGAAACCCAGTTCGAAGCCGGTGCTTTCCGCGTCGGCGACGCTGAAGATGCCCTCCACCACAAATGAGAGGCCCACCCCCCATCTCTGTCCGGGTTTAATGAGAAAAATGCCCCAGTGGGGTAACAGGCTGTAGAGACGGACGTCCGCGCCCTTGGTATTTTTACCGTAGCCGAACCGCAGCCCCACCTCCCGGTTGAAACTGCCGTAATTGAAGCCTTCCCCCCAGACTACCCCCGGGAACGCCAAGAGCGCGGCCAGCATGATTGCTGCCAGCCATTTTCTCCCTGTGCGCAGCATGAATCCCCCCCTTATGCAAGCGTTCAGGTCATTTTATGGAGTTAAGCCAGATTAGCAGCAGCAGAGGCAAAAGTCAAAATCTTAAAGCTCTTTTAATCTCGCTTCTCCCAGAAAGGGTCCTCCCGGAAGCGGGCCGCGGGGCCCAAGTCCGCTTCGATGAGGAGCAGGCGGTTATATTTGGCGATGCGCTCCGACCGGGACACGGACCCAGTCTTGATCTGGCCCACGCCGGTGGCCACCGCCAGGTCGGCGATAAAGGTGTCTTCGGTCTCCCCGGAGCGGTGGGAGATAACGGCGCGGTAGCCGTAGGTGCGGGCCAGGTTGATGGCCGCCAGGGTCTCGGTGACCGTGCCGATCTGGTTCAGCTTGATGAGGATGGCGTTGGCCGCGCCCAGCTCAATCCCTTTTTTCAGGAATTGCACGTTGGTGACGAAGATATCGTCCCCCACCAGTTGCAGCTTGCCCCCCAGGGTCCTGGTCAGGTGCTGCCAGCCGTCCCAGTCGTTTTCCGCCAGACCGTCTTCAATGGAGACGATGGGATAACGGGAGATCAGGGACTGGTAGTAATCGGTCATGGCCTGGGCGGTGCGCCGGGAGTTGTCTCCTTTTTTGAATACATACTCATTGGTCGATTCGTCGAAAAATTCCGAGGCCGCAGGATCAAGGGCCAGGACCACCTGTTTGCCGGGAAGATAGCCGGCCTTCTCGATGGCCTCCATGATCAGGTCCAGGGCGGCTTCATGGGAGGGAAGGTCCGGCGCGAATCCCCCTTCATCTCCCACGCCGGTGGCCAGTTTTCGAGAGGAGAGCACCTTCTTCAGAGTATGGAAGACTTCCGCGGCCATCCGCAGCCCTTCGGCAAAGGTGGCTCCGCCCACCGGCATGATCATGAATTCCTGGATATCCAGATTATTGGTGGCGTGAGCCCCGCCGTTAATGATGTTCAACATGGGCATGGGCAGGATGTCGGCGCCGGTGCCTCCCAGATAACGGTATAGGGGCAGCCCGCTGAGCGCGGCTCCGGCCCGGGCCACGGCCATGGACACCGCGAGAATGGCGTTTGCCCCCAGGCGGCTTTTCGTTGGGGTGCCGTCCAGGGCGCATAACTGCCGGTCGATCAAGCCCTGCTCCAATGGATTCTGACCCCGGAGGGCCGGGGCGATGATCTCCCGGATATGGCCTACGGCCTTGAGTACGCCTTTTTTCTGATAGCGGCCGGGGTCGCCGTCCCGCAGTTCCAGGGCCTCGTGGGCGCCGGTGGAGGCGCCGGAGGGCACCGCCGCCACCGTGCGGATGCCGTTGTCCAACTGTATGTTCGCCAGCACCGTGGGCTGGCCCCGGGAGTCCAGGATCTCCCAGGCGTTGATTGCCTGGATGGTAGCCATTTCCCCTCCTTTAAAGACGGTTTTCGGTCTTCGGTTTTCAGTTTTCGGTTAAAACAGTAGCAGAAAAAAAGCCGGGTTTCCACCCCTAAGGAGTGGAAACCCGGGTAAGGTCCGTCAGATCAGCCGGGAGAGTTTACTGCTGCCCCGGCCTTTTATCTTTTTGCTGCTGCTGTTGTTGTTGCTGCTGCTGCTTTTGCGGCTGCGGCTTTTGCTGCGGCTGCGGTCGTTGCTGCGGCTGCGGCGCTGCCCGCTGAGGAGCCGGCTGCGGCCGTGGCTGCTGTTGCGGCGCTACCCGCTGGGGAGCAGGTTGGGGCCGCGGCTGCTGTTGCGGCGCTACCCGCTGGGGCGGGGCTTGCGGCCGCGGCTGCTGTTGCGGCGCTACCCGCTGGGGCGTCGGCTGCGGTGCGGGCCGGGTTGTCGGCGGCGGCGCAGTCGGCCGGCGCGGCGGCGACGGCGGGGTGGCCCGCTGCGGCGTCGGTTGAGCAGGCGTTGCCCTGGGAGGCGACGTCGGTTCCGGCCTTCTCGAGGGCGGCGTTGGCGTCACTCTTTGGGGCGTCGCCGGTTGGGTTCCCGGTCTTTGAAATCCCGGCCCGGTGGTGGGCGGTTTAAACCCGGAGGGCGGTCCGGACGGCGGCGCCGCCGGCTTGGTTTCGGGTCTGCGCACCGGCCCCGGCGGGGTCACCCCCGGCTTGGGTGTAGGGGCAGTCACTCCCGGCCGGGTTGGGGCCACTCCCGGTTTCCCGGCCTCGGGCGGCTTGCGCACCGGCCCCGGCGGGGTCACCCCGGGTTTGGGTGTCGGCGGAGTCACCCCCGGTGTGGTGGGCTTGACTCCGGAAACAGGCGGAGCTTCACCCGGTTTGCCCCGGGTTGGCGGAGCCACGCCCGGCTTCGCGGGTGTAGGGGCCACGCCGGGCTTGGTGGTGGGCGCCGGCGCCACTCCCGGTTTTCCAGGGGTGGGAGGCGCAGGCGCGACTCCCGGTTTGCCCGGGGCAGGAGCTGTAGGCGCGACTCCCGGTTTGCCCGGGGCAGGAGCTGTAGGCGCTACTCCCGGTTTCCCCGGAGCGGTGGGCGTGGGCGCAACACCAGGTTTTCCCGGAGCAGCGGGAGTCGGCGCGACTCCCGGTTTGCCGGGGACGGCAGGCCTCGGCGCCACACCCGGCTTGCCGGGAGCGGCAGGGGTGGGCGCAACCCCTGGTTTGCCCGGAACTGCGGGTGCCGGAGGCGCGCCAGGTTTAGCCGCAGGGGCCGGGGCTACAGCCGGAGGGACTCCGGGTTTTCCGGCCTTGACGGTGGGGGCCGCAGGCGTAATCTGCTGTTTAGGAGACAGTTTTTGCACCTGGGCCTGCTGCGCGGGGGTCAGTTTTTTGGTGGCTCCGGAGGGCAATCCGGTTCCCACTATCCCTTTAGCGGGCGCGGGGCCCACAGTGGCCTTGGGAATCTGGGCCGTCAGCTTCGGCGCGCCTTTGGGGGCCGGGATGATATTGGGTTTCCCCAGGTTGGCCTGGGCCTGTTTCACATTGGTCACCTGCTTCACCGCGGGCAGACGCTGCCCCTGGGTCAAGGCCGGCGGCTGGATATTCCTGATGGCCACATTGCGGGTAATGGCCGCCTGGGGCGCTCTCACGTTCCTGATGTTGGTGATGTTGGTGGTATTGTTGATGATCGTCTTGTTAATGACGGTCCGGTTGATATTGGTGACCCGGGAAAGATATACCGGCGACGGCCCGAAGGCGTAAGCCGCCCGGCCCAGTCCCAGGCCCGCCCCCACGAAAGCGGGAGGATAGTAGGCGGGTGTATAGTAGCTGGTAAGCAGCGGTGCCCTGGGATAGATCACCGGCACGTATGCCGGCGGCGCCAGACAGCCGCAGCCGCCATAGGAATAGGCGGGAGTGTAAGGCTGCCCGAAACCCAGCAGGAAACTGGTGGCCGCGGCGAAGACATAGAACGGCGCGGTAATCAGGTCCGCCACCGGGCTTCCCGGGTAGTAGCCCGCGGGAGCATAAGCCGGAGGCGGCACGTAGTTGGGAGGCGGAATCGGAGCCCAGCCTATGTAGGACTGGTCCACCGGCACGGTTTCCGGACTGGTCCGCCAGGTGACCGTGGAGGGATACCAGGTGCGCCCCGGCACCCAGCACCAGCCGTAAGAGGAGGTGGGCATCCAGTTGCCGTAATGGTAGGTGGCCCAACCCCAGGGTTCCTGGGACTCAAAAATCTGGCCCTGTTCGGTGGGCACCCAGCGGCCGTTGACATACGGCCGCCAGTCCTGGTCTACATTGGTGGGATGCCACACCGGGCCGTAATTCTCGTAATCCACCCACTCGCCGTGCTGGGCCAGTTCCTCGTAAAACATGGCCGCGTCTTCCGTGCCCGCCTGGGCCGGCCGCGGAGCGCCCGCGCCCAGGACCAAAGCCAGGCTGAGAACCAGGGCCATGAACCCCAAAAAGGGTTTTCGTCTCATGTGGTAACTCCTTAATAAGATTAGGGGTTCTAAGTGCTGGAGGAATCTGGCATCTTTATCATTCCAGGCTTCCTGCAGATTTCTCTTTTCAACCTAAAAGCGCGCACAAGACTTGTTCGGGGTTTACTTTCCCTCTCTCACCTCCTTTACCCCCAACCGGGAGAAATCCGGAAGATTATTCAAATGTAAGACTCATCAAACGAGATGTCAAATTAACCACCGGCAGGTGATTTTGCTATCGGGCCGCTTTCAGATGGCCGCTATATTACCATTAGACGCTAGCTGATCACAAACTATTAAGAGATTTTTTGGGAGTATCTTAGGTAGGATATGAAAACCTGGATATATCGCTTGGGCCTTAAGGGGATGAAACCGGGTCCAAATCCTCCAGATGCAGGAGGTCCCCGCCGGCTATCAGAAGGAGTTTCCCCCCGCTCCCCGGCCTGGCCACGATCCTTTTCCAGTCCTCCGCACTCAGGCCCTCGTCGATGGTGGTGAGCAGCAAGGCTTCCTCCAGCTTTTTGCTCCCCTTCAACAGCAGAAATTGGCGGTGATTGGTGAAGGCCCAGAGGACCCGGCCGTTGGTGAGAAGAAAATTGTACTCCCCCGGATAATCCTTGAGCAGGCTTCTCAAGGCCTCTTTCATGACCAGGATGAAAGGGGTGGAGGCCCGGCGGGGTTCGGTCTCCATAAAGAAATCCCTTAAGTATTCCAACGCCCGGGCCGAGTCGCTTTTTGCCTCCAAAACCGGTTGACGGCGGCTCAAATAAGGCTCGATGGCCGGAGCCTTGCCGTTGTGGGCAAAGATCCAGGATTGCCCCCAAAAATCCAGGGTAAAGGGGTGGGCATGGCATTCGTCCACCTGCCCGCTGGATTTGTAGCGGATATGAGCGACGATGGTGGGACTGTTCACCACCCGGGCCAGGCGCTGGAAAGAGCCGTGGAGGCGGCCGTCGGTGAAGACCTTCTCTCCGGACTTTTCCACCACCGGCACATTATTCCGGAAGAAGCCGATGCCCCAGCCGTGGACGTTCGCCCGCCCCCGCACCGCAAACAAAGGGAGGGACGCGGCCGCGGTATAGTTTTTGGACGCGGACAGGGCAAAGAGGTCGCACATCAGAGATGGCCCTGATAAAGCAGGTCCGCGCCGGAGATGATCAGGATCTGCCCCCGGGACTGGTCCTGCTGGGAATAGGCGCTCCAATTATCCGGGGTTTCGGTGAGACCGCCGCTGACCGTGGTCACCAGCAGCAATTCCCCCACCGCGTTGGGGTCCTGGTAAGTGAGGACCTGGGCGATGTTGAAGAAGGCAAAGATCACGGTTTCATTGGCCATGAAAAAGGTGTATCTGCCGGGATAATTGGTAATCAATTTCTTGCACCCCAGGGCCATGACCTGATAAAGGCTCTGGCGGTGGCGGCTGGCGAAGCCGGACTCCATTTCATCCCGGACAAACTCGAAAACCCGGGCGGCCAGCAGTTCCTCGCGCATAAGCGGCCTGGTGCTCTGGTAGCTCATCAATTTCGGGGATTCCCCTTTGAAAATGAAGAGCCAGTTATGATCCAGAAACGAGTCGGTGAGGGGCTGGGCGTGGGATTCTTTCTGATGTCCGCTCTTGGGGCAGCGGATATGGGAAAGGATGATGCGGCTGTCGATCACCCGGGCCAGGCGGCTGAAACTGTCGTGCATCATATCCCCGGCAAAAACCCCTTCGCAGGACTTCTCAATGTGCACCTGGCCGTTCCGGAAGAAGCCGATGCCCCAGCCGCTGATATTCTCCCGGGCCCGGGCGGCAAAGGGAGGAAGATACTCGTGGGCCGTATAATGATGGCCCGCAGACATGGCAAAGAGTTCACACATCGGCCAGTTCCTTCCCTGTTAAAGTTAACCGCATTTTTCCCACCTTCAGAAACCGCACCCGCAGCGCGGCGTCGATGCTTAAAGGGGTCCAGAAAAACATCTCCTCCGGGTTCCAGGCCCCGGGCAGGATCAACCCCAGGGCCAGGGTGCGCCTGGCGCCATCCAGAAAACCCACCAGCCGCAGGTGCATGCCGCTCCAGGTGAGCCAGTGGAGGGACTCGCTTCCCGGTCCGGCCGGACTCTCCCGGGGTGGGGCCTCAACCAACAGCAGCTTCCGTTCTCCGGAGGCCTCCCCATAAAGCGCCGGCACCCCGAGGATTTGGCTGCACCGCTCCAGCTCTCCGGCCGCCAGGGGCGCCCCCCGGCCCCAGGGCAGGCCTTCCCAGCCCAGGGAGCGCCAGGGCAGCGTCAGGCGCCGGGCCTCCTGGAAATAGCGGCGGAAACGCTCTTCCCGGTAGCGGCGCCGGTCTTCGGGAGACTTGCGGGACGCCCGGGAAGAAACCGGCAGCCGGAGCAGGGTCCAGCCCGCGGGGACTCCGCCGCCGTCTCCGTCCCGCCACAGGGTCTGGAGCAAGGGTTCCAGCTCCTCTTCCCGCTGCAAGGCCAACAGCAGATGGGGGTGCAGCAGCTCCACCTGGGTCCTTTTCAAACGCAGGGCCGCGGGGCCATGGACCAGGCCGCTGGTGTTCACCACCACCCGGGCGACACCTTTGGCCGCGGCCTGGTCCGCCAGCACCCGGCAACCCACCGAGACCTCCAGGATACTCCCCACCGGCGAAGTCTGCCCGATGAAATAGAGGCTCTCCGGAAAAAGGCTGTCGTCTCCGGGAAGGCGCGGGGGGAAGAGCCCCAACCCCAGGGTGGCCGGCGGCCCCAGGTGGGATTGGCCCAGGTCCAGGTCCACCAGGGCCGTGGGCAGACCCGCAGTAAAAGATTTATACACCAGGAAACGGCTCAGCGTGCTTTTGCCGGTGTCCGGCGCGCCCAGGACCATGACCGGCCCGCCCCGCTCCAAAAACAGCCGGCTCGCGGCTTCCCACGCCGGCGGCACCTCCAGGTGGGCGAGGAAGGGGAAGTGGTCTTGACCCAGAGAATTATCGCCAAAGTCCGGCATAGAGATATGTTACCAGTGAGTGATCGGTGATCAATGATTCAGTAATCAAAGATCATTTTCAAACCGCGGCCAAGCGCGCGGCGAAAAATGGATAGACCTGGACCAATTTCTCCTTCACCGGACCGTACAGCAATTCCCGGGCCTGCGGCTCGAGGGCCGGAGTCGCCGGGGTTTCGGCATGGACCTGAAATTCGAAGCCGGTGAACCGCCGCACTTCCTCCAGGTTCACCCCGGGATGCAGGGACGCCAATACCGGCGGCCCGGGGGGAGCAAAATCAAAAACGCACTTGGGAGTGATCAGACAGGTCACCCGCCCCGGACGCTGCCGCTCGGTGAGCTCAGGGGTATATCCCGCGGCGGTGACCACGTCCACCTGCGGGACCAGACCCCGGCGGTCATGCGCGGTCTTAAACAGCGCCACCCGCTCCACCACGTAAGCCAAAATCGCGGAGCCCGCGCCTCCGGGCAGGCGAACTTGAGGCCGTCGGTAATCCCCCACGGCCATGAGGTTGATGTTGCCCCGGCCGTCGATTTGCGCGCCGCTTAGATAAAAGAGGTTCAGTTTCCCCTGCTGGGCGAAATCGAAGAACCCCTGCCACTCGCCCTCGAAGGGCCAATCCCGGCTCCCGGCCACGAACACCTCGGCCTCGGGCGCATGAGTGAGCTTCGCCAGCCACAGGCTTGCCGCCGGCATGGGCGAGAGCGTGCCGCATGCGGCCTTATCCCCGTCTTTGACCTGCCGGGCCAGGGCGGCGATCATGGTTTCTTCGCCGGGAGTCAGTGGGTTCATAGTCTTCCAGTGATGCGAAGGCCGGTGAAAGTAATCAGTGATCAGTGATCAGTAATCAGTAGAAAGGGGTATCGGGGCTCGATTTTTGCTGCTCACTGCTCACTGATTACTGATCACTGCCTTAGATAATCACCTTCGTGCCCACGCAGCTAACCATAAAATTGTTGGGCAGCTCCGCAGCCAACTTGGTGAGGGCCTTAAAACCCGTGCAGTGTCCGGCCAGGACGAGGCCGGGATTCAGTTCCTTCAAGCCGTCGATGGTGCCGTTGATGAGGTCGTCGCCCCCGGCGGTGAGGTGAAAGCCGCCGATGATCGCGGCCACTTTATCGATGCCGGTGAGCTTCTGGGCGTACCTGGTCATATTGACGATCCCCGGGTGGCAGCAGCCGCCGATGACCACGAGGCCTTTACCCGCCACATTCACCACCAGGGCCTGTTCGTCGCTGAAGGGATCGGGTTCCTCCTGCCCCTGAACCACCCGCTTGAAGCCGGGGAGGGGCTTTTCGTAAGGGGTGGTGGCCTCCACCGTGCCGGTCAAGAGCGCCAGGTCCCGGAGCAGGGTTGGCCCCTGGTTTTCGTGGAGCTGGGCCCCGGCAGCTACGAGTTTTTCCTTCTCCAGGACATAAGGCCCCACCCGGCCCCGGGGGGTGATCAGGAGCTTAGGGAAGTAGCAGTCGGAATGAAAATAAACCGGCAGCCCTGGTCCCCGCCGGCTTAAGAATTCCAGCAGGCCGCCGTAATGGTCCGGGTGGCCGTGGCTTAAAAACACTCCGTCGATCTCCGCCGCTTCGTGTTCCATGGCCTCCAGGTTGTTGAAAAAGGACAGCGGCGAGTTGGCGGTGTCCACCAGGATTTTGGTCTGGCTGCCGTCGTGGTCCAGGGTGAGGAGCATGGCCAAGCCGTGCGCGGCCACCAGGGGCTTTTTCAGCTTGCCCAGAACCGCGCGTTCCACCACCCCCGGCTTAGACGGCTCAAAGATGTCAAAGAAGTTGTCCACCAGAATTTCCACGGTCACGCTTTGTAAGGCAGGTATTTGCATGGTGGCCTCCTTGTGAGGTGAGCACAGTGCAGTAAGCAGTGAGCAGTATAAAAAGAGGGCTAAGGCACAACTCATTTTCTACTGGCCACTGGTTCCCCCGGCCATCATCGCCAAACTGGAAAATCTTGGCTTCGGGGGAAAAAAATGGTAAAAATAAGCTGTATTTTTGCTAAAACTACTCTTACGCCGGGAATGTGTCAAGAATTTTGGCGGGTTTCAAGGAGAGCAAGATGCCGACCTACGAATACAAATGTAAGGCCCACGGCCATATCTTTGAGGTGGAACAGAAGATGAGCGATCCGCCGCTTACGAAATGCCAGGTGTGCGACGCCGAAGTGGAGCGCCTCATCGGCGTCCCCACCATCTTTTGCAAGGATTCGCCCACCAGCCGTTATAAAAAGGACTTCCGCTCCGATCCCCAAAAATGGGAGTCGGTGTGCGAATCGGCCTTCGGCGCCACCAAGAAGGACAAGGAAGAAATCCGGAGAAACTGGAATAAAAAAGAAAGCAAGTGGGTTTGAAGACGGTTTTTAGTTTTAAGTTATTAGTTAAGAGGTAGATATTTATCAATAAAAATGGGCGTAAGAAATTACGCCCATTTTTACTTCAAACTAAAAACTAAAAACTGCTATTACCGGTTCATGGCCGCCAAAAAGTCGCTGTTGTTCCTGGTGCCCTTTAACTTCTCCAGCAAAAATTCCATGCTGTCCACCGGCGATAAGGGGGACAGGAGTTTCCGCAAAATCCAGATGCGGTTCAGGTCCTCGGGGGCCAGCAGCAGTTCCTCCTTCCGGGTGCCGGAGCTGTTGATGTTGATGGACGGGAAGACGCGCTTTTCGGTGAGCTTCCGGTCCAGGTGAATCTCCATGTTGCCGGTGCCTTTAAATTCCTCGAAAATCACTTCATCCATGCGGCTGCCGGTGTCCACCAGGGCGGTGGCGATGATGGTCAGGCTGCCGCCTTCCTCGATGTTCCGGGCCGCGCCGAAGAAGCGTTTGGGCCTCTGCAGGGCGTTGGCGTCCAGGCCGCCGGAGAGAATCTTGCCGCTGGCGGGGATAACCGTGTTATAGGCCCGGGCCAGCCGGGTGATGGAGTCCAGCAGGATCACCACATCCCGTTTGTGCTCCACCAGGCGCTTGGCCTTCTCCAGGACCATTTCCGCCACCTGTATATGGCGCTGCGCAGGTTCATCGAAGGTGGAACTTACCACTTCCGCCTTTACCGAGCGTTCCATGTCCGTCACTTCTTCGGGCCGCTCGTCGATCAAAAGGACAATGAGGACCACTTCCGGGTGGTTCCGGGCGATGGAGTTGGCCAGGTTTTGCAGCAGCATGGTCTTGCCGGTGCGGGGCGCGGCCACGATCAAACCGCGTTGGCCCATGCCCACCGGGGTCATCAGGTCCATCACCCGCGCGGAGTAATTATCCGGGTCGGTTTCCAGTTTGAGGCGGTTTTCCGGATAAAGCGGGGTGAGGTTGTCGAAGAGGATCTTGTCCCGGGCCACCGCAGGGTCTTCGAAGTTGACGCTTTCCACCTTGAGGAGGGCGAAGTAGCGCTCCCCCTCCTTGGGGGGGCGGATCTGGCCGGCGATGGTGTCGCCGGTGCGCAGGTTAAAGCGGCGGATCTGGGAAGGGGAGACGTAGATGTCGTCCGGGCCGGGGAGGTAGTTGTAGTCCGGCGCCCTTAAAAAACCGAAGCCGTCCGGCAGGATTTCCAGGACCCCGCCCCCGGAGATCATGCCGTTTTTCTCCACCTGGGCCTGAAGGATGGCGAAGATGAGTTCCTGCTTGCGCAGGCCCGCGGCGCCTTCCACGTTCAAATCCCGGGCCAGGGCCGCGAGTTCGTTGATTTTCTTATGCTTCAATTCGGATAAGTTCATCAGTTCCTCTTAATAAATTATAAAAATGAATAATGCCTTATGATTGCTGCGAAATGCCGGGCCTCAAAATGAGGCTGCACCGCTTCGCCCTCTGGATTCCAGACGGTGAAGAAGGCGCTTCTGGGGATAAAATCAGGCCTGCAGCGGTGGGGAAATGCCGACCGCGAGGGTAAAATAGAAACAAAGTACGGATAAATTCAAAATCGAGCCACGGGGATGGTAATCGAGGTTATCCTAAAGTCCTTAGTAGTATCGGGTCAAAGCCGGGTTTTCTTAAGGCAGGTTATTAGTCACGGTAACCATTTTCCCATTTTCTGTCAAGATGCTTTTTGCAGCTCTTGCCAGATTTTCTCCACTTGGCCGCGGGTTTCGGCTAAAGATCCCCGATTGTTTACCACGAAGTCGGCTCGGGCCGCCTTGTCGGCCAGCGGCATTTGGGCGTCGATGATCCCCTGGATTTCCGCGGCGGACCTTTGGTCCCGGGCCTGGAGGCGCCGCCGCTGTTCACCGGGGCCGACGTCCACCACGATGACCTTGTCGTAGCCCCCGGACAACCCGGCCTCGAAGAGCAGGGGCACCTCCACCAGGACCAGGGCCGCGCCCCGGCGCTCCAGGCCCTCCAGGCGCTCCCGGATTTCTTTGGCTACGTAGGGGTGGACGATGGCGTTGAGCCGTTTCCGGGCCTCGGAGTCGGCAAAGACCAGACGTGCCATGGCCGGCCGGTTCAAGGAGCCGTCCTCCAAGAAGTATTCGGGGCCGAAGGCTTGGCGCAGCTCCTGCCAGGCAGGCGCGCCCACCGCCACCACCTGGCGGGCGATCTCATCCGCATCCAGGACGGCCGCGCCCAATTCCTGGAACATGCGGGCCACCACGCTCTTCCCCGAGCCGGCGCCCCCGGTAATAGCTATCTTTAACACTCTTCGTCTTTTTGCGGATGGGTATTGCTCCACCGCCTTTTGAGGTAAGAACGCATTTTTTAAGTAACCCGTTTAATGCCAAGTTACGGTTAAATTCTTATTGGATAACAAGGTAGACAAATTGCTGCTGATGATTTCCGCCGCTCTCTGGCAGCCTTTATCCGTGAGATGCACCATGTCGTACAGATGATCGCGATCTTGAGGAATCTGCCTGGCCAAATCTATGACCGGGATGCCGTTTTCATGGGCTTTACTGCGAATAGTCTCATTTATACTGTCGAATAACTCTTTAAATTCCTGATAAGTTAGATCAACTTTCAGCAATTTTACCGCTTTAAGGATTATTTCATCGGGAATATCTTTAACTCTACTGGCCATGGTCATCAATACCGGAGTTACCCCCTTGGTTTTACATA